>CAJUPS010000027.1 GCA_910588045.1 uncultured Oscillospiraceae bacterium | reverse complement strand
GCAACTTCGGCAAGGTCTACTCCCGGGACATGGCCTGGGCCGCCAGCCGGTACACCGAGGCCAAGCTGGCCCCCATCTGTCAGGAGCTCTTCCGGGACCTGGACCAGGACGCGGTGGACTTCGTGGACAACTACGACAACACCATGAAGGAGCCCTCCCTGCTGCCCACCACCTACCCCAATATCCTGGTCTCCGCCAACCAGGGCATTGCCGTGGGCATGGCCAGCCAGCTGTGCGGATTCAACTTGGGGGAGGTCTGCAACGCCACGGTCGCCTTCCTGAAGAACCCGGACTGCGGCCTCTCCTCCATCCTCCTGGGTCCCGACTTTCCCACCGGCGGCGAGGTCATCTACGACCAGTCCGCCATGGAGGAGGTCTACCGCACCGGCAAGGGCTCCATCAAAATCCGCGGCAAGTACCGCTATGTCAAGGGCGAGAACCTGGTGGAGATCTACGAGATCCCCTACACCACCACCGTGGAGGCCATTCTGGACAAGGTGGCGGAGCTCATCAAGTCCGGGAAGCTCAAGGAAGTGGCCGACATGCGGGACGAGACGGACCTCAACGGCCTGAAGCTCACCATCGACCTCAAGCGGGGCGTGGACCCGGAGAAGCTCATGGCCAAGCTCTACAAGACCACCACCCTCCAGGACTCCATCTCCTGCAACTTCAACGTCCTCATTGCCGGGACCCCCAAGGTCCTGGGCATCCGGGAGCTGCTGGAGGAGTGGTGCGCCTGGCGCACCGGGTGCGTCCGCCGCCGGGTGTACTTCACCCTCAACAAGAAGAAGGACAAGCTCCACCTCCTCAAGGGCCTCAAGCGGATCCTTCTGGACATCGACAAGGCCATCAGAATCATCCGGGAGACGGAGAACGAGGCCGACGTGGTGCCCAACCTGATGATCGGCTTCGGCATTGACCAGATCCAGGCGGAGTACGTGGCGGAGATCAAGCTGCGCAACATCAACAAGGAGTATATCCTCAAGCGCGTCCAGGAGACCGAGGCCCTCCGGGACGAGATCGAGGACCTGGAGGACCTGGTAAACGACCCCCGGCGGATCCAGAAGGTCATCGTCAAGGAGCTGGAGGACGTGAAGAAGAAGTACGCCCAGCCCCGCCGGACCTCCATCGTCTACGAGCACGAGATCACCGTCTTCAGCGAGGAGGACGAGACGCCCGACTACCCGGTGACGGTGTTCCTCTCCCGCCACGGCTACTTCAAGAAGATCACCCCCCAGTCCCTGCGCATGGCGGACGTGCAGAAGTACAAGGAGGAGGACGGCCCCAGTCAGTCCTTCGAGACCACCAACCGCGCCGAGGTCATGTTCTTCACCAACCGCCAGCAGGTCTACAAGTGCCGCCTGAGCGAGTTCGCCGACACCAAGGCCAGCGCCCTGGGGGACTATTTGCCCTCCAGACTGGGCATGGATGCCGACGAGAGCGTAGTGTCCATGGTCCTGCCGGGGGACTACTCTGGGGCCCTGCTGTTCTTCTTTGAAAACGGCAAGGCGGCAAGGGTGGACCTCTCCGCCTACGCCACCACCTCCAACCGCCGGAAGCTCACCGGGGCTTACAGCGACAAGAGCCCCCTGGCGGCGCTGCTGCATCTCAAGGAGGACCGGGAGCTGGCCCTGTACTCCACCGAGCCGAGAGCGCTGATTTTCAACACGGCGCTTCTCGCCCCCAAGTCCACCCGCACCACCCAGGGGGTACAGGTCATGACCCTGAAACCCAAGTATCATTTGTCCGAGGTCAGGCACCTGGAGGACACCTCCATCACCAACCTCCCCCGCTACCGCTGCCGCACCATCCCCGCAGCGGGGGCCATCCTCAAGGAGGAGGACGGAGAGCAGATGAGATTGCTGTGAGATAGGCTTGACAGCAGATGCAAAACAAAGTATAATGGGGATACGATAAAATCGTATAGAGGTTTCCCTATATGACGAGAAAATTTGTCTACACAAGCTCTTTTCGCCGCTGCTGGAAGGCAATGGGTCTGGATGACGATAGCCTGACGGCCTTGGAGGATATGCTGCTGCTGAACCCGCAGCTGGGGGATGTCATAGAGGGAACCGGCGGAGCCAGAAAGCTGCGGATCCAGTTGGAAGGACGGGGAAAGCGCGGCGGAGGCAGAGTCATCTATCTGGACGTATGCGAAAAAGAGAATCTGTACCTCCTGTTTGCATATCCTAAGAATGTACAGGAGGACCTCACGCCTGACCAGAAGAGGGCCATTGCCGCGGTCATTGACGCTATTCGGAAGGAGTAACCCTATGGACGAACTGAGATTCAAATCCTCCCTGACGCCGGAAGAGGTGAAAAAGAACTTTGAAGACGTCGATTTCTTTGCCGGGGTAATGGAGGGCTTGCAGGAGGCGCTTGTCCACAGCCAGGGGCGAACAACTGATGCCATCGTGCGCAAACGCTCCCTGCCGGTGGTAAACGTCGCGGAAATCCGGGAATCCCTTTCCATGACGCAAAAGGACTTTGCCGCTGTGCTGGGCGTCTCCCGCCGTACCGTGGAAGCATGGGAGAGCGGCAGGAGCAATCCCACCCCCACGGCAAAGAAGCTCATGTTTCTGATTCAGGGGGATCACTCCCTGGTTGACCGGTTGTAGAATACGAACCCCGGCCCGGGCGTACGCCCGGGCCGGGGTCTTCATCTTATTCGTAGGCGTCCAGCACCTGCTTCAGCAGGTGCAGCGCGGAATCCGCGGTTTCTTCGCCGAAATTCGTACAGACTACGAACACAGCGTTGTTCAGTGCGAAATGTGCGATATAAGAGGACTGCTGAAAGGTGGTTCCGTCCATACTGTGCATCGGGGCATCACGGGTAATGATCGTGACCTCCATGCCGCTGGGTGTCACATATTTTTCTTCGCTGACATTCTTGATGTTCTTCATACCGAAGGTAAAGGGTACATCCTCTTGTCCCGGAGCCTTTACCCGAAGGGCCGCGAACACGTTGACGCCAAAGGGGCCTTCCGCAAAATAGTCGCCGAAATAGTCGGCGTGCAGCATGATCTGACTCGGCTGATCCAAGCTGTAGACCATATGAACGTCACAATATTGAAGGTCCTCAGGCTTGGCGTCACATTCGTGGAGGGGCGTCCACTCTGAATTTGCCATCTCCTCCAGCATGGGGTTGCTGGCAATCTCCAGGCCAAGGTATGCCTCCGCCTCCGACCAAGAGCCAAAGGTCAGGTCCTCACTCCCTTTGTGCATCTCCGCGGCCCGCGCCCGCACCTCCTCGGACAGCAGCTCCACCGGAACATTTTCAAACGCGCCCGTCACCTCGTATCCGTTTTCGTAATCACCCCCAATGGGGGAAACCTCCAGCCGCCCGAAGTATCCCACGCCCACTGCCGTCCCTGCCAGCACCACCACCAGCGCTGCCGCCACAAGGACCGCCAACCGAATCCCGTGCCTGCTATTTGTCTGCTTCATGCTCGAAACCTCCTTTTTTTCGCTCAGAAGGTCCGCCAGCATGGCCTCCTCCCGCTCTGGGGAGAGCTTCACCTGGTCAAACACCCGGTTCAGTTCGTTTTTCTCCATACTCGCCGTCCTCCTCCAATAAAATCTTCAATTTGCGGCGGGCCCTGCACAGCCAGGACCGCACGGTGGACGGCCTGCTGCCCATCAGCTCCGCCGTCTCTCCGGTGCTGTACCCCTGGTAGTAGTGGAGGTACAGCGCCGTCTTCTCGTGCTCCGGGAGACCCAGGATCATGTCCCACAGCGCCCCATCCCCCGGCTGCTCCCAGGCCAGGGCGTCCAGCGATTCCACGTCCGCCCGTTTCGTGCGCCACCAGTGCCGCAGCTGGTTTTTGCACTCGTTCCGGGCGGTGACGATGAGCCAGGCCCTCTCGTGGTCCGGACCATCGAAGGGCTTCTCCCGCTCCATCGCCCTGCGGAACACGGTCTGGACGGCGTCCTCCGCGTCGGGCGCGTTTTTCAGCAGCATCAGGCTGATTTGATAGACCATGCCCGCGTGCCGCCGGTAGAGGCTGGCCACCTCCTCTGTTGTCAATACGCCCATCGTGGGGGATCACCTCCTGTCCTGTTCACTACCTATACAATCGACACGGGGAAATTGTTGCGACAGGGGAGAAAAAATTTTCCTTGCCTTGTCCATATGCCGCGCTTATAATAGAGGCGATTTATAATTTACGGAGGGATACGCCATGTTTTTGGAAACTGAACGCCTCGTCCTGCGGAAATTCCGGGAGGAGGATTTTCCGGATTTCTGTGCCTACGCCATGGATCTGGAGATGTGCCATATGATGGGCAATGACCCCATGGACACGGAGGAGGCCGCCCGGGTGACTTTCGACTGGCTGAAGGACAAAGAGGAGCGGAGCTACGCTATGATCCTCAAAGAGAGCGGCCATGTGATCGGCAATTTGAACGTCGTCTCCGTCCCGGGCGAGCTGCTGGACCTGCCCGCCCTGGCGGGGAAGGAGGGCCGGGCCCTGTCTTTCTGCATTTCCCGGCTGTACCGGCGGCGGGGGCTCATGTCGGAGGCGGTGGAGGCCGTTATTGACCGCCTGTTCCGGGAGGAGGGAATGGACTACGTAGAGTGCGGCTATTTTGATTTCAACGCCGTCTCCCATGCCTTCCAGGAGAAGTTGGGATTTTCCCACCTTGTCACCATGGAGATCGACTTCAAGGGGGAGCGCGTCACCACCGTGGAAAATATCCTCTGGCGGGATGATTTCTATTCCGCCAGGTCCTAAAAAACGGGCGGCGCTGATGCGCCGCCCGCTGTCTATATCTCCAGGTTTGCAAAGGCGTTCAGACTGCTGTCCCCCCGGGTCCCGGCCAGATACTCGTAGTACGCCTGACTGCCGATCATGGCCCCGTTGTCCCCGCACAGGGACAGGGGCGGCAGGTACAGCTTGATGCCGCTGGCCCCGCAGGCCCGCTCCAGGTCCCCCCGGATGGTCCGGTTGGCGGCCACGCCCCCGGCGGCCACCAGAATTTTCCGCCCCGTCCGCCGCGCCGCCTCCATGGTCCGGGGCACCAGCTCGTCGCTGACCGCCGCCGTCACCGAAGCGGCCAGGCCGGGCAAATCCAGTTCCTCCCCCTTCTGTTGGGCGTTGTGAACGAGGTTCACCGCCGCCGTCTTCAGCCCGGAGAAGGACATGTCCAGCTCGTGCTCCAGCTTCGCCCGGGGCAGGGGGTACTTGTTCGGGTCGCCCCCCCGGGAGAGATCATCCATGGCCTTCCCGCCGGGGTAGGGCATTCCCAGCACCCGGGCGATCTTGTCGAAGCACTCCCCCGCCGCGTCATCCCGGGTGGCGCCTAAAATGGTCATATCCGTATATCCCGCCACGTCCACGATCATGGAGTTCCCCCCGGAGATGCACAGCGCCAGAAACGGCGGCTCCAGCGCGGGAAAGGCCAGATAGTTGGCGGCGATGTGCCCCCGCAGGTGGTGGACGGGGATCAGGGGTTTCCCCAGGGCCAGGGCCGCGCTCTTGGCGAAGTTCACCGCCACCAGCAGCGCCCCGATGAGCCCCGGGCCGCAGGTCACCGCCACCGCGTCGATGTCCTCCCGCGTCACCCCGGCCTCCGCTAGGGCCCGGTCCGACAGGGCGGCGATGGCCTCTACGTGCTTCCGGGAGGCGATCTCCGGCACCACGCCGCCGTAGAGGGCGTGGACGTCCACCTGGGACAATATTGCGTCGGACAGGACGGTACGCCCGTCCCTGACCACGGCCACGGCGGTCTCGTCGCAGGAGGACTCAAAGGCTAAGATCAGCATGGTGTCACTTCCCCAATTTCTTTGTCTTTTCCACGGCGGCGATCACCGCATCCATGGCCGCGCCCCGGAAGCCCTTTTCCTCCAGCACCCGGACCCCGGCGATGGTGGTCCCCCCGGGGGAGCACACCGCGTCCTTCATCGCCCCGGGGTGCTCCCCGGTGGCCAGCTGGAGCGCCGCCGTGCCCTTCACCATCTGCGCGGCGTAGAGCAGGGCCTTTTTCCTCGGCAGGCCGCAGGCCACGCCTCCGTCCGCCAGGGCCTCCAGCAGCAGGCACACGAAGGCCGGGCCGCACCCGGACACCGCGCTGCCCGCGTCGATGAGCTTCTCCTCCAGCCGGTCGATGACACCCGCGCCGGACATGGCGTCCATAAATTCTTGCAGCTCCCCCTCCGTCGCTCTCTCGTTGGCGTCGCAGAGGACGACCCCCTCGCCCACGGCGCAGGGGGTGTTTGGCATCACGCGGATCACGGGGTACGCTCCCCCCGCCATTTCCGCAATGCGCTCCATGGTCAGCCCTGCCGCCATGGTGACCAGGACAAACCGGTCCGTCCGCGCGGCCAGGATGGGGGCGATCTCCGCCAAGAGGTCCCCCATCATCTGGGGCTTGACCCCCAGGAAGACATATTTCCCCTGCTCCGCCGCCTGGGGGACCGGACCGCAGACACATCTCAGTTCCTCCGCCAGAGCGCGGGCCTTTTCATGGGTACGGTTGGACAGAAAAACGAACTCCGGCGGCAGCTTCCGGACCGCCGCCCGGGCCAGGGCGGAACCCATATTGCCGGTGCCGATAAAGGAAAAGGTGTAGGTTGACATGGCAGACCTCCCGAATTGCTATGTAGGGGCGCACATTGTGCGCCCGCACGACCATACGGTGGGTATCGTCAGAACGGGCGCACAGTGTGCGCCCCTACGCCTGCAAATAAGTGAACCCCGCCGCCAGTGCTGGCGGCGGGGATTCGTATAGAAAGAGTACGCCGCCGAAACGGGACCAGGTTCGCCTAAAGCCGGCTAGATCATTACGCAGAGCCCGTCCCCGCGCCGGGCGGCGCACGTTCCTCCCGAATGGGGGAGGAATGGGTTTCTGGACGTATCATACCACATCTGCGTCCGCTCGGCAAGAGGTAATTTTCGTTATTCCCAATTTATGGGAAAATTACCCCGCATAGACCATGCTCTCCTCCGGATGGACCACGCTCTGCTCCGCCATGACCGCCCCCCTCATTTCCCGGTCCTCCCGCTCCAGGACCTCCCGCCACACTGTCAGCTCCGCCTCCGTGAGATACCCCAGCTTCACCAGCGTATGCAGGGTGTTGGTCATGGAGGGGGACAGGTAGATGCTGTTGCAGCCGCCGTAATATGCTCCCTCCTGGGCGTCATAGAGACGGTACTGGAGCTGTAAGTAGAGCTGGTGGCTCTGATTGCTGAACCGCAGCACGTCCCGGGCGGGAACATTGCCCTCCTGCGCGTCCTTTTGCAGCGCATCGTAGATGGCCCGAGTCTCCGTGTTGACCCCGCCTGCGTGGTCCGTGGTGTTGCAGTAGAAGTCTTTCATATAGTCGCAGTAGATGTCGATGCTGTCCAATTCCGCCCCCTCGGGGATGGCCACGTCTCTGGCCCGCACCGTCGGGTCCTGATAAAATTCCGAAAGGAGGTGGTCATAGGTCCCCGGCGTGCCCACCCGCTCCCTGGTCAGCCACAGGTCGTAGCCCCGCTCCAGGATGGAACCGTCCTTCAGCCGGTAGGACAGGCGCACGAAATGGCTGAAGACCTTTCCCTCCTCGTAGCTGAAGTCGGGGGTATAGGAGCGGATATACTGCCGGTCGTCCACAATGGCCTGATGGAGCTGCCGCAGCCGCTCCACGGTCTCCGGGGCATCCTTCACCGTGTAGGGCCCGCTCTCCAGGCCCCGGTCCCGCAGGGAGACGCTCTCGATCTCCTCCATCGGGGGGACCCTCCGCTCCAGGCCGAACAGATCCACGCTCACCAGCAGGCACACCGCCGCCGCACCGGCCAGTACGATCAGCGCGCCCTTCCAGCTGCCCCGGAACACCCGCAGGGACTTCTCCAGCAGCATGGAGGCGATATAGTACCCCACCAGTCCCCCCAGGAAGGCGCACACCCCCATGGGGATCCGGTCGGCATAGTACCCCCGCTGGAACAGGGGCGCCCAGAACACCTCGAACAGCAGCCTCCCGATGGTCAGTCCCCCCAGCAGGGCCACGCCGTACCGGAACACCGGCCGCAGCCACCGGAAGGCCACCACGTCCCCGGCGGACTCGCTGTGCCGCTTCCGATAGAGGAACCAGGCCAGGGCCAGCATCGCCAGCCCGGCCAGGGCGTACAGCGCCAGCACCCACAGCCCGACGAACCTGCATTCGCCCAGCGTGCCGTCCGGAAGGCGCTGATAGTAGAGGCGCACACTGTTGTAGATCTGCACCACCGGGGAGAGGAAGCCCAGCATCCCGATCTCCCGGACCATCCCGACGCCCAGCAGGAACTCCTGCGCCAGACTGGTGGTAAGGGCTTCCAGCAAAAAGGACAGGAAGTTGGCCAGCAGGTAGAACACCGGCAGCGCGAAGATATGTCCCGTCAGCATGGCGCACAGCGTCCCCATGCCGAAAAACAGCAGCGTGCAGAACAGCACCGCCAGCACCGTGTTCACTACGGCCACCAGGTCGAAGAACCCCCAGGCCAGCGCCAGCAGGCACAATAGCCCGCCGGTGACCGCAAAGGGGATCAGGATCATGGCCAGCCCGGAGAGGGTGTTGGTAATGAACAGACAGGTCCGGTTCACCGGCAGGGTGTGCATCAGCCCCACCGACCGGGCGCTATAGAGGTATCCCCACACCAGCATGGCGCAGAGGATGGCATAGACGCCGGTAAAGCAGGGGACGAAGTAGGCCGCCATCTGATACAGCCCGATGGCGAACTCCCTGGACTCCAGGCTTGCGGCGGGGTAGCGCAGGAGCTCCAGCAGGAAGTACAGCGGCACCATGGCCCCCGCCACGCTCAGCAGGCCCCACAGGGGCCAGGTGCGGCTCAGGTTCTTCCGGAACAGGGTCTTGTTAAAGCAGGATCTCTTTGACGGCATAGTGCTCACCTCCCAGCTCGTAGATGAAGATCTCCTCCAGACTCAGAGGCAGGGCCTCCAGCATGAGGGGATTGTACTGTCCCATTCTCTCCGTCACCGCCTGGGCGGTGCCCCGGACGATGTAGGTATAGACCCGTCCCACGTTGGAGGTGTGGAGTACCTCCAGCTCCCGGGGCAGCACCGGGGTCTCCCCGGGCTTCCACACGGCCTGCATCTTGACGATGTTCTCCTGGAGGTCCGTGAGGCTCCGCTCCAGCAGCACCTTCCCCCGGCTCATGATGCCCACGTGGTCGCACACATCCTCCAGCTCCCGGAGGTTGTGGGAGGAGACCAGCACCGTGGTCCCGTACTCGGAGACGTCGCTCATCATGATGCTCCACACCTGTCGGCGCATGACGGGGTCCAACCCGTCCACGGGCTCATCCAGAATGAGGTACTTCGGGCGGCAGCACATCGTCAGCCAGAAAGCGGCCTGCTTCTGCATCCCCTTGCTCATGTGCCGGATGGGGGATCTCTCCGGCAGGGCGAAGACATCCCTGAATTTCTCGTACCGGTTTTCATCGAAGGCGGGGTAGAATCCCCGGTAGAACTTCATCATATCCCGGATGGTGGCGGACTGGAAGTAGTACCAGTCGTCGGGGATGGCGGCAATGAGGACCTTCTTCTCCGGATTTTCGTACACCGGCGCGCCCTCCACCAGCACCTCCCCGCTGTCGGGCCGGTAGATGCCGGTAAGGTGCCGGATGATGGTGGACTTCCCCGCGCCGTTGGGTCCCACCAGGCCGTAGACCCCGCCGGTGGGAACGGTGATGCTGGCCCCGTCCAGGGCGGCGAATCCGTCGAAGGTCTTCACCGCGTTCTGCACTTCGATCATTGCGCCACCCCCTCATTCATCAGCGAGACGATCTCGCTGTCCTTCAGACCCAGGTATCGCAGCTCGGCCACCAGCTCCCGCAGGCGGCGGACCAACTCGGCCTGCCGGGTCGGATCCGTGCCCATCCGCCGGGAGGCGAAGGAACCCTTCCCCGGCACGGAGTAGATGAACCCCTCCGCCTCCAGCTCGGCATAGGCCCGCTGGATGGTGTTGGGATTGATGGCCAGGTCCACCGCCATGGAGCGCACCGACGGCAGCTTCTCGTCCGGCTCCAGTGCGCCGGTGACGATCATGCGCCGCAGCCCGTCCTTGATCTGTCCGTAGATGGGCCGGGAATCCCGGTAATTGAGCGTCAGCAACCCATTCCCCTCCTATCTCTTCTTCTGCACCGCCAGCGCGGCGGCATAAATCGCAATAAACATCATGATAATGCCCACCAGGAGCAGGTCGATCATTCTCATTTTCCGGACGCCTCCCAACTGTACTGCCCATAGTAATACAGCCACTATACACGACTCCTCCCCCGGATGCAAGAAAGAACCGGAGAAGAATCCTTTAAGAAAGCATTAAGAGCGGGGGCCGTGCCCCCGCTCTCTCTTTGTTTTTCCGATCTCACAGGCTGTCCGGCGTATACTCCCCGAACCCCTCCCCCAGCACCTCGTGGGCTTCGCAGACGATAATAAAGGCGCTGGCGTCCAGGGCCGTGACGGCGGCCTTGATGGCGGCGATCTGACTGCGCTTGAAAGCGCAGAGGACCACCTGCTTCTCCTCCCCGCTGTACCCGCCCCGGCCGTTGAGGAGGGTGATCCCCAGGTCCATCTCCAGCAGCCGCCGGGCGATCTCCCCGCTGCGGGCGCTGATGATATAGGCGATCTTCGCATTGATGGACCCGTAGACCACCGCGTCCATGGCGAGGCTGGAGATATACATGGCGATGATGCCGTAGAGCGCGTTGTTGATGCTGCGGAAGGTCAGCGCGTAGAGGCAGATCACGATCACATCTATCGACAGGCAGAGCCGCCCGATGGACAGGTGGCGCAGCTTATATTTCAGCAGCCGGGCCGCCAGCTCGGTGCCGCCGGTGGTGGCGCCCACCGTCAGCAGCAGTCCCATAGAGACGCCCAGCAGCACGCCGCCGTAGACGCAGGCCAGCAGCGGCTCCATGGGCTGGAAGGCGTGCAGGGCCGCCAGTCCGTCAAGGAGCAGGGAACCGACGGTCATGGCGTACAGGGAAGAGATCAGCAGCTTCACCCCCTGCTTGCGCACCCCCATGTAGAACAGCGGGATATTCAGCAAGATCGACGTGGCGCCGATGGGAAAGACGGGCAGGAACCGGTTGATGATCTGTGCCACGCCGGTAAAGCCCCCCATAGAAATATTGTTCGGCTGGAAAAACCAGTCAAAGCACAGCGCGTACAGCGCGCACCCCAGCGTAATCACGCCGTACTCATACAGCCACCGCAGTGTCGGGCTCTTGCTCTTCATCATGCCATATCTCCTCCAACCAAAGCTGGCCTACCGGTCAGTTTCTGTATTATTCATCCCATTATACATTTTTTCCACCCTTTTGACAAGAGCAAATTCCCCGGCAGCCCCGACCTTGTGGCCGGAGCTGCCGGGGACGCCGTATCGTTACCGGGCGAAAAACCCGGAAACGCCGAAACCGCAGAGCGCGTGAAAGTTCTTTTTGGGACCCTTTTTCTTTCAAGAAAAAGGGTCACTGCGTCATGGCCCGGTGCAGGAGCAGGGCCATATCTGCCCTCGTCAGGTTCTCCCTGGGCAGCAGCCGTCCGCTGGAGGAGAGGGGGAAAATCCCCTGCTGCGCCAGTCCGCCCACCGCGCCCTGGGCGTAGGACGCCACCCGACCGCGATCGCTGTATGCCGCCAGGGCGGCGGCGTTGCCGTCAGGCGCATCGATCCCCGCCTGACGGAGGGCCCGCTGGACCATCAGGGCCGCATCCTGCCGGGTGATGGAGGCCGACGGGCTGAACTTCCCCCCGCCTACGCCCTCCACCACGCCGATGGCGTACATCTGGTTCACCGCCTGGGCGTAGTAGGCCCCGGCGGGTACGTCGCTGAACCCCTGGGTGGTGCTGCCCACGTTGAACTCGAAGGCCCGGGAGAGCATCAGGCAGAAGTCCCCCCGCCGGATGGAGGCGGTGGGCTCATAGCGCCGGGCGCCGGTGCCGTTGACCACGCCCATGCTGTAGAGGTAGTCCACCGCCGCGTTGTACGCGCCGGCGTATTTGCCCATATCGTCGAAATTCTCCGAGGCGGCGGGCGCCGACACGGTAATCCGGATCGTCCCGCTGTAGGTGCTCCCGTCCTGATTCGACGCGGTGTAGGGGATCTCCACCGTCCCGGCGTAGCCCGCCTTGGGCACAAAGGCCAGCTCGGACACCGAGGGATCCCCGTAGAGACTGTAAACGGTGGAGGTGTTCCCCTCCCAGCTGTACCGGGTGGGCCCGTCGTAGCCGTAGTAGACCCTGCCCTGCTTGGCATCCGGCAGCCCGGTGAGGCGCAGGGTCTCGGGCTGTCCGCCGGAGGCCGCCAGCACATCGGAGGCGGCGAAATAGACCGGCGCACCTCCCGTCTCATAGCGGATCAGTCCCCCCAGCGCCGCCGGGGAGCGCACCGTGATCTCTACGTTCCCCCGGTACTCCCGCCCGTTGATGGACGTGGCCGTAAAGGGCACGTAGGCCGTCCCCGCGAAGCCGGAGGCGGGCACGAAGGTCACCTTGTCCACCGACACCTCGCCGGAGCGGAAGAGCTGGGTGGAGGGATCCAGGGCCCGGGGCGCGTTGCTCTTGCGGTAGTCGTAGTAGAGGATCCCCTGTCCGGAAGAGGGCAGGTCAAATTTCACGTAGCTGAGGGCCGCATTGGTGGCCTGGCGGCAGGCGGTGTCAAAGTCCTGTCCGGAGAAGGTCACCCCGTCCCCTCCGGTAACGGTGTAGCGCACCGCTCCGGCGGAGCCGCTGCCCGCCCCCTCGCCGCTGCTGATGTAAAGCACCCCCGTGAAGGTCTCCCCGGACACGGCGCAGCCGGTGAAGGGGATCTCCACGCCGCCGCTGAAGCCCTCCTTGGCCCAGAAGGAGAGGTTGCTGATATAGGGCGCGGCGCTGTTGAAATACTTGGTGGTGGTGGTCACCCGGGTGCCCATGCTCCCGGCGCTGGTGCGGTTGTGGAAGAGGGAGCCCCTGTTGAAGTCCGGCAAGGTCTGGAAGCTGATGTAGTGCAGCCGCTGCCCGGTGAGGGTCTGGCAGAGGTTGGCAAAGTCGGAGAGCGCCAGTTTCACCGATTCCCCGGGCGCACAGGTGTAGCTGATGTCCCCGTTGCCCGCGTCGGCGGACTTGATGTGGACCTCCACCGTGCCGCTGAAGGTCTCACCGGCCCGGTCCACACCGTTGAAGGGGATGCGCACCACGCCGTCAAAGCCCTCCGCCGCCACGAAGGTGAGCCGGTCGATCTGGACGGCGCTGTAGGAGTTCCCCGCAGCCACCGCCGTTCCCCGGACGCCGTTCCAGTTGTAGTAGAGCACCCCCTGGCTGGCCGCCGGTGGGGTAAAGGAGATCGAGCCCAGCAGACGGCCCGTGGCGTTCTCGCAGAAGCTGTCAAAGTCCGCCCGGGCGAAGCCCACGGACCCGGCCCCGTTGTCATTGTAGGTGATGGCGTCGTCCACGCCCTGCTGCACCTGGATCACCAGCTGGCCGCTGTACTTGCTGCCGGAGACGCTGTACCCGGCGTAGCTGACGGTCACCTTGCCCACGAAGCCCTGGGCGGGTACAAAGGTGATGTCGTCGATCTGCCGCTGGCTGTACCGCTCGCTGGCGGAGACCGCAGCGGCATAGTCCCACTCGTTCTTGTACCCCGTGTAGAGCTTCCCCTGATTGGCCGGGGGCAGGGTGAAGATGACATAGCTGAGCGGAGAGCCCACCTGCTCCTGGCAGGCCCGGCTGAAGAGGCTGGCGGAGAGCTTGAGGGGCGTGTCCCGCTTGGTGGAGACGGTGAGGTCGCTCTTCTCCTGGGTCAGGGTGACCTCGATTTTCCCCTTAAAACTCCGGGTGCTGCCGTCGCTGCTGGTCCCCTGACCGGTGAAGGTGATCTCCGCCTTCTCCCCGGCGAAGGAGGCGTTGGGCACGAAGGTGATGTCCTTGATGTAGGGCCCCCGGGCCCCGGTGTGGTAGTAGTAGGTCACCGAGCCGCCCACGCCCGCGCCGGTGTCCTCCGGGCTCTTGTAGCCCAGGTAGAGGGTCCCCTGACTGGTGGGAACATTCAGGCCGATGATGGAGGAAAACGTCCCCCCGGGGAACATCTCCGTGAACTTGGCCGCGATTTTTTCCTCCAGCGCGGAGAACTTTAGCGGCTTCGCAGCACTGCATCCGTCGGTCCAGGGAATAAGTTCTTCACTGGACGTTACCGTTACCGAAAATTCTATCTTATATTGCCCTATCTGTAGGGCTACCGTAGCTTGTCCAGCCTCGCGGCCTTCCAGCATGACGGTTCTTCCATCGGAGGAAACGCTTGGCTTAACATTGGGCTTGCTGTCGATAACGGAAGCAGTGATCTTTTCATTTGTCGTTTCAAGTTTCCCAAACAGAGTGTAATCCGTTCCCAGTTTTAGAATGACGGACTGATTCTCTGCCACCGTAATCCCGTTAATCAGGGATTGTTCCGCCCGGATACCACTGACCGTTGCCTCAATGGTTTTGGTGATGGAGGATTCCCCGAGGGTCGCCTTAACCGTGACGATCGCCTTGCCCGGCTTCTTGCCGTAAACAAAGGCCGAGCGGTTCTTCGTATTGCTCTGGTTCTCAGATACGCCTACGATCTCAGGATCGGCACTTGCCCAGGAAATGCGCAGATTGGGGTCACTGTCCGGAGTCGGTACAGCGGTAATGGGAATCCCCCCCACCCCGGGTGTGGCGTTGGGCTCCAGCGTGATCTCATAATCCGCTTCCGCTTCTTCAGCCGACTTCAGTCCATCGCCGCGCAGCTCCAGGTTATCCAGACCGCCGCCAGGCGGCGTAGTGGTTCCACCGCCGCCGGGCTCTGTGGTCGAGGTGTCACCAGTATCTGGGTCTGTGGTCGTGTTGTCGGCACCGGCCGAGGGGGCCAGAGTCAGCACCATGAGGAATGCCAGCAGCAGCGATATAAGCCGCCGTTTGATGGAGATTTTCATGCAAACGCTCCTTTTCTTGTTCTGCCAGGGAGAGGAACGGGAGCGGGCGCAGGCCCGCTCCCATGGGGGTGTTTTTTCATCTGTTGAGCTTCCCGGCAACATTCAGACTGGCATCATTCCCCTTAATCTGAACATTCAGAACCAGCTTATCGCTGGTCCCCGGGGTGAGGCTGATGCTTCCGGACCTTGTGACGATTCCGATGGTCACCTTTACGGTTGTGTCCTTGGCTGGTGAAGCCGAACCAGGCGCTATCGTAATCTTGTTGTTGGACGGGTCAATCGTACACTTAACATAATCTTTTTGGTCCTTAGGCACAGAGCAGGTTACAAGAGCGGTCTTATTGGATACGGCCGCATCGCCCGCCGCTTTTACCGTGAATGTCGCAGTGGGCGTTACGCCGCCGCCTCGCGCCAGCGTCAGGCTGTTGCTCCCGCTGTTCCATGTCACATTTGATGTGCTTTTGGTGGGGGAAGTCATTGTCAGACCACTGATTGCGCCCCGGACATTGATCGTGATGGTCTTCGAGATGCTGGTTCCCGTCACTTTGGCGGTGACCGTAGTTGAGCCAATCCCGTTGGGCGTGACCGTTCCGTTCTGGGTCACGGTCGCAACGTTGGTATCAGTATAGGTGGTATCCCAAGTGACCGTTCCAGTCGCTTCGGGGGGATTGATGGTCGCCTTGACAGTGGTGGCTTTATCATCCGCTCTCAGCGTCAAAGTGCTGCCGTTCAAATTGTTGTGGGCCAAGGTCAGGCTGGTGGGCTTAACCTGGTTGTTGTTGTCGGCAGATGGGCGACCGCCATAGGTGGTAGCCTTCGCTAGGGTGATTGTAATCGTCTTCTTGCCGTTCGGCGTAAGGTCCGTGTTATCTGCAAGCAGCCCGATCTCTACCCTGGCCTCTCCTTCCGCCGGGTTTTTGCCAGGGGTTATGGTGATCTTATCCCCAACAACCGTGCACAGTACATTTCCCGTCGTAATCTTATAACTCACCGTTGCACTGGAGGACAGGTCCTGACCATTTGCTTTGACCTGCAAGGTAATTGACGGGGGCACAGTTCCACCAATTATCATAGTGCAGGCATTTGTCCCATCCCAATTAGCCGTCGCAGTTGATTCCGTGGCACTAGTAAAATCATCCACCGAGCCCAGGACAGTAACCGGGAACGAATTTGTTGCCTCCTGACTATTGCCCTCAGAGTCCGTTCCCGTACCAGATGCGGTAACAGTAGCCTTACCGGGACGAGTAGCTGTGACGGTAGTACTATTGCTGGCATTCCACGCAGTCGTATTGGCAGTCAAAGACATCACATCCGAATTGGCAGGTCCCCATCTGTACTGAACGCTGTTCAGATTGCTTGGCCGCATATCCGCAGTAATACTGGCAGACGTTTTATTGGTGTCCGTCAGATCCAGCGTAAGTTTCGGGTCGTTACTGCCGCCCTGAATTCCACCGCCAAACTCCAGGTTGTAGGGCGGTATATACGCCTGCGCCTCGCTGGCGTACACGACCTTTCCACCCCATGTGATGACGAGGTAAACCTTGCCGTCCGATTTCTCCGGGTGCGCACCCACCGAAATCTCCAGCTTCTGCTCCGCCGCGATATTGCTCAGGTTGGCAAAGTAGTTGGCCGGGAAGGAGAGGACGCCGTTCGGGCCAGCCTGTATGCTGTTGATTTCCAGCGTAAAGGACCGCGGCGACACCGCCTCTGTCGTCTTCATGGCATCCGAGGGAACCGGGTAGGTAAGCGGATAAATTCCCTTGAAAAGATTGTCCTTGGTCAGATCCAGCGAATTACCGCCGTTTTGTGCCAGGAAGGTATCCAATTCAAAGTCAACCGTCACCCGGCCGCTGTAGGTATTGCCGTACTGATCCTTGGTGATACCGCCGGAGCCTCCAATCACTTTCGGCGGGACCAGAGAATCCTTTTGGAAGGGACTTGCGCGGAAGGAAGCGATCGTGGCGTGGCTCTGGTCCACGTCTGTGATCATGGCCGGATTCTCCGCTGTCATAAGGAACAGGAAACGGGAACTGCTGCTGCTGCCGCTCATGATCGGCAGCTTGCTGATTTCCTGCAAATTATAATAGTAAGAATCCTGCAAAGCGGCCTTCTTCATGTCATTCGAGCCAGCAGGTCCCGCGATAACGCTGGGGGAGACGCTTTCCGGATTCCCCAATGCGCCGTCCTGAACCAAGGTGTAAAGATATTCGCGGGCATCTGCATTGGCATACATGTCAAAAACGGTATAGCCTCTGTCGTAGGCCGTATACGAAGTTCCCTTGATGGGGAAATAGAACGTTTTCAGCTGCTCGTCTGTATACCCGGATTTCGCAAGCGTATAGCGATAGGGCGTGGTCAGCGCATCCAGCACGGTGAACAGGCTTCCGTCCTTGTTTTTCAGATAGATGTCTGGCGTCTTATCCGAGCCTAATGCCTCTCGATATTCCGTAAGGTCGAATTCACCGGTAGTGCTGTCGATATAAGCACTATTGTCATCTTTCACGCCCGGATGGGCCGTAAAGAGCGAAAACGGCTTGCTGAGGATCGAAATATTGCCATTGGTAGAATCCGACAGAGAATATACACGCCAGTTGGCCGTTGCATTTTTCTCATCGACACCCATGTCCACGTCACCGGACGAGCCTCTGCCCGGGAGCTTGATGTCTGTCTTGGGCTTTGAAGCTTCCAGGGTCTTGAAGTGATAGATATAGACATGGGATGCCGTCTCCCGGTCATCCGGAAGCGTGATGACAAAATAGATGAAATAGTCCGTCTCCGGTTTTAGTTCCTCGGCTACCTCCAGGGTGTCAATAATATCCTTCTTTGGCCTGAACTCCCCGGCGGATACCGCCTCACTGCCTTCCCATGCCTTGTTGACAACGGTGGTGTTCTCCGGGTACACGATCAGGTTTTTACCCATCGGCTCATCGCGTTGGCTGCTGTCCGTTGGCCCGCCGCCCTTCATCCAGGAGCGTATGGGCCGCTGCGCATTCGTACCGCCGTCCCAGGGGGCGTCAGGGCTGTCCATCGTGACATACATCAGCCGCTTATCTACGTCCACTGCCGCATGGTCCACGAACGGCCCCGTATACTTCTCGTTGTCATACAACTTGACGGTGTCCTTCAGGCTGCCGTCATCCTTCAGGTCATTCGTCGTGCCGCCCGTACCCTTCATGACAGCGCGGACAGTAGTGATCTCCGGAGATCCGTCCTCCCCCACTTCGCTGATGGCGTAGTGGACCAGTCCGTCCGAAGTAAGCCCGAGCTTAACGGAAAGAGACGTAGCAGCAGGGATAAGGGTAGGCGTAGGACTGATAAACGCAGGCAGACCGGAGGGGGAGAGTTTCCGCCACTTCACCAGCGTATCGGGGTCCTTATCGGCATCCCCCCAGAATCCGATAGACTGCAGACCGCCCAGAAGGCGCCTGCTCTCCAATTCATCCCAGTCATCCGTGTCGGGTCTCTCCGGCAGGTTGATCAGGTTGGTCGGCTGTCCGGCGGCTACATTGACATAGAAGTACGCATCGCCGTCCCATCCGGAGGGATCGCTCTTGTTGTCAAAGTACGTGACCGTCATGACAAAGTCATAGCAGAGATTCTCATTCAGGCTGTTGAGCTTGGAGAAGGATTCAACGGTGTTGCAGCCGTTGAAGAACTGACTGACGGACCGGCCGCGCCAATCGTCCGGGTTCGGCTGCACCTTATCGCTGTTGCCCAGATAAATCCAGCCGTTCTCGTCTATCTTCCCGAGGTTGCCGCCGCTTCCCACATTTGCGTTCGGCTTGTGAAGGAGATAGTCTGTAATGGGCTCCTCCGCTGTTCCAACGTTGTCGGGATATTTCCCTTCATCCTTGTCGTAGAGCGATCTGCCCTTCTTGTCCACCACCCTGTAATAGAGATCATAGGCAATGCTCTTGTCGTTCCAGATGACAATATCATAGCTGTAAATATCGTCTACACTGCTGGTGGAGGTGGGCGTCATGCGGAAGTTCACCGATCTGGACATTAAGACATTGTTATCAGGATTGTTTATATCCTTCGGCGACGTCGTCATAATCGGCTCGGAGAATACCACCCGGGCAAACTCCACAACAAAGGGATTCACGCTGTGTCCCGCGGCAACAGAGTTTTCCTTGTTGTTCCAGAAGTCCACACAAAATTCATCATCGGGCTGCAGCGGGTTGCCGGAGAGATCGACCAGATCCTTGATCGTAAAGAAATACTGTGCGCCGTTTTCCAGATGCAGGGCACTGGGTGGGAAGGTTACCCGAATCCGGCTGCTGCCGCTGATATACCCTACCGTCGCCTGGGTATAATCAAGGGTCATATCATCCGCGAAAGGCAGCTTGCCCGTATTATAGACCGAGTTGACCTCCACAGGCCCCAACTCCGGGTCGACTCGGAAAAGCTTGATGCTCTCGTAGAGCGTGGATGCCAGGAGATTGACTGCCCGGTGGTCCGTGCTCCCGCCGTTACGCTCTTTGTCGGCGTCCTCGCCCAGCTCGACATAACTCCGGTTGCTGTCCTTATGCCGGACATTTTCAGAAATTTCAAGCAAAATCCCGGTATTGGACCTGGGATTCTGAGTCTTGTCCTTCGGATCAACGGTGTTGGTAAAGAGCTGCGTGATGACCGGCGGATTGGCGTCCTGGGGTGTAACCGTCACCTTGTCAATAGAAATAGAGTAGTTTCGGTCCGGACCGGCGTTGTCCTTGGCCACGAAGTAGACATCGTAGCTGGTCTCCGGTTTCATACCGGTAATATTGAAGGTGCCGATAAAGTTCCCGTCCTTATTGTTCTTGACAGAAACCTGCCCGGACTTCCCGTCCGCGCCGATATTCATACCGTTGACCACCTGCTGGATGGCATACATGCTGGTCCAGGGAGCGGTGTCTTCACCCGTACCGGGCTCGCCCAGGGGGAAGTTCTTGACGCTCCCGGAGGGAAACGCCACCCAGTAGACAGTACCGGCCTCACTGAGCTGGAACTTCATATTTGCGCTGTTGGCCGTGGTGCGCTCCGCATAGGGCTTTACAATGAACTCCGGCGGCGTCTCATCATCGGTGGTAAACTTCAGGCTGGTGATCTTCCCCTTATTCACCCCATCGGCGTCCACCAGCCACAGGTAGAGCACATAATTGGTCGTCTCATCCAGGATCACATCATTGACCCGGAAGGCGTCCTCCACATTCTTCTTCACATCCCGCACGCCGTAGCCCAGGGCCCCGGCGACCGCGCTGCTCTTGAGCTCATTCTCCGTCGGAGCCGCGGCGCTCTCGGGCAGCAGGGCGTAATACAGCTTGCAATCCTTGTTGGGCATGACCACCACTACGCTGTCGGTCCGGGACACCTTGCTCATTCTCGGATACCCCGTATTGAACGCGGGCACGGTATTATCCGGCGTAGTAAACGAGATCACCTTGACCGCGCTTCTCTGCCCCCTGCCGTCCACCAGGATGGCAGAGAGGTAGTAGGACCCGCCGGGGGTGAGCCCGGCGACCTTGGAGATGGTCTCCTCGTTGCCCTTCGCCACCTTCACCGAGCCGTTTTTCACGGCGATATTCCCGTAGGAGGGCGGCTTGATGAGGTCCTCCTCGCCCACGGACCCGTCGGTGAGGGCGCTGACGGCCCAGTAGATCGTACCGGCCTTGTTGGTCATAAACGCGGCGTCCAGCCCGGTGGGCACGACGTCCTGCGCCTCGGGATAGCCCGCCAGGATCATGGGCTGTTCGGAGGACTCCTTGGCGGCCACGCTGTCCATCTCCTCGCCGTTGATGGTGGCGGTGATGCCCGGGCGGATCTCGATCTCGTCGGGCAGCATCTCCACGGTGCAGCCCGGGGCGTTGACCGTCAGCTTCCCGACGTCGCCCTGTCCGGTGACCTCCACGCCGGTGTCCAGGTTCAGCTCCTTGACCACGGTCCCCCGGTCGATGATGACGGTGGACCCCACTGCGGCCTCATCCACGGTCAGCTTGGCCACGGTGCCGCTGGCGGCCCGGACCTGGGACCCGGGGGTGCGGTTGACGACCTCGCCGATCCGACCGGCCAGATCCAGCTGGGGGGGCACCCAGTCCTCAGGCTCCTCCCCCTCGGGGTAGGACTCGGCCTCCAGGGAGATATATTGCAGCCCCAGGCCCTCGGGGGTGTTGTCCTCGATGTAGGCGCTGGTGCGCACGGTGGTTTTGCCGATCTCCGTGACGCCGTCGGCCCGCACGGAGACGTAGTTGTCCTGGAGATTGTCCACCAGCAGCTCGTCGGCGGTGACGTTGCGCAGCAGGATGCTGTCCGCGCCGCCCTCCGCCTGTCCGGCGCCGCTGGCGATGATGCGCCCGAGCACCGTCACGTTCTCCAGCTCCACGCCGCCCAGGCCCACACCGCCGGTGATGTAGAGGTCCCCGCTGACCACGGTGTCCCGCAGCTTCACGCCGGGGGAGGTGATGGTCACGTTGCCGTACACCCCGCCCAGGGCGTAATCGCCCGCCTCCTGGAGGGGCGTGCCCACCAGGGCGGTCACCATGGAGGCCATCTCACCCCAGCTCACGTTCCGCTGGGGACGGAAGGTGCCGTCGTCATAGCCGCTGACCAGGTAGTGCTCCAGGGAGGACTTGATGGTCCCCTTGGCCCAGGAGCTGATCTGCCGGGCGTCGGTGAAGTCCAGCAGCTCGCCGTTGGACTCCTCCAGCATCATGTTCCGCCCCAGGATGGTGGCGGCCGTCTCCCGTGTGAGCGCGTGGTTGGGGGAGGCGGTGGTGGGGGAGGTCCCGTTGATATACCGGGCGGTGTAGGCGATGCCCACGTCGTCGTAGTACCAGTCCTCCACGGCCACGTCCTCGAAGGGGGTCTCCCCCATCTCGTGGTAGCCGTAGGCCCGGTTGACGATGGCCATGAACTCCGCTCTCGTCAGGGCCCGGTCCGGGTATCCCGCCTGATCCTCCCGGATGAAGCCCCACTCCACCAGCTGGCTGAGGTAGGAGTCCGCCCAGTGGGCGGAGGCCGTCTCCGACGCGCCGGGGAAGCCGGGAACCAGCCCCAGCAGGATGGTCAGCGCCAGCAGGAGGGAGATCGCTTTTCTCCTCCAGGCGCGGAGGGTGTTTGACTGCTGCATAGAAAAAAGCTCCTTTCTGAACGGTGAAAAAGACGCGATTCGCCGGTGGAAAACCGCCCCGGCCTCCGCCGCGGCGGGAAAACGCTATTGTTTCGGCCTCGGTGCGCTGACCTGGATGCTGAACACCGCCTTGCGGATGGCCATCTCCTCATCCAGGCAGAGGTTGGTGAACCGGGCGGCATACAGGGGCCAGGCCTCGTCGGTGTCCAGCTGCCGCAGGATCCTGGTGTGCAGAAGCAGCGGCGAGTCGGTGACGGGCAGCACGATCTGTACCACCTCGCCCACCTTCAGCGCCCGCTCGGTGTGGAAGGCGATGCCGCCGCAGCTGAGGTCGTGGCCCCGGATGCCCTTCTGGCCCTTCCAGTAGCCGGAGACGGGGTACATGACGCTCTCGAAGTCCGTCTGGATCCGCAGGTTCTCCCGGGCCTCCTCGCCCAGCATGGCCCCCGGCCGGATCACCAGCCGCTCGCCCCGCTGCATCGTCACGGTGCCCCGCATGGATGCCGAGCTGTTGTCCAGTCCGATGCACTGGATCTCCCCAATCTGCTGGAAGTCCAGGTCCGTCTCCTTCGTCAGGCGCAGCTGCACCACCTCCGTGATCCGGGGGGACTCCAGCACCGCCTGGGCCAGGGCAGAACCCGAGCTGTCCAAAATGAGATACAATCTCTCCACTATCTTGCTCCTCCTTCCTCCACATGGCCGCTGCCCTCCGCGGGAGCCGCCTGCCTCTCCTGCCGCTGCCGCTTCGCCTTGTCCGGGTCGGCGGGGTCAAAATTCAGAAAGTACACGTAAATCTCCACAATGGCCCGGTACAGGGAATCCGGGATCTCCTGCCCCAGGGAGAGCTGGGAGAGCATGGTGGCCAGGGAGTTGTCCTCGTAGACGGGCACGCCGCTCTCCGCGGCCACCTCCACGATCTTCTCCGCCACGTACCCCATGCCCGAGGCCACCACCACCGGCGCGCCGGAGCCGCCGTCATAGCTCAGGGCCACGGCTCTCCCCGCGCCCCGTCCTCTCTCATGCGCTGACATTGATACTGTTCTCTCCTTCATAGATCTTGGGGAATACGGCGGACACGTCCAGGGGGCGCTCCATGGTCTGCACCTGGACGTTCACGGGCTTAAGCCCGTTGTCGCTGAGGATACGGCCCATTTCCCCCTGGACCATCCCCGCAAAGTCGGACACCGCCGGGGGACCGAAAATTTGGAGGTCCACGTTGTCCCGCTGGCAGGTCAGCACCATATCGAAGAATCCCAGCCCCTGGATGTCCATCTTGAAGAGGAAGCGGATGGTGTTCTCCCGCTCCCCGTTGCCCTTCTTGAGGTTGTCCTCCGCATCCGGGTCCACCCACAGCTCGCTGAACATCATCTTCCCCTGCCACTCCAGGGGCAGCGCCAGGTGGGTCAGGGGCATATACACGCTCTCGTTGATGAGGAAGGCGGAGACGATGTTGCGGAAGGCGTCCTGGGCCTCCATGCCCGCCCCGCCCCGGAGGGCCCGCTGGGCCGTCTGGGCCAGCTGCTCGGCGAACCGGTCCTTCCCGGCGGCCTGGGCGAAGGTGCTCCGCTCCAGGAGCCGCAGCAGGTCCACCTCGCTCACGCCCCCCAGCTTCTCCCGCAGGGCGGCGCTGCCGCCCAGCTGCCGGAAGGCCTGCATGACCCCCTCCTTGGATCCGCTCTCGTACCGGGCCACGTCCAGGGCCAGCAGCGAGATCAGCGCCCGGCTGAGTCCCATGTCGTTGGTCCGGGAGGTGTACCCCGCCAGGAAGGGCATGATGGTCCCCTGGAGCAGCTTCAGCGCTCCCGCGCGGTCCCCGGAGGCCATCTTCCCCTCCAGGTCCGAGACCATCCCCAGCAGCTGGTTGCCGTAGCTGGAGGGGATGGACCGCGTCAGCCGGGTGAGGGTCCTGAGCAGGTTCCCCTGGACGTGCCCGGAGGAGGAGTAGTCGCTGTAGCGCTTGAGGAACTGGAGGATGCTGCCCCGCAGCGCCTCGGAGCTGCTACCCGCGTAGGCCTCCCGCAGGATGTTGAACAGGGGGCCGGAAAACCGGTTGCCCAGCTGCATCTGGGAGCGGAAAAATTCCCCGAACTCCCCCTCGTCCATCTTCAGCATCTCCAGCAGGGTGCTCATCTCCACCGCGATGCCCTCCTCCATGCCGGAGGAGACCCGGGTGCCCTGGTAGGAGCGCAGCACCTCGGTCATGGTGCGCACCAGCCCCGGCGTCTCGCTCATTCGCTGGAGGAAGGTGAGGTAGTTGGAATCGTAGCGGGCCGCCTGACTGCCGGTCTCTCCGGCGTCCTGCCGCTCCGCGCGGTTGTCCGGACGGCTGACCCGGTTGAGGTCCGGCGCGTTCTGTACCCTCGGGTCGTTGGGGATGGAGGGCATGTTCCGGTTTATTAAGTTGGCGTCATTTCCTGGGACCGCATTGGTTACACCGAGCAGATCTGGCATGAGCGACACTCCAATCAATCCTTCCATACCGGGGACCGGCGGATTTTTCCCCGCCGCGCGGTATGGAAAATAATTAAGTTGGCGGATGTCTTATTTTTAGTGGGCATCCTGCCGATAATTATGATGATGAAATCAGCGCGGGGGAATTTTGCCCTTTTGGCCCCCCGCGGGGAACAGAAAAAATACGGGAAAAGGTGGCGTTTTTATGGGTAGTGGCAGCGACAGCATCCTGGATATGTATCTGTATGAGACGAACACCCTGCTTGAGCAGCTCGACGGGATCCTTCTGGCGGCGGAGCAGGCGGACACGTTCTCTCAGGACAGCGTCAATGAGATCTTCCGCATTATGCACACGATCAAGGGTTCCTCCGCCATGATGGAGTTCTCCTCCCTCATGACCGTGGCCCACCGGATCGAGGATCTTTTCTTTATCATCCGGGAAAAGACCATCGACGTCGTCCCCGAATCGCTTCGCCCGGAGCTGTTCGACATGCTCTTTCAGGCGGTGGACTTCTTCCGGAGCGAAATCGAGAAGGTGGAAAACGGCGAAGCTCTCTCTGAATCTATCGACAGTATCGTAGATAAAATTAATAGTCTTATCAACAAAATTCAGAACGGCGGCGGCCCGGAGGAGGTGGAAAATTCTTCCGCTTCTCCCGCGCCCGCCGCGGAGGCCGCCGATCAGGCGTATCCCTTCGGCATCCGCGTCTTTTTCGACGAGGGCAGCGGCATGGAGAACCTGCGGGCCTTCATGCTGGTGACCGCCGTGAAGGATTACAGCGGCGACTTCATCACCGTGCCCCAGAACGTGGAGAACGACCCCTCCACCTCCGAGGCCATCGCCGAGGGCGGCTTCTGCCTCTGGTTCAGAGAGGCCGGGGAGCGGGACTGCGCCATCTCCGCCATCCAGGGCGCGGGCAGCGTCTCCTCCTATGAAACCGTGGACGCCGCCAAGGCGGAGGCCCCCGCGGCTGCGCCCGCCCCGGAGGAAAAGCCCGCCGCCCCCGCCCAGGAGGCGGCCCCCGCGGCAGCGGCGCCCGCCGCTCCCGCCCCCGAGGCGAAGGCGTCCCCCGCCGCTCCCGCCGCCGCACCTGCGGCCGCAGCAGGCGGGCAGCAGCACGCCAAGGAGAGCCTCATCAGCGTCAATCTCTCCAAGCTCGACCAGCTCATGGCCGTCGTCAGCGAGATCGTCATCACCGAGTCCATGGTCACGGCCTCCCCCGACCTGAAGGGGCTGCGTCTGGACAACTTCACCAAGTCCGCCCGGGAGCTGCGCAAGCTCACCGACGACCTCCAGGATGTGTCCATGTCCCTGCGCATGGTCCCCGTGTCCAGCACCTTCCAGAAGATGAACCGCATCGTCCGCGACATGAGCAAGAAGCTGGGCAAGAAGGCCCGCCTCACCCTTATCGGCGAGGACACCGAGGTGGATAAGACCATCGTGGACGGCATCAGCGACCCCATCATGCACATCGTGCGCAACTCCATGGACCACGGCCTGGAGGAGACGGAGGCCGAGCGCGTCGCCGCCGGGAAGGACCCCGTGGGCGAGATCATCCTCTCCGCCCGCCACACCGGCAGCGAGGTCATCATCGAGATCAAGGACGACGGCAAGGGCGCGGACACCCAGGCCATCCTGGGCAAGGCCATCCGCCAGGGCCTGGCGGACCCGGACCACGACTACAGCCAGAAGGAGATCCTGGGCTTCATGATGATGCCCGGCTTCTCTACCAACACCGAGGTCACCGAGTTCTCCGGCAGAGGCGTGGGCATGGACGTGGTGAAGAAGAACGTGGCCGACGTGGGCGGCACCGTGTCCATCTCCAGCGAGTGGGGCAAGGGCATGACCACCACGCTGAAGATCCCCCTGACCATGGCCATCATGGACGGCATGGAGGTCAGCGTGGGCGAGAGCCTCTTCACCATCCCCATCAACAACATCCGCTCCTCCGCCCGCGTAGCGGCGGACGAGATCATCCACGACCCGGCCCGGGGCGAGATGATGAAATTCCAGGATAATTTCTACCCCATTGTCCGGGCCAAGGACCTCTTCGGCCTGGAGGGCGGCCACGACAACATCGAGGATGGCATCCTCGTGCGATTGGAGGCCGGGGAGCGCAGCTACTGCCTGTTCGTGGATGAGCTGCTGGGACAGCAGCAGATCGTGGTCAAGCCCCTGCCCGCTTACGTCAACAGCTTCGATGTGAAGAGCTGCGGCATTACCGGGTGCAGCATCATGGGCGACGGCAGCATCAGCATCATCCTGGATGTGGCCAATCTCTACAGCGCCGCCCAGGGCATGATTTGATTAAGAAGGGAGCTACATAGCCATGGCAGATGAAAATGTCTATAACAACGAGATCACCGTCCCCGCGCTGGAAGACGGCGCCGGGGAGGTCCAGACCGTCAAGTATCTCATCTGCATCTCCGACGGGCTGCTCTACGGCGTGGACGCGGAGAAGGTGGAGACGATCATCACGGACCACTCCATCACCCGCCTGCCCCGGGTGCCCCACTACGTGCGGGGGATCATCAATCTGCGGGGGCAGATCATCCCTATCATCGACATCCGTCTCCGCCTGGGCAAGCCCCAAGCCGACGAGAACTGCATTATGGTGGTCAACGAGGGCAGCGACAGCATTGGCATCCTGGTAGACGGCGTAGACAAGATGGTGGATGTTGTCCGGGATTCCATCCTGCCTATGCCCACCCAGAATCCGCAGAAGCTGATCTCTGGCATGTGTTCCCTGCCGGATGGGAAGACCCTGCTGATTCTGGACTGCGGCCTCCTTCTGCATGAATAACGCATTACAAAGGAGGAGACCACCGTGCCCCTGACCAACATTAGCAACGAAGATTTCTACAAGCTCGTCCAATTCATCCACGGCCATTACGGGATCGATCTCAGCCAGAAGAGACAGCTGGTCACCAGCCGTCTCTCCTCCCTGTTGAGTCAAAAGGGCTACCACGACTTCGGGCCCTTCGTCTCCGACCTGCTGAAAAAGCAGGACCCCGCGGACATGGAGCTGGTGCTCAACCGACTGACCACCAACTACACCTTTTTCATGCGGGAGCAGGAGCACTTTGACTTTTTCCAGCACACCATTCTCCCCGACCTGGTGAAGAAGCACCAGCGGGACAGATCCCTGGCCATCTGGAGCGCGGGCTGCTCCAGCGGTGAGGAGCCCTACAATATCTCCATCCACATCAAGGAGTTTCTGGGCCCCCAGGCCCACCTGTGGGACACCCGGGTGCTGGCCACCGACATCTCCCAGAAGGCCCTGGCCAGCGCCAAGCGCGGGGTCTACGAGCTGCCGGACACCATTCCCCCCGCCTGGAAGAAGAAGTATTTCCGGCCCGTCGGCGACGGCAAGCAGTACATGGTGGCCCCCATCATCCGGGACAACGTGATCTTCCAGACCTTCAACCTGATGGACCCCATCAAGTTCCGCGTCAAGTTCGACGTCATCTTCTGCCGGAATGTCATGATCTACTTCGACCAGCCCACCAAGGACGCCTTGATGCGCCGGTTCTACGACGCGTTGGTTCCCGGCGGCTACTTTATGATCAGCCACTCCGAGAACCTCAGCAAGAACTCCCCCTTCACGACCGTAGCGCCCTCCACCTTCCAGAAGAAATAAGGGGCGCGTTATCCCGTTTTCCATCCCCCCATCCTTAAATAAGGAGGCCCAGTCGCAATATGTGGTCTGCCAATAAGAAAATTCGGGTAATGGTGGTGGACGACTCTGTCTTGGCTCGTACAATCATCACCCAGGGGCTGGGCAAGCACCCCCGGATCGAGATTGTGGGCACCGCCTTCAACCCCCGAGACGCCATGGCGAAGATTCCCCAGATGCGTCCCGACGTCATCACATCCGATATTGAGATGCCGGGCATGAGCGGCCTGGACTTCCTCAAGCAGCTGCTCCCCAAGTACCCCCTGCCGGTAATCCTGGTGTCCTCGCTGAATCTCCGGGTGTTCGACGCCCTGTCCGCCGGTGCGGTGGATTTCGTCCGGAAGCCGGATTCCAGCCAGAGCAACGACGTCTTTATCAACAACCTGACCCAGAAGGTGATCTCCGCCGCGGGCGCCAAGGTGCGTCAGGCGCCCCCCAGCAGCATCACCAAGGCCGCCCCCGTGGCGCCCCTGGGAGCCCGCCCCAACCTGGACAATGTGATTATTGCCCTTGGGGCCTCCACCGGGGGCACCGAGGCCACGCTGGAGGTCCTCAAGCGCCTTCCCGCCGACATCCCCGGGATGTTGATCGTCCAGCACATGCCCACGGGCTTCACCCAGATGTATGCCGAGCGGCTCAACCGCCTGTGCAACATGGAGGTCCGGGAGGCGAAGAACGGCGACGAGGTGCGCC
Organism: uncultured Oscillospiraceae bacterium; assembly: GCA_910588045.1. Taxonomy (GTDB): domain Bacteria; phylum Bacillota; class Clostridia; order Oscillospirales; family Oscillospiraceae; genus Pelethomonas. The sequence goes on along the minus strand of CAJUPS010000027.1, from coordinate 6,784 downwards.
GCGGCCTGGCCCTGCTGGCCCCGGCGGACTATCAGATGCGCATTGTGCGCAGCGGGTCCCGGTACACGGTATCCTGCGCCCAAGGGGAAAAGGTCAGTGGACACCGCCCGTCGGTGGACGCATTGTTCTTCTCCATGGCGGAGCAGGTGCGGTGCAAGATGGTGGGCATCATCATGACCGGCATGGGCCGGGACGGGGCGGACGGTCTGCTCCAGATGCGCAAGGCCGGGGCGTTCACCATCGGCCAGGATAAGGACTCCTGCGTCGTCTACGGTATGCCCATGGTGGCCTATAACATCGGCGCGGTGCAGATCCAGGCGTCCTGCGAGAATATCTCCTCGGTCCTGCTGCGCCAGCTGAACACGCTGTAAATAAAAGTTTCGCCAGCCTTTTCAAAGGCTGCGGAGTCCAGAGGCAGGGCCTCTGGCCGCCCTCCGCAGAGGGCGGAACACCCCAAAAGCCGCGCTCAAAAAAATCCAGCAAAGAGAACCATCCCAAAATTGCGCGGCTTTCAAGCGCATTTGACGCCCAAGGGCGTCAAACAGCGCCGGGAGTTCCCGTCAGCCTATGATTCAATACAGACATACGAAAGCGGGAGGCTTGCGCCTCCCGCTCTTCCTGTCAAAAAAACCTTTCCAGCGGCAGTTCCGGCAGTCCTTCGGTGTGCTCCAGTCGTAATCCATTACCCGCTCTACTCTCCGCAGAAGATGATCTTTCGGCACCAGCGCCTCTACATCCTTCATCACGACGTCTTTTCATCCATCCCGCTTCTTTTCGATTCTGCCAGCCCTCTTTCTTTCTGTTATATCATCTTTTCAGGAATTTGGGTAGGTTTTTGACAGACAAAAGAGTCCCGCGCCCTCTGGGCGCGGGGCTCGTTTGCTGTGTAAGCGGCAGCTGTTAGCAGCAGCCGTCGTTGCAGCCGCAGTTATTGCCGCAGTTGTTGCAGCCACAGTTGCAGTTGCACCCGCAGTTACAACCGCAGTTGCAGTTGTTGTTGCAGCCGCAGTTACAGCCGCAGCCGCAGCCGTTGCCGTTCCCATTGCCGCAGCAGCAGCACAGAATGAGAATGAGGATGATGATCCAGCAGCTGCCGCCGCCAAAACCGTTGTTGTTCCACATAAAGCAAATACCTCCTGTGAGATGTGGGACGCACACGCGCGTCTCAGTTCATCCTATGCAGGTATCCGCCAATGGTTCCAGTGGAGGGATAAAAAAGCCTACTCCATCCGCTGGGAGAGCACCGTCTCCCGGGCGGAGGCCAGCTGCGCCTCCGTCATCACCCCCGCCGCAGTCAGGCGCTGGGCCAGGGTCTGCTCCCCGCCTTGCAGCGGGGCCTCCAGCGCGTAGTAGGAGACGTAGGCCACATGGGCCCGGAGGAAGTTCCCATCCCGCAGCATGACGTATTCCCCCTTCGTCAGCAGCTCCCTGGTCAGGGCCCGCTCCAGACTGGTGGCGTAGTTGTCCACCCCGGCCACGCTGTAGCCCATGGCCCGCAGCAGAAATTCCTCGTACTCCACCGCCGAGATGGGCGCGGCGCTGCCAAACCGGGTGGCGGAGACGCCGTTGGCGTAGCCCCGGGCGTAAGCCCAGGCCACATAGCGGTCCAGCCAGTCCGGGACGTCCGTGAAGGGGTGGGTCTCGGTGCAGGCCAGGGCCTGCTCCTCCTCCCCCAGAATCCGCAGGAACATCACCAGCCCCTCCCCGCGGGTGGGAGCCTGGTGGAGGTCGAAGCCCTCGCCGAAGCCGGAGCCGCTGCCCCGGAACAGGTTCACGGAGCGCAGCGCCCGGGCGATGGCGTAGTAGTCCGGCGAGAGGGACTGGGTCAGGGAACCGCCGCCCTCGCACAGCAGCACGGCCGCCGGGGAGGCAATGGTGAAATCCGTGGCCTGGGCCGCGATGTAGCGGTGCCCGGTCCGGAGGAGCTGACCGCCGGAGAGGGCCGTGCCCTCGGTGACGTCCACGACCGGACCGCCGGAGGTGCGCACCTCGCCCCCCAGGGGCACGACGGACGTCCCCACGGGGCCGGAGAGGATGTCCCCCTCCTTCAGCATCAGCTCCCGGGCCCCCGGGCCGCCGGAGGCCGGGAGGCCATGGGAGGAGCGGATCTCCCTGTCGGAGGCGTCCAGCCGGGGTTCGACGGCGGATACGAGGCCCTGGAGGAAGTCGCCCTCCAGATAGGACCGGGAGATCAGCGGATCTCCCGCCCCGGCGGTGAGCGTCGCCAGGAGAAGAACGCCCAGCAGAAGGGCGGCAATACGTTTCATAGAGACTCCTTGTTATCGTTCTGTGATGCGGTAGCTGAGGGTCAGCAGGCTGTCGGCGAAATGGACGTCCTCAAAGCGGACGTTGGCGTCGCTGCTGCTCAGTTCCACGTTCGTAAAATTCCAAAAGCCCCTGACGCCCAGACCGATCAGCCGGTCGGCCGTCTGCTGGGCCACGGCGCGGGGGACCGTGAGGACCGCCACGTCGGGCCGGTGGGCGGGGATGAAGCGCTCCAGCTCGGTGCAGTCCAGCACGGGCACGCCCGCCACCTCTCCGCCGATCAGGGCGGGGGAGATGTCGAAGGCCGCCTCCAGGAGAAAGCCCGCGTCGTTGAACCGGAAGTTCTGGATCAGGGCCCGGCCCAGGTTGCCCACGCCCACCACGATGATGCGGTGGCTCTCGTCCACCCCCAGGATATGTCCGATCTCGCTGCGCAGCTCCTCCACGTTGTAGCCGTAGCCCTGCTGGCCGAACTCTCCGAAGCAGCTCAGATCCTGCCGGATCTGGGAGGCGGTGATGCCCATCTTCTCCCCCAGGGTGTTGGAGGAGATGCGCACGCTCCCCTTCAGATGAAGGTCGTCCAAATAGCGGTAGTATCGGGGCAGACGCCGGATGACGGCGTCGGATACGTTTTGTTTTTTCATGGGTTGTAAGCCACCCTTCCGTAGAGCTGGAATTTTCCTTACTATATTACTACATTGACAATAACTTGTCAATCCGGGAGGGCATCCATTTCATGGGACAGGTGGGAAAAGCAAATCATGGGCGGGGGCGCAAACAAGCTGCGCTTCCCCGCCCATGACGCCGCTCCTGCCCGCAAACGGCCGTGGTCCAAAGATGTTACTGCTCCTGCGCCCCCAAAAGGTCCTGCGCCAGGATATATTTTTTCAGCGGCACATACAGCAGCGCCGCGATCACCAGCGCCAGCGCGGTGTTGGCCAGCATATAGGTCCCGTTGTAGGCCAGGGAGTAGAAGTACGGATTGGTGAACAGGATGCCGACGGTCTCCGTGGGGACCAGGATGCGGTAGACCGTGATGCCGCTGATGAAGTGGATGACGAACCGGCAGAAGCACCCCAGGACGGTGCCGACGAAAATGCCCCACTTCTTCCCTCTGAACAGCCCGGCCAGGCCCAGGGGCGTAAAGGCCAGCAAATAGTCCAGCAGCATGGACGCCCAGCCCCAGGCGTAGGCCCCGTCAAAAATCAGCTGGAGCGACCCGTAGGCGAAGCAGGCCAGCAGGCCGGGCCTCAGCCCCCACCGCACGGCGAAGAGCATCAGCGGGAAGGTGGCCAGGGTGACGGAGCCGCCGTTGGGGAACTGGTAGAGCTTGATGTAGCTCAGGATCTGCGCCAGGGCCACCAGGATGGCCGCCTCGGCCAGACAGCGGGTGCTCAGGCGCACGGGTCCGGTGCGCCGGACGTTGGACGTTCTCTCGTTGGACATGGTTTGTTTCCTCCTTACAGACAGGTTGGGAAACACCTTTGCGGAAGGCGGAGGGGGTGCGCTGCGCCCTCGGACACAACAAAAAAGCCGCATGTCCGCAGGGCGCGGGCATACGACAAGACACACCTATAGTAATCGCATTCCTACGCCGGCATTACCCGGATCAGGTTCGAGGGACCGGACGGCAATGCGTCTCATCTCAGCCGGTGTGCACCAGCGCCCCTTGGATTGTAGGGGCAGTATAGCACAAGGGGCGCGGTTTGTCAAGAATGTACTTGCAGGAGAGAACACTTGTCAGGGGGGATTTCGCCCAAAGGACAAAATCCCCCCGATAAACTGGAAGCGGTGTATCAGGGCATGTTTGAAAAATGTCAAAACGCCCAACCAGCGGAGCTTTTTCCGCTGTGCCGCGTTAAAAATTCTTGAAATCCGTCAGGATTCCTGCGAATTTTTGCCTTGCCCATCGAAAAAATCTCTCGCCGCTGGGTATTCCGCCATTTATCCAACAAGCCCTAGACGACGTTCTCGCCTAAAATAATTTTAGGCATGGTGGTCAAGCAGCGATTCCAGCGCTTATAAAATTTTTCGACACCCAGCTTGGATACTCTTGCGTGGGCCTCTTCGTTCTCCAACACCCAGTATAGAACATATGTCACCTTACCAATATTTCTTGTAAGACGAATGGGCAATTCCCCCTCTCTGACCGCGTTAAAATCTTTTTGCCGGTGAGTACGTTTTATGTAGTGCACATCAATGACGCCGTCTTGCCCCAAATAAAATTCAGCAACTTCTCTCATCAGTTCTTCAATTTCATCTAATTTCGTCAATTTCGCTTCATAGATACATATCTCGTTGAACATACCTTCCCTCCTTAAATCTCCAACTTATCGAATGGATGCAAACAAAGTATACCACAATTGCAAGCGGTCTTCAACGGCAGCAGTCAGCAATGTCCCGGTACATACCAGGGCCGCTTGTGACGCCTGTCGGCCTTTCCATGCAAGTTCTGACAAAATACGATTTCCGAAAAATATAGTTTGCAATTCCTCCGCAGTTCTGGTAGGATAGAGGAGTAAACATTCCAACAACAGGAGGTCATCCTCAGATGAAAAAGCTGGCTATCAGTAAATCTGATCCCTGCAAGGCGTGTCTCAGCTGCGTCCGGGCCTGCTCCGAGGCGTTCTATAAGACGTTCGACCCGGACCTGAGCTGCATCCGCATCGTGGCCAAGCCCGACGGCGAGCCCAAGGTGCAGTATTGCATCATGTGCGGCAAGTGCGCCCGGACCTGTCCCGAGGGAGCGATCACCCAGAACGCGAAGGGCGTCTTCATGATCGACAAGCGCAAGTGCGTGGGCTGCGGCGAGTGCGTCAAGGCCTGCCCGATGCAGGTCATGTCCATGCCCGCTGTGGAGGGTGCGCGGCCCAGCAAGTGCATTGCCTGCGGGATCTGCGCCAAGGCTTGCCCGATGGGCATTCTCTCCATAGAGGAGAAGTGACCTACATACGATTTCCCTGGGCGGAGGCGGCGGCCTCCGCCCGCTTCTTTCCCCGCGGGGCAAAAAATCAGCGCCAGGGGTTCCGGGGAATCAATTTGGGGGAATAAATACCGAAATTTCTCTTTACAATAGGAAATGTCTGTGATATAGTAACTTGGGACGCGGCGGAGTACCGCGGCCATTCCCTGACCTCGACGGAGGCGGCACCTGCCCCGGCGCAGTCAGCGGAGCAGTTTATTTGGAAAGGTGATTTACTACCATGATGCAGAAAGATCAGAAGACCTCCATCATTGAGGCCAACCGCACCCACGAAAATGACACCGGGTCCCCCGAGGTCCAGGTGGCCATCCTCACCGAGCGGATCAACCAGCTCACCGAGCACCTGAAGGTCCACGCCCACGACAACCACAGCCGCCGCGGGCTCTACAAGATGATCGGCAAGCGCCGCAGTCTGCTTGACTACCTGGCCAAGAAGGACATCGAGCGCTACCGCGCCCTCATCGCCAAGCTGGGCATCCGTAAGTAACCGCAAGCGCATATCGGGGGGAAGGGTGTGCCCTTCTCCCCTCTTGCATCCCCACAAGCCGCTGTTTTAGCAGTTGATCTTGGGCCTGAGCCATCGGGTATGAGATCAAGTGCTAAAAGGCGGCTCCCGGGCAGCGCCGCGGAGCGGCACTGCCGGGATCGGTCGTTGTGCCGCCCCGCGGCACAATGACGGTCCCCTCCCCCATAACAAAAGAACAAAAAAGGAGTACGCTATGTCAACCATCATCACCAAGAAGCAGTTCCCCAACTACCGCAAGTACACCATGGACCTGGCGGGCCGCCCCCTGACCCTGGAGACCGGCAAGCTGGCGGAGCTGGCCAACGCCGCCGTCCTGGTCACCTACGGCGAGACCACCGTGCTGTGCACCGCCACCGCCGCCCCCCGTCCCCGGGACGGCATCGACTTCTTCCCCCTGAGCGTGGACTTCGAGGAGAAGATGTACTCCGTGGGCCGCATCCCCGGCAGCTTCATGCGCCGTGAGGGCCGCCCCGGCGAGAAGGGCATCCTCACCAGCCGGGTCATCGACCGCCCCATCCGCCCCCTGTTCCCCGGGGACTTCCGCAACGACGTGTCCATCATGGCCACCGTCATGAGCGTGGACCGGGACTGCTCCCCCGAGATCGCGGCCCTCATCGGCACCTCCGCCGCCCTGGCCATCTCCGACATCCCCTGGAACGGCCCCGTGGGCGCGGTGAAGATGGGCCTGGTGGACGGCAAGATCGTGGTCAACCCCACCCAGGAGCAGAACGAGATTTCCGACATGGACGTGACCGTGGTCTCCACCGGCAAGAAGGTGGTCATGATCGAGGCCGGGGCCAACGAGGTCCCCAACGACGTCATGTTCGAGGCCATCCGCACCGCCCACGAGGAGAATCAGAAGCAGGTGGCCCTCATCAACCAGATGGTGGCCGAGATCGGCAAGGAGAAGTTCGACTATCCCCACGCCGACTTCAACCAGGAGCTCTTCGACGACATCGTGGCCAACTTCATGGACGAGGCCAAGGCCGCCATGGACACCGACGACAAGA
>CAJUPS010000026.1 GCA_910588045.1 uncultured Oscillospiraceae bacterium | reverse complement strand
GCAGGGTTAGTACATCGGTAGTACATCGGCTTCCCAAGCCGAGGAGGCGGGTTCGATTCCCGTACCCTGCTCCAGAGGAAATCCCCCGAAATCATCTGATTTCGGGGGATTTTTATAGCTTTTGGCTCAAAATAGAATTACCCTTTGTTGCTTTTTAACGTCTAGCTTCACAGCAGCCCCCGCCCAATTCTGGGCGGGGGCTGCTGCCTGATGTTATTTCTCAATCATAGTTTGGTGCAACAAAATAGACCAGATAGCCGCGTCCCGTGTAGCCGTCAGATGTACGCATGGTATAACTGTGCTGACTGACAGAACTGTTTGAGTTGCCATCAATAACGGTAACGGTTACCGTGTCCCCAGATGTTGCTACTTCTTTCACAATGGAAGTGTGGCTAAGATATTCCGCCGTTGGAGACGTCCCATTCCAGGCGAACAGAGCCAGGTCACCGGGGCGGGGCGTATAGCTTCCGCCTGCAAAAACCGTCTCGGCCCAAGTGTAATACGGCGCGGCAAACGTCTCCACGCTTGCGCTTCGACTGCTGTGGAGAATATCCGATGGAATACCCGCCATCCGCGCGCACCAAGACGCAAATTCGGAACACCATGCGCTTCCGTTACTGCCCATGTAGCGCCCATATTCTGTGTAGTCTCCCCTGCCGCCACCGGAACCGTCTATTTGATCTTCTTTGCTGCCCTCCGTGTAGCCAATTTGAGAAGCTGCAACAGCGAGAAGATCCTCCCGATAGTTTCCGGTCAGGACCACCTCCTGAAGCTGGCGGTAATACTTGCTGGACATATACGCCCGGGAGAAATCGGCGGCGGAGGTGTTGGATGTGCTGCCGGGCTTTGATGCGTCAGCGGTTGAGACCGCTCCCGCTAAATCGCGGTACAGATAGGTCACAATATTGGCCCGGGGGGACATGGATTTGGGGTCAAACGCACTCCCGGTGTCTTTCAGCAGGCCGGTCGTGTCCGCCCACGCCACCGCGTCGGTGTAGTAATCTCTCGCAAACTGTCCGGCAAGGCGGCTGGTCCCCACGGACGAAGGCTCGCCGTTGGCCCGCCACAGGAAGGTGATGACATGGCCGTTGGTGCAGGTATCGTTGGGGCTGAAGGCGGTGGCGGTGGTGCCGGAGGTGATGCCGTTCTCATAGGCCCAGAGAACCGCCTTGCAGTAGTAGTCCGATGTTTTCACATCCCGGAAGGGATTGACCGTGGTTTTCGGTTCCGGTTCCCCTTTGGATCTCCACAGGAATGTCACTACCTGTCCCCGGGTGCAGGCAGCGGAAGGTTCAAACGTCGTAGCTGTCGTACCGGAAGTAATATTGTTCTGGTAGGCCCACAGCACTGCATCTGTATAGTACATACCGGTGGGAACGTCCGTGAAGGGGTTGCCGCCCGAAGGGGTGGGCTTGGCAGGCTTGGCGGGGGCAGTCGGATCGGAGGGCTTGTTCGATGCGGAGGGGGTCTCCCCGGTCCCGGAAACGGCGGGCTGGGACATGCTGAAAAATTCCACTTGATATGTAAAGGGGATGGCGGAGTTATCCTTCCTGGATTTCAGGCCCTGGATCTCTACGGTATACACCCCCTCATACTTGTCCACGCCGTCCGGGCGGAAAGCGATGCAGTGGTTGCCGCCATAGTTCCAATCATCGGCGGGCGTAACACCCAGGTACGTGCCTGCATCCGACGGCGTATAGCTGCCGGAAAGGGTCCAGTTCTTTCCGCCGCCGGAAATTCTGACGGTGATCCCGCCGGGAACGGCATAAATATCCGGGTTCAGACTGACCGTCCAGGGGCAGTTGGCTGTGAAACCGGCCATGTCGTTGGGGAAATACCCGGCGGAGGGCCAGCCGAAGGAATCATAGTTCACCGAGTGGGCCGCTGAGAACCCCTCGTCCCGGTCAAAGACCTTCACGTCCGTAAATTTCCCGTATCCGGCGCCGTTGTCCACATAGCCGAAGCCTACCTTATTCAACGCCGGGCTCAGCTGCCAGCGGCGGTGGCCGGTGCTGGTGATATTCTTGGCAGTATAGTCCCGCATCAGGCTGTCCACGGACGCCACCAGATCGCTGCCCGCGGAGAGATTGCTGGAATAGGTGGCAGCGTATGCCTTGTCATAGAAATCCTTACTCATGTCAGCGGGCTTGGATGGGGTGTGGCTCAGGGTGCCCATCTTCCCAAGAATGACCGCGCCGTACTGGGCGGACTCACACCAGCTCTGGTCAAGCTGGGTCGCGGGCATTCCAACGATGCGCCGCAGGGCGTTCAGCCGGTTCAGTGCGGCCTGAAGGGCAGCATTGGACAGCTTGCCCGCCGCATAGGACGCGGAGCAGTTGGGTTGGGAATCATAGAGCTGACCGGAGAAGGAGGCGGGATTTGCCTCCAGCAGGTCGATGATCTCCTGCTTGCTCAATGGGGGCATATCCAGGGATCCCGTGACGTGGCTGTCCGCCGCGGGCTGGGAAGCGGAGGCGCCAGGGGTATTTGTGTCAGGCTTGCCGCTGTCTAGTTTCGCGGAATTTTCCAGCTTAGGCAGTACGCGGATGGTCTCCTTCTTACCGCAGACGGTACAGATGCGATAAACCTGGCCCTCAGCCATTGCCGTTGCGGCGGTCTCCTTCTCTACCCACTGGTGTATGTTCCCATTGATGCAAACATCGTCTGGGGTACTGGCGCCAGGTTGGGTCGCAGTGCCGGGCTGTCCGGCATTTGTCTGATCTCCCTTGCTGCTACCCTGCTTGGGGATACTTTCCGTATATTTTTTATGGCACTCTACACATTTGTATTCACGGCTGCCCTCCCATTGCGCGGTGGGCTGCCGCGTGATGGTGCTTATGTAGCGGTGGTCGGTGGCGGGGCAGGTCTTCAGCATTTCTTTTGTATGGCATCCGTTGCATTCCCGATAGAATTGTCCGCCATATTCACAGGTTGGAGAAGTCCACTTATAGTACCACCGGTGCGTGTGACCCTGCTGCCCCGCAGGCGTGGAGGGAGAATCCATGTATGCATCATAGTCCTCCTGGGATAGGACTGTTACATGGACGATCGCCATGGGCCTTGGGGGCCACTCCGAATCCCTGTAGACGGAGTAGGTAATATCTGCCGTACCGGGATAGCACCCATAAAAATACTGGGCTCTGGTATAGATAATGTTCTGGGTACTGCCAGCGCTGGCGCCGGTATTCGTAATCTCGTGGGTTTCATAGAAGCTGCCGGTCAGCAGGGGGAAAGGCTGATTCTCTCGGTCATCCGGGATGGTGATGTTGAACTCATATGCGCCGTCTGCATTTTTGCCCAGGCACTCGCCGCACATGGGATTGGGCTGGTAAAGCAAGTCGTCCTCCACTGCCGAGGCCGTATAGGCAGGCAGTAACAACAGACTCATGAATAGCGCCAAGGCCAGAGACAAAAATTTCTTCTTCATCGTGATCTCGCTCCTTTCAAAAATAATGCAAGACACATTATACACCTAGATCCAAAGAATGCCAACTGCTTTTTGGTCCTGCTGCGCCTGCGCTGCGCTAAAATCATCTTCGCAAACGGCTGTGCCGCTTTCGATGTCTCATAACCCCCGTCACGCTTTATTGGCTTTCACCAATAGCATCATCGGACGGCGCAGCTCGTCCTTCATTCCCGGAAGCTGCATCATCTCTTTGGGTGGTTCCGCCTCCTCTGCGGCCTCCAACGCAAATCCGTTCCGCAGCAGTCCCATCAGAATCTGTGTGAGCGTGTGGTGCTGTTTCACCACATCGCACCCCAGGAAATGGGTATTCCGTGCCCCCGGAAAGAAATAATTGTCCACGGGCCAGTATTGCGGCACGCCAGCTTCCGTGTAAATCCAGTCCTGTCCAACACCGGCGGTAAAAACAGGATGCTCGATGTTGAAAATAAAGACTCCTCCCGATTTCAGGGTTCTATATACCTTTTGAAATATGTTCTCAATATCCTCAATATAGTGCAGCGCCAGATTGGATACGACACAATCCCACGTATCGTCCGGATATTCGTACTCTTCCATTCCGCAGACGCGATACTCGATCTGCTCTTCTGCATTTCGCCTCCTGGCTTCTTCAATCATTTTCCTGCTCAAATCCAGTCCCAGCACGCGGGCGGCTCCCTGCCCGGCGGCAAAGGTACAGTGCCAGCCATAGCCGCACCCCAAATCCAGGACCGTTTTCCCTTGAAGCGGAGGGAACAGGGGCTTTAGCTGATGCCACTCTCCGGCAGCGGCCAGACCATCCCTGCTGCGGGGCATTTGGGCGTATTCTTCAAAAAATCTTTCATTGTCATATTCGTTTTTCACGGATTATTCTCCTCCTGTCCCAGACTCATCCTCTCAGTAGGGCATTCCTCCACTCAATATACTCCAGCGGCAAGTCCTCCTCATGAAACTGCTTGATATATTTTGTAAGCTCATGATACTCCAGCGGTTTTTTCCCTGAATCACAGTTCAGCTCATACAGTCCCCATCTATTCGCATAGATCATCTGAATGGACGTGCAGTTCAAATCAATGGATTCGATCAGTTGGACCGCAAGTTCGCAAATTTGCCGTTCGCTATCCTGCGCAGCTATATTTGTTTCATCAAAGATCGTCATAGCATAAATTTTTGCATATACTTTGGACGTGTCTGCCGCATCAATGTTGGTCCATACTGACAACATACCCGGGTAATCAATTGTATTTCCTGATGATGCCGCAATAAACGAGAGATATTGGCGGTTTATTTGATTTGTTATTCTATCATTATACGCTTCATCAAAGATGGTGTTGTTCCGCAAATTATATTGAAGCAGTTTTCTGCCACGGCCAGTTGCAGCATATCGGGAGGAGGGAAATACATACCTTGTGTTGACTTTTTCGCCGCTATAGAGGCTCAGTTTTGCATCTGCCACATATTTCCCAACAACGGGAACGTACCCTGCCAGCGTATACATCAAGATACCCATAACGAGCGCAATGCCGATACCCACGACGATCCGGCAACGTTTCGCTTTCATCCATTTCCTCATACATCATCCTCCCTCACATCTCTATTTGCTGCGCCTATTATAGCATAGGGCTCCTGTCATATCAACACGCCTTTGTAGAAATCGCCGAAGTTATGGTCCGACAGCACTTTTTTCCAAAGGGGACCCGAAAAAATTCCCTCTTGCAATCCGGAGGACAATCGTGTATAATAAGCCCAGCGCCATAAAATACCCTCCGCAGGCATTCGTGTTGAGGTTCCGGTCTCGCGCAATGGAAGCCTGTGAACCATGTCAGGCGGGGAACCGAGCAGCATTAAGCGGGACGAAATGTGCCGCGAGGGCTCCGGTTCGGAGCGGATGCTTGCGGAGAGTGTTTTATGGCGCCTTTTTATTTTCCGTGGATGTTTGGGAGGGATCTGCATGTATCAGGCGCTCTACCGCAAGTGGCGTCCCAGGACCTTCGAGGACGTGGTGGGACAGGAGCACATCACGGAGACCCTGCGGCGGCAGGTCGCCCAGGGACGGCTGTCCCATGCCTACCTCTTCACCGGCACCCGGGGCACCGGCAAGACCACCTGTGCCAAAATTCTCGCCAAGGCGGTCAACTGCGAGCATCCGGAGGATGGCGACCCCTGCGGCCGGTGCCCCGCCTGTGTGGGCATCGACAACGGCAGTCTGCTGGACGTGCTGGAGCTGGACGCGGCCTCCAACAACGGCGTGGACCAGGTCCGGGCCCTCCGGGACGAGGCGGTCTACTCCCCCGCCAGCGTGAAGTATCGGGTGTATATCGTCGATGAGGTCCACATGCTGTCCATCTCCGCTTTCAACGCCCTGCTGAAGATCCTTGAGGAGCCCCCGGCCCACCTGATCTTCATTCTGGCCACCACGGAGCTCCACAAGGTGCCCGCCACCATCCTCTCCCGGTGCCAGCGCTTCACCTTCAAGCGGATCATGCCTGCGGACATCGAAAAGCGGCTGCGCTATGTGGCCGAGCAGGAGGGGATGGCGCTGACGGAGGACGCCGCCGGGATGCTCGCCCGCCTGTCCGACGGGGCCCTGCGGGACGGCCTGAGCCTGCTGGACCAGTGCGGCGCGTCGGGCGGCGCCATCGACAGCGCCCGGGTGCTGGAGGTGCTGGGCCTGGCGGGGAACTTCCAGACGGCGGAGCTCATGGGCCAGCTGCTGCGCCGGGACGCCCGGGACGCGCTGCTGACCCTGGACCGGCTCTACAGCGGCGGGAAGGATGTGGGCGCCCTGCTGGGGGAGCTGTCCACGCTGACCCGGGACCTGCTGGTGCGCATGACCGCTCCCGAGGGGGGGGCGGCGCTGCTGTCCGGCGGATACGACAACAGTCTGATGGACAGCCTCTCCCAGGGCGTGAGCCCCACCCGGCTGCTCTTCATGGCCTCCCTGCTGCAAAGCGTCTCCGCCGCGCTGCCCTTCAGTCCCAACCGCCGCACGGATGCCGAGCTGTGCCTGCTGCGGCTGTGTGACGAGAGTCTGTGCGGCGACGTCACCGCTCTGGCCGCCCGTCTGGCGCGACTGGAGGAGGGGGGCGTGGTCGCCGCGCCCGCCCCTGCGCCCAGGGTGCAGAAGCCCGCTCCCGCGCGGAAGGAGCGCCCGCCCGTCAAAGAGGACCTGCCGCCCTGGGAGGAGGAGGGCCGCCCGCCGCTGCCGGAGGCGCCTCCGGAGAACCTGCCGCTCGGGCAGTCGGAGCCGGAGGGCCCGCCGCCCTATGGGGAACCCGCAGAGCCGGTCCACGCGGTGAAACCGGACGCGCCGAGGCCGCAAAAGGCCGCCGATAGCGGGCTGTGGGCGGGACTGGTAGAGAAATACAAGAACCAACTGGCGTCGATGCCCATGTTCTGGTACATGCTGGACGACGCCGACGGAACCCTGGAGGACGGCACCATGGTGGTCCGCTGCGGCGATGAGCTGACGATGGAAACCCTCAACTGTCCCGAGGTGGTCCAGGTGATCCAGAAGGTCACGGAGGAGGCCGTGGGAGAACCCATCGCCGTGCGCTTCCTCTTGGACGACGGCAGCGCACGGCCGGTGGACAAGCTGGAGGAACTGATCCGGCAGGGCAGCAAATTTGACACTTTTACGGTAAAACCGTGAGAAAGGGAGACGATGGCGCTGCACCGGCCCCATGAGAATGTATGAGAAGGCGGAATCTATTCGCGTAGACCGGCGGGGCGGGCTCTTATGAGCCCGCCCCTCTGCCTGCTTATTCCGACAATCGCCGCACCATGCCGCCGATGTAGTCGCTGTCGATGATATTGAACCGGTCCTCCGGGGGATACAGACAGCCGCCGTAGTAGATCGAGCGGTTGTTGCTGACGGAGGTGTCGCTCATTGGCCGGTGGGCGGCCAGGTGGATTTGGCGGCACCCGGTCTCAGCAATGATCCGGTCCATGTTTCGGGCGGTGATCCCCGCGCCGGGGAGGATCTGGATGCGTCCCGCCGCGTACTCGATCATCTCCCGGACGGTGGCCGTGCCCAGGGAGACGTCCGGCTCCTGTCCGCTGGTGAGCACCCGGGTGACGCCCAGGGCAATCAGCTCGTCCAGCGCCGCGCGCCAGTCGGGGACCACGTCGATGGCCCGGTGGAACACGGCCTCCCGCCCCGCCGTCCGGGCCAGGTCCGCCAGGATGGCCGTCCGCTCCCGGTCCAGGGTCCCGTCCTGGTGGAGGAACCCGAAGACCAGTCCGTCCGCGCCGTGGGAGAGCAGCAGCTTCCCGTCCTCCACGGCGGTGGCAAACTCCGCGTCCGTGTAGCAGAAGCCCCCCTCCCGGGGCCGGACCATGGTCATGATCTTCATGCCCGTCTCCCGCTTGGCCACGATCAGCTCCCCCAGGGTGGGGGTGAGGCCGCCGTGGAACAGGTCGCTGTTGAGCTCCACCCGGTCCGCTCCCGCCAGATGGGCCTGGATGACGTCGTCCGCGCTGCCGCAGCAGACCTCCAATAAAACTCTGCTCATATGTCCATACCGCCTGTCCTATAAATTGGGTTTCCGGGATGATTATAATATTTTTGCCGGAACCTGTCAAGGAGGGCTTGCCAGCGGTCCGGCGGCACGGTATAATAAGGTCTCCAGATGAAAACAAGGAGGCTGAGAGATGTCCTATCAATTCGTCCGCGAGGACTACGAGCGCCGGATGGCCTGGTACACCCAGGCGCGGTTCGGCATGTTCATCCACTGGGGCCTGTACGCCATCCCCGCCCGGGGGGAGTGGGTGCGCAGCGAGGAGCGCATCCCCAGTGAGGACTATGATCCCTACATGCGGGAGTTCAATCCCACCCTGTGCGACATGCGGGAGTGGATGGCCATGGCCAAGGCGGCGGGGATGCGCTACGTCGTTCTCACCGCCAAGCACCACGATGGGTTCTGCCTGTTCGACAGCGCCTATACGGACTTCAAGTCCACCAACACCCCCTCCGGGCGGGACTTCGTGGGCGAATACGTGGAGGCCGCCCGGGAGTTCGGGCTGAAGGTGGGGCTCTACTTCTCCCTCATCGACTGGCGGCACCCGGACTTCCCCCACTACGGCGACCCCCACCACCCCATGCGGGATGACCCCGCCTATGGCAACGAGGGCCGGGATTTTGACCGCTACCTGGACTACCTCCACAACCAGGTCCGGGAGCTGTGCACCAACTACGGCAAGCTGGACATCCTGTGGTTTGACTTCTCCTACGACGAGCTCCGTGGGGAGGCCTGGCGGGGCGCAGAGCTGGTGGACATGGTGCGCTCCCTCCAGCCGGGGGTCATCATCGACAACCGCCTGGAGGTCAGCGGCGAGGGTTTCGGCTCCCTGGCGGAGTGCAATCCCAGCCCCTGCCACGGGGATTTCGTCAGCCCCGAGCAGATCATCCCGCCCAACGGCCTGCGGGACGCGGAGGGGCGGCCCCTGATCTGGGAGAGCAACTTCACCATGAACAACCACTGGGGCTACTGTGCCACAGACCACTTCTTCAAGCCCGCCCCCATGCTGGTGCGCAAGCTGGTGGAGTGCGTCAGCAAGGGCGGGAACATGCTTTTGAACGTGGGGCCCGACGCCCGGGGCCGCTTCCCGGAGGAGTCCCGCAGGATCCTCGCGGAGATCGGCCGGTGGATGGACTGCAACGGGGAGAGCATCTATGGCTGCGGCCCATCCGGCCTGGAGAAGCCGGACTACGGCCGGATCACCCGCCGGGGGGACACGCTGTACTTCCACGTCCTGGACAATACCGTCGGCGGGGTGCCCCTGACGGGGCTGCGCCACGGGGACGTGCTGTCCATCCGCCGCCTGGCGGACGGCAGCGAGGTCCCCATCAACCGGAACTGGGTCTACAACAACTACCCCGACGTGGTCTTCGCCGACCTGGGTCCGGACCCGGTGCTCCCCGACCCGGTGGACACGGTGCTGGCCGTCCGGGTGAAGCCGGGGGCGGTGCCGGAATGGAAGTGATGCGCTGGCGGGCCCTGGCGTTCCTGCGCAGCCACCTGCCGGGGAGCGACCTGGACTGCTGCCCGGCGTCGCTCTTCGAGCGTTTCGCGGACCACGCCCTGGCCCTGCGGGAGGAGGCCCCCTGGTGCGCCGCGCTGGACTGGGAGATTTTCGCCCACTACGTGCTCTTCCCCCGGGTGAACGACGAGGACCTGTCCTTCCACCGGGAGATTTTTCACGACGCCCTCTGGCCCCGGGTGAAGGACCTGCCCTCCATGGAGGACCGCGTGCTGGAGGTCAACCGCTGGTGCCACGAGCACGCATCTTACCAGGCTCAGGACGAGCGCACTGCCTCCCCGCTGACGGTCTACCGCTGCGGCAGCGGACGGTGCGGGGAGGAGTCGGCCTTCCTGGTGTCCGCCCTGCGCAGTGTGGGCATCCCCGCCCGGCAGGTCTACGCCCCCCGGTGGTCCCACTGCGACGACAACCACGCCTGGGTGGAAGCCCTGTGCGGGGATACGTGGCGGTTCCTGGGGGCCTGCGAGCCGGAACCGGTGCTGGACCGGGGGTGGTTTCTCACCGCCGCGTCCCGGGCCATGCTGGTCCACAGCCGGGTCTTCGGGGCGTGGAGCTCCCCCCTCCACGGGGAGCCCCTGGGCCGGGAGGGTGCGGTGACCTGGTTTAACCAGACCGCACGGTATGCGGCGGTACACCCTTATACCTTCCGGGCCCTCCTGCCGGACGGCGCGCCCGCCGCCGGGGCGCAGTTTCAGCTCCAGGTGCTCAACGAGGCGTCCTTTCACACGATTGCGGCCCTCACCGCCGGGGCGGACGGGACCGCCCGGGCGGCGCTGGGACGGGGCAGTCTCCACGTATCCGCCGCCCTGGGCGATCTCTCCGCCGAAGGAGAGTGCGGGGAGGAGGGGATCGTCCTCTCCCTGGCCCCTCCGGAGGCGGCTGAGACCCCGTGGGTGGAGTTTGATTTCCGGGCCCCGGCGGGCCTTGCGTCCCCGCCGGAGGCGCTGACCGCCCGTCAGAAGGCGGAGCGCGAGGAGACGCTGCGCCGTGGAAACGCCTTGCGGGAGCAGAGGCTCTTTACGGAGGAGAGCGATGCGCTTCTCCGCGCCGCCCGGGGCAACCGGGCGACCCTCCGCGCCTTCCTCGACGGCCCGGACCAGGACCTGCGGAGGCAGCTGGTCCGCACCCTGGCGGACAAGGACCTGCGGGATGTGACGGGGGAGGTGCTGGAGGACCACCTTGTCCATCTGCCACCCCGCCGGGAGGGTGTGCCGGAGGACATCTACTGGCGGTACGCGGCCTGTCCCCGCATTGCGCTGGAAAAGCTCACGCCCTGGCGCGGGGCGCTGTCCGATCGGTTTCCTTCCGGGGAAGCGGAGGACCCCGCCGCCCTCTGGGAACACCTGGAGGTGCTGCTGCCGGACCCGGGGGAGAACGAGTACGGCAGCTTGTACCGGACCCCGGCGGAGGCCCTGGCGGCGGGACGGTGCGACGAAAAGAGCCGCCGGGTGCTGCTCATCGCCATTTTGCGGACCCGAGGCGTGCCCGCCCGACTGCGGGAGGGCGCACCGGAGGTCTGGCGTGACGGGGGCTTTTACCCGGTCCGCCCGGAGGCGGAGGGGGTTCTCCGCCTGACCGGGGAACTCCGGTATAAGCGGGAGTGGTCCCTCGCCCGCCGGACCCGGGAGGGATGGCGGACGCTGGCGCTGACGGACGGGAACCCCGCCGCCCTTCGCCTGCCCGCCGGGCAATATCGGATCACGACCGCCCTTCGCCTGCCCGGCGGGGACCAACTGGCCGCGCGGCGGGAGCTGGAACTGCTCCCGGGCGGAGAACGGACCTGCAATCTGTACCTGCGCCCCAGAAGGCCGGAGGACCTGCTGTGCCGCCAGTCCCTGCCCGCCCTCCCCGCCAGGACCCTGGCGGGGGAGGAGATCGCCGACGTCTTCCGGCAGGGCGGCGGTCCCCTTCTGGCCCTCTGGCTGGAGGAGGGCCGGGAGCCCACGGAGCACCTGCTCAATGAGCTCATGGAGCGGCGGGAGGTCCCGGGGAGGCTCTGCTTTCTCCTCCGAAGCCGGGATGGTCTGGGCCAATCCACGCTGGCCAGGGCGCTCTCTCGTCTGCCGCAGGCGGAGGTCCTGCTGGACGACTGGGCCTACGACCTGGAGGCGGTGGCCCGGCGGTTGGGCCGGGACCCGGACAGTCCGCCCCTGGCGGTCCTCTGCGACGGCGCAGGGCAGGCCCTCTATAGCGACTGCGGCTACCGGGTGGGGGCGGTCGATCTTCTCCTCCAGGCAGCCGCCCTCGCAAAAACGTCACAGACGCCCTCCTATTAGCAGAGACAGTAACGCGCCGGGAAGCGATGCTTCCCGGCGCGCTGTCCGCTATTTCGATTCTCCCGGTTTCTCCCGCCACTGCTCCTTCCCGGCGTTGGACCACACCACCTGGTTGCGTCCAAAGCGTTTTGCGTCGTAGAGCATGGCGTCCGCCAGCTTTAGGTAGGTGTTGTAGTCGTCCCCCGCCTTCGGCACGAGCGTAATGCCGCCGACGCTCACCGTGACCCAGGGGCTTGCCGGTGAGTTGTGGGGAATATGCAGGTCCTCCACCGCCTGCCGGATGGTCTTCATGAAGGAAAAGGCGGACTCCCCGTCGTTGCCCACGAACACCGCCACGAACTCCTCGCCGCCGTACCGGGCAAAGAGGTCCGTGGAACGCTGGAGGTAAGAGGATACCGTCTTGGCCACATTGGCGATGACCTGATCCCCCGCCGGGTGGCCAAAGGTGTCGTTATACAGCTTGAACTTGTCAATATCGAACATGCACACCGAGAAAGGCAGACCGAAGCGGACGGCCTCCCGCCACTTGGTGATGCTGGCCCCCTCGTAGCAGCGCCGGTTGGCAATCCCGGTCAGGCCGTCGATCATCGCCTGCTGCCTGAACTCCGTCTGGTAGTGGTACAGCTGGATCTGCGTGTTGACCCGGGCCTTGATGATCACGGGACTGAAGGGCTTGGCCACATAGTCCACCGCGCCCATGAGAAGCCCCTTCTCCTCATACTGCTCATCGGCCAGGCTGGTGAGCAGTATCACGGGGATGTGCTTGGTCAGCTCCGTGGACTTCAGCTCCTTGAGCATGGTGAAGCCGTCCATGTCCGGCATAATGACATCCAGCAGGATCAGGGAAAAGCCCCCGTCCTTCGCGGCCCGGAGTCCCTCCACAGCCGTCTGGCAGACGGTGATGTCATAGTCGTGCTTCAAAACAGAAGACAGAAACTCGGCCTGAACGGCGCTGTCGTCGATCACCAGTATTTTATCCATATTTTCCTCTCATCCTTTCGCAGACACCACCCGAAAGCCGGGCGTATTCTCAAATTCCGTGGGTCTCTTCCAGCTGGTCCTCTGTGATGTCCCGCGCTACATACACCACGGTCTTGGGCATGTCGTCCGATCCCGAGCGGGCCATAATGGCCGTGGCCCGCACCCAGCTGTCCGGCTTGTCGCCCTCCTGCATCCGGCGGTAATCCACCGTCAGATAGGGCTTCCACCAGCGCAGGTTCTCCCGCAGGTAGGACATGTTCATAATGGACAGATATTTTTCCCGGTCCTCCGGATGAATGAAGTAGTTGGCATAGAGCTCCAAAGCGGCGGTGCAGTTGACCTCGTCCCCCAGGAGCTCCCCCACCCGGCGCTGCTGGGTCACGGCGCGGAAGGTGTCCCGATCCACGTCCATGTAGTAGGTGGAGAAGAACATACTGCTCAGGCTGGTGATCATATACGCCTGGTCCTCCAGGGACTGAAGCCTGGCGTCCTCCTCCTTCTTCTCCTCGGTGATGTCCTGGCCCAGGAGGTTGACCGTCACCTCTCCCTCCTGGCGGCTGTAGTACACGTGCATCTCCACCCAGCGCTCTGTCTCGCCCTTCAAGCGGTACTGGCAGACCTCCTCGCCGTGGTCCCTGACGCACTCTGCTATCTCCCGCAAGTGCTCCAGGGACAGCATCGAGCGGAACCGCTCCGCGTCCTCGGGGTGGACGTGGCCCGCCGCGGCCCGCTGTATGTACTGGTCATAGTCGCCCGTCAGCGCGTTCTCCGGTCCGGCGGGGCGGGTCAGGTCCACCCGCTCGCACAGGCCGCTCTCCAGATACACGGTCGTCATCATCTGATACCGGCACTTCAGGATCGCCGCCATCTGCATATCCCGCTTGGTGTGTGCCAGCTCCCGGCGCACCCGGCCATCTATATCCTGGAGGGACAGGACGACATAGCCGCCCTCCCGGCTCCCGAAATGGGCCGTTATAGAGATATAGCGGTAGGTCTCCCCACTGCGCCACTGGCAGAGCAGCGCGACCTTCTGCCGCCCCTCCGCCGCAGCCCGCCGCAGACCCTCCAGGGAGAACCGGCGGTCAAAGTCCTCCAGATACGCCCTGTGAAGACGGGCTGTGATGTGGGACCGCATCAGCTCCTCCCAGGGGGACTCTATAGGGCACACATCGCTGCACATCTGCCCATCCACGCGGACGGGCTCCGCGCCGCCGGTGGTCAGGTTGATCGTATAGATGCTGGAATTTTGCTTGCTGAGGCCGCGCACCAGCTCCCTGCTTCGCAGGCTGTGCTCCTCCCGCTCCAGGCCCTCCCGCAGCACGTCGTGGACATCCTTCACGCACAGGATGACCGTCTTGCCCCCGGCCTGGTCCGGGATGACCTCCATCAGGTTCCAGCGCCAGCCCTCCGCCACCCGGCGGCGGTAGAGCAGGGTCAGTGCATCCTGCCGGGAGACGGTGCGCAGTCGGTCCAGCCGGAAAAAGGCGGCCAGGCGGTCCTCATCCTCCGGGTGGACCTCGCCGCTGTGGGCAAAGCGCTCCAGCTGTCCGGACAGGGCTCCCTCCCCGGGCTGCCACCCCTCCGGGTCGGACTTGAGCACCTCGCAGCGGTCCTCCTCCAGGTCCACGAGGAGCATCTTGCGGTAGGCGTACCCTGCGGTTTCTGCCCTAGGGGCCACCGTGATCACGAAGGCCGGGATATGGTTCTCCCACCTGGTTCGGGTCGCTGTAACGTCCACGATCCCGCCGTAGAGGTCGTTATAGCTGACGGTGCGGTTCTCCGTGCGCTCCCCAATGGTCAGCAGCGGGCAGCTGCTGCAAGCCCCCGTCCAGACCTGGTGGCAGGGCACGCCCAACCGCGCCCCCCGGGATACCTCCTCCGCCCGTTTATTGTAGTAGAGGAGGCTCCGGTCGTCCTCCCGGATCACGTAGATGCCGGTGTCCGGTATGGCATTAAGAATTTCCTCGTAATCTTTAATTTCCAATATTTTCCCTCCTGCGGCACGGCGGCGGGGGAAAGCGCTCCCTGGCCGACAGCGTAAATCCATTCTCTATTATTATAGCATGGAAATACGGGAGAATCAATCCAAGGATGGAAGAAATCACCGGAAAATTTCTGCGTCATACGGAGGGGGAGCGGCCTGCCGCCGCTCCCCCTTCTGAACACGGGTTTAGAAGCTGTATTCACAACCGTTGAACACCGTATGGCCGGTCTTTTTCCCGCCATACCGCGTCGCTTTCCCTTGCAATCCGTCAGGATTGCTGCGGAAAATCTCCTTGTCTGACGAGAAAAAACCTCGTCCATCCGGCATTCCCCGGTTATGAATACAGCTTCTTACTGCTGGGGATGGTCCTCCGCCGGGGGCTCCGGCTCTTCCGGCCAGACCGGGCGATGGGAGGCGTAGCTGGAGGCCGGTACGGGCAGTCCCTTCTTCTTCAGCCGGTAGGCCGAGAAAGCGCGCACACCCGCATAGATACAGGCGCAGATGGGCACCCCCAGGAACATGCCCGCCACCCCCCAGAGGCCCCCGCCCACCAGGATGGCCACGATGACCCAGAATCCGGAGATCCCCGTGCTGTCCCCCAGGATGCGGGGACCCAGAATGTTGCCGTCAAACTGCTGGAGGGCCAGGATAAAGAGGATGAAGTACAGGCACTTGATGGGGCTGTCCAACAGAATCAGGAAGGCGCTGGGGATGGCCCCCAGGAAGGGACCGAAGAAGGGGATGATGTTGGTGACCCCCACCACCACGCTGACCAGCGGGGCATAGGGGAACTTGAAGAGACTGGAGAAGAAGAAGCACAGGATGCCGATGATCAGGGAGTCCAGCAGCTTGCCTCGGACAAAACCGGAGAAGATGCGGTCCGTGGCCTTGGTGCCCCGGATAAACCAGGCCGCCCAGTCCTCGGGCATCAGGGTATAGCACAGCTTACAGCCTATGGCGGCAAAGTTCTCCTTGGAGGCCAGCAGGTACACCGATACCACCGCGCCCAGCAGCAGGTTCTTGAAGAACACGAACACGCCCACCACGCCGCCGGTGACAGCCTGGACCGCCACCTGGAGCTGGGGCGCCAGGTTGACGTTCACCCAGTTGAGGGCGTCGGTGTAATATTCATTGATGATCTCGCTGGCCCGCAGGGCGAACTCCGGGTTGTTCTCCAGCAGGTGGATGACCCAGCTATAGACCGTGTTGTAGTACCGCTGGGCGTTGCCCGCCAGCTGCTGCACGCTGGCCACCAGCTCCGGGATCAGCACGCTGAACAGCCCGTACATCAGCGTCAGCGCCAGCACCCATGTCAGCACGATGGAGAGCGCCCGGAGGCCCTTGATCGGGGCCGCTCCCCGCTTCCGGCGGAAGACGGCCCGCTCGATGGCGTTGACAATGGGCGTGAACAGGTAGGCCATGGCGAAGCCATACAGGATAGGGGCGAGGATGTCCAGCAGCTTCTCCGCGTAGACCATGACGATGCTGTCCCGGAAGACCAGGTCGTAGATCAGCATAATTGCGCACACCACGCAAACCGCCGTCAGCCCCCAGGCAAAATAGTGATTGTCCTTCTTCATCACGCCTCAGCCCTTTCCAGAAAATTTCTTGTTTCCATCATACTCAACTTTTTCCGGGATTGCAATAGGTTTTGAAATATGTTATATTACGCTTATATTAAATTTAAGGGTTGTAGCTAAATTGTAACAGTTTTTGGGGACAGGGTGTGGTATAATGGAGCTGCATCGTTTGGCGGGCTCCGCCTGTCCCGCACATTTCCAAAGGAGGAAGCAACATACTATGAGTAAGAAGACCCTGTTGACGCGGCCCCTGGCCGCTCTGATGGCACTGATTCTGACGCTGACGCTGGCCCCTGTGGCTCTGGCGGAGACGGTAATGTGCCCCTACCATCCCGGTCAGGCTTGTACCGAGACCATTATCAAAAAACCCAACTGCCACGAGGAGGGCGTAGCGGAATATTCTTGCCCTCTTACGGGCTGCACCTACAAGGGCGATCTGAAAAAGCTCCCCGTGGACGCCACCAACCACGAGGGCATCTACACCGACAACGGCGACGGCACCCACTCCGGCACCTGCAACTACGCCGTCAGCCACAATGCCGGTCTCCGGATTGAGCGGGAGGCACACAGCTATTCCGCCACCGGCGTGTGCGAGAAGTGCGGGGCCTACAACTACAGCAAGGTCACCATGAACCTGCCCGACCGCACGGCCCACATCGCCCTGAACGACACCGGCGCCAAGCTCACCGCCGGGGAGATCAAGCTGCTCCTGGGCAGCGCTGACATTACCAAGGACTACGACCTGAGCTACTCCTGGTACTACCAGAGCAACCAGGTGAGCACCTCGGCCGAGTGCCCCCTGCCCGCCTCCGTCTACGGGCGGGAGGGCGTGTACTACTACACCCTCTATGTCATGGCCGTGCCCAAGGGCACCCTGTCCCGCCAGCCGGTGAGCGAGTCCTGCACCATCACCGTCCAGGTGGAGGAGCTGGTCTCCGCCAGCGCCATCATCACCACCGAGGACACCATGCTGCGCCTGGACCAGGAGGACTACTGGTCCGCCGACCCCGTGTCCAGCCAGATTTATGCGGCGGTAAAGTCCTTCTGCGGCCGCAATGCCGACCCCAGCTACGTGACCTTTGACGTCAACAGCAAGTCCGGCACCGCTGTCGGTGACCTGGATGTGACCAGCAACGCCACCCAATACTCCTTCAGCCGTGTGGGCAGCAGCCTGGACGACGTGCGCTTCCTCGCCACAGGTCAGGCGGGGGAGTTCACCATCGGCTTCACCGCCTACGACACCGCTCACAAGAGCTACGCCGGTATGCTGACCATTACGGTACAGCAGTATGTGGGCGACATGGACGTCCTGTACATCGCCGCCCGGAACGGGGCCGTCACCCTGGACCCCGAGGACTTCGAGCGGTTCTGGGAGAAGGTCAACCCCAGGGGGATGCTGGACTACATCAGCTTCAATGAGACGCCCCGGTCGGTAGATGGCTCGCTGTATATCGGGTATACCTCCGCCGCCCTCTCCGGCGACCGGGTGCGGACCAGCGACCAGTTCTATGTGGAGCCGGGCCGGAATGAGTACGGCATCGACTCGGTCACCTTCCTCCCCGGCGTCACCCAGAGCGGGTATATCACCATCAGCTTCACCGCCTTCGGCACCCGGGGCAGCGGCTACACCAGCCGCCGCGAGGGCACCATGTACATCTTCTTCAGCAGCGACACCCACTCCGCCGACATCACCCTGCCGGTCTCCGCGTCGGGCACCGACCTGGACCCCGCCGCCTTCCAGAAGGCATACCAGACCGCCACCGGCGGCACGGGGGCCAGCTTCTACGTCCAGTTCCTGGACGTGCCCGCCAGCGGCGCGCTGTACTCCGGGCGTACCGCCAACAAGCAGGGCGTACGGCTGACAGAGGCCGCCATCAAGGGCCGCCCCTTCTCCTATAACGGCGCCCAGAGCGAGACCATCAGCAGCCTGTCCTACGTCCCCGGTACGGCCGCCTCCGAGTCCATCCGCTACGTGGCCAGCAGCGCCCAGGGGAAGGCCCTCTACGCCGGTAAGATCACCTTTACCAACTCCTCCACCAATATTCCCTCCGCGCCCGCCTCCCGGGTGCCCTATGTCAGCGCCGCCTCCGGCGTGACCTTCCGCGCCGGCGACTTTGAGAATCTGCCCGGCGCCAACGCTGCCAAGCTGAATATGGTGACATTCACGCTGCCCTCCGCGGCCTATGGCACTCTCTACTGGGGCCGGACGGCTGTCTCCGCGGGCACGCCCATCACCAACGCGGACGAGTGGTACAGCGTTGCCTCCACTGCCACGGTCAACTCGGTGAACAACATCACCTTTGTCCCCGCCGCCGGTTACGTGGGGCTTGTGACCATCAACTTCGACGCTATCAACAACAGCGGGGACCGCTCCTCCGGCGTCGTTCAGATCACGGTCACGTCCTCCTCCAATCCCGGAACCACCAATCCCGGTACGAGCACCAATCCCGGGAACCCCACCAACCCCGGCACTACGCTGCCTGTCAAGACCTTCTCCGATGTGCCCAAGAGCGAGTGGTTCTACACCTATATCACGGACCTGACCACCACCGGCGTCCTGAGCGGATACCCCGATGGCACCTTCAAGCCCAGCGGCGCGGTGAAGCTGGGCGAGGCGCTGAAGATGATCATGACCGCGGCCAATCCCACGAAGTACGCCAACCTAGCCAAGACCGGCGACCACTGGGCCAGCGGCTACCTGTCCCAGGCCAAGGCCGACAACCTGCTGCCGGACGGCCTCATTGAGAATCTGGACCGGACGGTGAACCGCTACGACATCGCCGCCATCACCAGCCGGGCCATGAACCTGTCCGCCTCCGCCGTCACCGTCTCCCCCTTCACCGATATGCAGCCCACCGTGTCCGCCGCGCCCTACGTCATGAGTCTGTACAGCGCCGGGGTCATCACCGGCGACACGAACAAGGCGGGCCAGCTGGTCTTCAACGGCACGTATGCCATCAAGCGCAGTGAGTTTGCCGCCATTATCTGGCGCGTACAGAATTACGTGCAGACCGGCAACGTGAACGGGACCACGGGGACCTGAGCGACATACGCGGAGGATACCATGTTGACACAAAAAGTTCTGATACAACGCATAGCCGGTGTGGCCGCCTCCCCTGTGGCCTGAACAAAGGCGGCCGGAGCGGGAGGCGCCTCCGAAACAGAGCGAAAGACTTCCGGGAGCTTACGGAGCCTTTCTCGGGCCTTTTTCCTGATGTTGATCCAAAAATTTGGGAAGAGGCGTTCGTATGAAAAAAGTTGCAGATATGACTCAGGGACGACCCCTGGGCCTGCTGGTAAATTTTGCGGTGCCGCTGCTGGCGGGCAGTCTCTGCCAGCTGCTGTACACCGCAGTGGACAGCGCGGTCGTCGGACAGATGCTGGGGGTCAACGCCTTTGCGGCGGTGGGTGCTTCCGGATTTCTGAGCTGGCTGGTTACCGACGTGATCCTTGGCTTGACGCAGGGGTTTGGCATCCTGTTCGGCCAGTTGTTTGGAAAGAAGCAGTGGCCGCTGCTGCGGCAGGCCGTCACCGCGGCGGCGGCCATCGGGCTGGGCGGCGGCGCGGCAATGACCGCGCTGGGCCTGCTGCTCGCAGAGCCCGTCCTGCGCCTGATGCACACGCCGCGGGCCATCCTGCCCCTCGCCGCGGGCTATTTGCAGGTCCTGTTCTGCGGCATCCTCGTGACCATGTGGAACCGTCTGGCCTTTACGCTGCTGCTGTCCCTGGGGAACAGCCGGACGCCGGTGGCCGGGAACATGGTCTCCTGCGTGCTGAACATCGTCCTGGACCTTCTCCTGGTCGGCGTGCTGGACTGGGGCGTCCGGGGCGCCGCTGCGGCCACGGTGCTGGCCCAGCTTGTCTGCCTGGCGTACTGCCTGGGGAAGCTGTGGGACATCCCCGAGCTGAAGTCGGTGGAGCTGCGGCCGTCCCCGGCGCTGATGGGCGAGCTGCTGCGCCTGGGCGGACCGCTGGCCTTCCGGAATGGCGTGATTTCCCTGGGAGGACTGTTCGTGCAGTCGGCCATCAATGGACACGGCACGCTTTTTGTGGCCGGTATGGCCGCCGTGGAAAAATATTTCGGCCTGATCAATTTGCCGGGGGACGCCCTGGAGGGCGCTTTCGCAAACTTCAGCGCCCAGAACTACGGCGCGGGCCGCATGGACCGGCTCAAGGACGGCTTGAAATGCAGCGTCCTGCTGGCGCTGGCCAGCTGGGCGGTCATGGCCGTGGGACTGCTGACCTGGGGGCGGGAGCTCCTGAGCCTGCTGGTCTCCGGCAGTCCGGGGGAGCTGGAGCAGCTTCTGCGCACGGGCTATGAGTACCTGACCGTGCTGGTCCTGAGCATCCCTCTGATGTTCCTGCTCTGCCTGTACCGCTCAGGCCTGGAGGGCATGGGAAGCGTCCTGGCCCCCACGGTCTCCGGTTTTGTGGAGCTGGGCCTGCGCATCCTGGCGGTTCTGTTTTTGCCCGGACTGATGGGACGCTGGGCCGTATACCTGGCCAATCCCCTGGGGTGGCTGGGGGCGCTGCTCCTTCTGGCGGTTTCCTATCACCGGACGTACCGGCAGAAATGCAGCACAGGCACGTGATTTTGAGAAACAGAGAGCCCACCCCGAAAAGGGGTGGGCTCTCTGTCCTGTTTTCAACCCTGGGGCTCCCAGGCGATAACGCCGTCCTCGTCCACAACAGAGCCGTCCGGGACCTCCGGGGTCCCGCCGGGCTGGATGGTCTGGGACACGCTGGGGGCAACCAGGGCGGGCTCCTCCGCGTCCGTAGTGGCAGTCCGCGCCACGATCACCAGAATGTCGGTGCCCTCCGGGTCCAAGCCGGTCAGCTGCCGCAGGGCTCTTTCGTTGGCCTCTGGCAGAGTCAATTCCACTTGTCCCGTCTCCTCGTTGATTCCGCACCCCACGGTCAAGCCCAGTTCCTCCATGGCCTCCATGACCTCGGCCTGGAGCTGCCGGAGCTGGTTGAGGGACTTCCGGCTGCTGCCGAAACACACCCGGTCGCTGCCCGCCCACTCCTGGATCTGGAAGTACAATTCCTTTCCCTCGGGCTCCTCGTCCTCTGCAATGTTGACGACCAGCGCCGCGTATTCGTCGATATAGGCCCCGCCGTACCACTCCGGGTACTGGTTCGGCCCATAGTCCGCCTCGAACCGGGCCATCAGGTTCTGGTAGGCCATGATTGCCTCGCCCTGGTCCGGCGCTTCGCCAATGTAGGCCCCGCCGGGCATCTCCGTTTCCCCGGTGTTCACCGTCAGTCCCCCGGGGGCCACCTCCTGGTCCCCCTTTCCCGCGTCGGTATTTCCCGTAGCAGTGGTATTCTCCGCCAACCAGCAGGCCAGGTCGTCCGCCAGCACATAGCTGTGAGGCTCAAATGGCTCTATGACGGCATCCCGATGGAAGTTATCGTCGATCGACACCTCCCGGGAATCCCGGATAAAATTGTACGCCCGCGGCGCCGCCAGAATGACCGCCGCACAGGCTGCGACGGCGGCGTACCGTGCCACCGGAACGCGCCTTTTTCGCGGCGCGGCCAGCTTCTCCTCCAGCGCCGCCCGGGCCTCCCCGCTGGGGACCATCTGTGCGCGCATGGAGGCGAACAGTTCCTTATTCATCAAAAAAATCTCCTTTCAGCGCCTCCCGGAGCATGTCCCGTCCCCGGCTGAGGCGCATCCGCACCGTGCCGGGCCGCAGGGAGAGGGCCTTGGCGATCTCCGCCGTGGACAGCTCTTGGAAGTAAAAGAGGTATATGGGCAGGCGGTAAGCCTCGTCCAGCGCCTGGACGGCCTCCCAGACCAGATTCTCCTCCGGGTCCCGGAAAAGGACCGGGACATCCTCCCGCTCGGAAAGGGGCACGGTCTTCCTCCGCCAGGTGGAGGCGGTGACCCTTCGGCTGATGTTGACGGTGGTCCGCAGGAGCCACGCCTTCCGGTGCTCCTCGTCCCGGAATACTTTCCCGGATTGGAAGCAGGCTAAAAACACCTCCTGGAACACATCGTCGGCGTCGGCGGGGGAGTTGGTCCTCGCCAGGGCCAGGCCATATACCATGTTTTGATAGCGGTCAATGAGTTCCTCCATCTCGCCGCCCGCGCGCTGCGGCTGATTCCTCATGGGCAGGACCTCCTTTCAGGGTATTTCAAAAAAGTGACTGCGCCACTTTTTTGAATCGGTTTCGCTTTGCTCTGCGCCTCGGTTGCCCGCCTGCGGCGGACAATTCGACGCTCGCTCCGCGCAAAGAGTTTTTCCGAGGTACACGCCCCCGGAAAACGATTGGACTTTATTTCGCGCCTGCGGGCGCGAAACTCCTGCGGAGAGCTTTTTGACAGGTTCCTATCTGCCATAACTCAAAGCAGAAGGCCAAAATGTCACAGCCTTTTTGTGCCTGTCCAAATGTTTAGGATTTTATTAACCCTCTTGCCCCGCCGGGGTGGACCTGTTATAATGATACCATACCCTTGGTATGATGCAAGCTAGGGAAGCTCTGAATAAATCAACGTGCTCAGATTTATTCAGAGGTCCCCTAATCCTGACAGAAGGGAAAGCTTATGAAAGTTCTGATTACAACGGACTGGTATGCGCCGGTGATCAACGGCGTGGTGACCTCTGTGCTGCTCCTACAGCGTGAGCTGAAGGAGCTGGGCCACGAGGTCCGGGTAGTCACTCTGTCCAACACGCTGCACAGCTATAAAGATGGCGACGTCTACTATATGGGTTCCGTCAGCGCCAACAAGATCTACCCCGGCGCGCGGCTGCGGGTGAACCGCACCCGGAGTCTGTTCCGGGAGCTGGTGGCCTGGGGACCGGACGTGATCCACTCCCAGTGCGAGTTCAGCTCCTTCCGGGTGGCCTACGGCCTGTCCACCCGCCTGGGGGTGCCGATCGTACACACCTATCACACGGTCTACGAGGATTATACCCACTACTTCTCCCCCAGCGTGCGGGTGGGGCGGGCGGTGGTCTCCGTGTTCTCCCGCTGGATCTGCGGCCGGACAGCATGTGTGGTGGCCCCCAGCAGGAAAGTGGAGACGCTGCTGCGGGACTACGGTGTACGCTGCCGGATCGAGGTCATCCCCACCGGCGTGGACCTGTCGGTCTACCGGCAGGAGCCGGACCCCGCCCGGATGGCGGCGCTGCGGCAGCGCTGGGCCATCCCGGCGAACCACACGGTATTACTGTATCTGGGCCGGATGGCCAAGGAGAAGAACTTAGAGCAGCTGGTGGACCAGATTGCCGCCTCCGGGCGGCGTGACGTGACATTGCTGCTGGTGGGGGACGGCCCGGACCGGGAGGAGGTCCTGGACTACACCCGCTCACGGGGTCTGGACGTGATTTTCACCGGCATGGTGCCCCACAGCGAGGTGGCGGACTACTACCGCCTGGGGGATCTCTTTGTCACCGCCTCCACCAGCGAGACCCAGGGGCTGACCTACTTCGAGGCCCTGGCGGCCGGGGTGCCGGT
Source organism: uncultured Oscillospiraceae bacterium (assembly GCA_910588045.1). GTDB lineage: Bacteria > Bacillota > Clostridia > Oscillospirales > Oscillospiraceae > Pelethomonas. The sequence continues at coordinate 12,183 of CAJUPS010000026.1, read as the reverse complement.
GCTGTGCCGTCGGGATCCCTGTGTGGACGGTGTGGTGGAGGACGACGTCAACGGCTGGCAGTACGAGGATGCGAAGAGCTTCGGCCGGTATCTGTCGGCCTTTTGCGGCGACGCCGCCCTGCGGGAGCGGATGAGCCGGGAGGCGCAGCTCTCCTCGGAGCGGTTTTCCGCCGAAGCCTTCGGCGCGGCGGTAGCGGCGCTGTACGTATCCGTCCAGAAGGAGGCCATGCCCGCCGTGTCCGGCGAGCGGTGATCCTTTTTCTTGAGAAGCCCCCGCCCATATGGGCGGGGGCTTTCTGGGTCTCTGCGGACATTACGAAGCGGAAAGGAATTGAGAAATAAAATAAGGGTTTTACAACGGATACGATTGACTTTTAAGACCCTGCTACTTTTGTGAAGGTCCAAAACCATGATGATTTTGTCTTTGGAAGGGTTAATGATTATTTGGCCCGTCAATCTGGGAGCATTGATAAAATGAGGTTGCATAGGTGCAGACATACAGTAGCGACTTTGCTGGTAGCGGAAGGGCGGGAAATTCCCCCAATTATGCAACAGCTGGGAATTACGGAGGAAAAGACTTTACAGCGCTATATTGATGAATCAGGCCATCAGAAAATAATCACTGACCATGTTGGAGCTATCAGTAAGGGTTTATTGGATATGGTCAATAAGGCGGATAGAAAGGTTAATGATGATAGTGCTACTATGAAATTGATATTACAGGCGGCTGAAAATTTGACGGATAGCACCAGTAAAGCTTTAATCATAGCATTAGCTGGAGGGGTACAGGGGATGTGATTAGGGATTGTGGCACAGAAAGCGGCCCCAAATGAGAGGGTAAAGTAAAGAGCAGGAAAAGGAAATGTTGAGAAAAAGTTGCGAAAATGCAGAAAAATCCGCTAGAATCGAATGATTCTAGCGGATTTTGTTGGTCCGAGTGACTGGATTCGAACCAGCGGCCTCTTGAACCCCATTCAAGCGCGATACCAAACTTCGCCACACCCGGATGGACCAAATAGTGCTGTACGATGTCAGCTAAAATACAATAGCACAACTGGGAGGATTTTGCAAGAGGTTTTTTGATTTTTTCAAAAAAATTTTTTTCCTATCCACATGCGATCTCCGCTATCGCGGATGCGGCCGCATCCATCTCCTCTGGCGTGGTAAACCACCCCGGACTGAACCGGACCGTGCCCTGCGGGAATGTGCCCAAGGTCCTGTGCGCCGCCGGGGCGCAGTGGAGCCCGCAGCGGGTTAGTATGCCGTACTCCAGCTCCAGGCGGCTGGCAGCTTCGGCGTTGTCTACCCTCTGGAAGTCCACGGAAATCACGCCCACCCGGTTCGCCGTCTCCCTGGGCCCGGCCAGGCGGACGCCGGGGATGTCGCGCAGGCGGTCCAGCAGGCGGGCAGCCAGAGCCGTTTCATGCTGCCGCAGCACCGGGATGCCGATGGCCTCGATATACTCTACCGCCGCCTGGAAACCATAAATCCCGGGCAGATTGGGCGTCCCGGACTCAAAGCGGTCCGGCATATAGGCAGGCTGGACCTCCAGGTCGGAGGCGCTGCCGGTGCCGCCAGTAATGATGGGGGTCAGCTTCCCGGCAAGATCCGAGGACAGCAGCAGCGCTCCGATGCCGCTGGGCCCCATGAGCCCCTTGTGTCCCGGTACGGACAGGGCCGACAGCCCCCAGCCCGCAAAGTCGATCTCCCAGTGCCCCGCCGTCTGGGCGGCGTCCAGGGCAAAGGGGACCCCGTATTCCCGGCAGATCCGCCCCACCGCCGCCGCGTCCTGGACGCCGCCGCCTACGTTGGAGCCATGGGCCAGCAGCACCAGTCGGGTTTCGGGACGGATCATCCGGCGGACATCCTCCGGGTCCAGACGGCCGCACCCGTCGCAGGGAATGCGGTCAAACCGGACGCCCCTGGCCGCCAGGTCCTGTAGAGGGCGCATAACGGCGTTGTGCTCCATGGAGCTGACCAGACAGTGGTCCCCGGGGCGCAGCCAGCCCCGCAAAAGCATATTCAGGCCCATCGTATTGCCGGACGTCAGGATGCAGTGAGAGGGATCGCTGTGGCCCAGAAGCCGCCCCAGACCCTCCCGCAGCGCCAGCGTGGTGATTTCCGCGCCCTGCGCGGAAGCGTACACGCCCCGGTTGACGGAGGCGCCCACATCTCGCGTATACCGCAGCATGGCCTCTGCCACTGCGGGCGGCTTGGGGAAGGAGGTAGCGGCGTTGTCCAGATAGATCGTGTCCATAGTCTTTTATATATTCTCCAATTAAAAGTGCAGTATCGTTACCATGCGGAAATGCTGAGATAGCAACCGTTTGAGGGGCGCATATAATGGTACTGGGCCGCAGAGTACCAAAGAGCACATTCAGCACGTATGGTCCTGGTTCATCATACCGGTCTGATCTGTTTCTTCCAATACCATCGCCCAAATTTTATGAGATTTACAGCAATCGTCGTTGCTGATATGATTGCCACCCGCTATTGGAATGGCGGCTGTAGGCAAATAACCTTCCGCTATTTTAGCACACGCCAAGAGACCCCTTGCCGCCTAACTCCTGCGGGTGGCCGGCAAGAAGGGAAGCACTATGCAGCAAATTCAATGGAGGGATCGATTCAATATTGGCGTAGAGCTGATCGATCATGCACACCGCCAGCTTTTTTCTATCGTTCAAAAGATAATGGACCTGTACGTGGAACGGCATGAGGACAAATTTGCCTGCGTGGAAGGCATCAAATACTTTAAGGCCTACGCCCTCCAGCACTTCGCTGAAGAGGAAGCCTATATGCGTGAGATCGGGTATCCCGACTACCTGGTCCACAAGAAAGCCCACGATAAAATGCGGTATGAGACACTGCCGGAATTGGAACGCCTGCTTTATGATTCGGATTTCTCAACGGAAATGGTGCAGCGATTTATTGGCGTTTGTACCGGTTGGTTGACGGGCCACATTCTCATGGAAGATCAAGCCATCATTGGTGGAAGGAACAACAAATCAGCCTCTATCCCGTTGGATGACGGACTGTCCGCCATTCAGGCGGTGATCATCTCTCCTTTACAGGAACTGTTGGGGTGTCAGCTCCAATTTATTGGCAGCTACTCCACGAAAGACCTTATTTTGAACGAACAGGATTACGAATTGATTTACAGGTCGCAGGAGGGGGACCGACTACAGGTCGTCCTGGTGATCGGGCAGCAGACCCTGCTCTATGTTGCGGGGCTGATGCTGGGGATGAATTTTTATGAAAAGAATGACATCGTCCGCTTCGCCATACAGGAGATGGCGCAGAACCTGATTCAGCGCGCGTCGGTGGGCCTCGGACAGCATCCGGACAAATTTCATCTGGAAACCAGCCGCTTTTTGGAGCATGAAGAATTTGCGAAATTTTTTCAGGAGCGGGCCCCGCAGCACAGCCTTCTGTTTCGTGTGGAGCATGAAATATTTGCCCTTTGCATCAATCTGAATGCCGCGTCCGATTTTCCAGGATCCTGAATCGTCAGCATCTCCATTTTGCACCAAAAAAGAGGGGAAAAGCGCGGCTTTTCCCCTCTTTTTTGGCACGCCAGGAGGGATTTGAACCCCCGGCCCCCTCCTTAGGAGGGAGGTGCTCTATCCAGCTGAGCTACTGGCGCATAAAAATAGATGCCGTGCCAGGACGACCCTGCCCGCTATGTATTATAACCAAGCCGCGGGCATTTGTCAATTCCCAACCTACCGCTCCTTCACCTTCTCCCGGAGATCCGCCAGTCCGGCCTTCAGACTTCCCAGTCCGATGGGCAGCTGGGTGTTGGCCACATCCAGCTTCCGCAGCTCGCCGGCAATATGGGCCGTGATCCTCTCGCAGGAGTCAAACAGCTCCCCGCACAGCTGTGTGGCGCTGGTGATCTGCTCCTCCGCCTCCCGCAGCAGGGCCTCCCGCCGGGCCTGGGCCTGGGCGAGCACGTCGGACGCCTGGACATCGGCCGCCCGGAGCAGTCCCTCCGCGCGGCTCTGCGCTTCGGCCAGGCGAAGGTCCGCCTCCTCCTGGGTCCGGGCCAGCAGCTCGTCCGCCCGCTGGTGCGCATCCAACTCCAACTGGGCCAGCCGCTCCTTCTCCTGGCGCAGTGCGCCGCTGCGGCTGGTCATCTCCTCCACCTGGCCCGTCAGCTCGTCCACCTGCCCGGTCAGGCGCTCCACCTGCTCCGTCAGACGGCCGTTGGCCTCCCGCAGCGCGTGCAGGTCCTCGCTGTTGCGCCGGTCCCGCTCTTCCCAGGCGGACTGCTCCTCCTCCCGCTGCTGCCGCAGGGCGGAGAGCTCCCCCTCCAGACGCTCGGCTTCCCCGGTGCGCTCCTCCAGACGACGGGACAGCTCCTCCAGCTCCTGCCGGGCCTCGTCCAGCTTGCAGGACAGCTCGGAGGATTCGGTCTCCGCCTCCTTCTGCGTCTTCTCAATATAGTCCATCACGTCCTGGCGGTTGAACCCCAGCGCAGCGCTGCGAAAAATATGATTGTCCATCGTTCCTCCCGATCCTCTCCCTTTTTCGTTTATCTTAACACACTTTCCGGGATATGACAACTACATTTTCCCCATCCCCTCCCTGGAGGAGACCGCAGCAGAAAATTTGCCCGCGGAAATGGGAAAAAGGTCTTGCCAAAAGGGGATCTTTATGCTATAAAAGATAGAAGGAAAATGCGAAGAATGGGAAAATAGCGAGCTTGCGCCGCCTAAGAGAGGGATGGTCACCGGCTGAGAGCCATCCTGGCGCGTGTCGCTTGGTTCGCCCAGGAGCGGCCTGCGAGAGCAGGACGGAGGCCCACCGTTACAGGGGCGCTTGAGTGCGCGCTTTTTCGGCGCGAATGCGGGTGGTAACGCGGAAGGTGAGCCTTTCGTCCCTGTTTGCAGAGGGGACGAGGGGCTTTTTCTTTTTCCTGGGACCTAAGACCCGGGCACAATTTCGTCTGGCTTGACACTATAAACATGAGATTAGCGGATATGGACTGCTGAAAGGGGAATTTGTATGGATACAAGCTATATCAGGGACTATTACAACAATTACAACGAGGATGAGCGCACCAGGTCCCGGCACGGCAGCGTGGAGTTCATCACCAATATGAAGTACATTCGCCAGTACACTCCTCAGGGAGCGAAGATTCTGGATGTGGGTGCGGGCACAGGCGTCTATTCCATTGCCCTGGCCATGGACGGCTATGACGTCCACGCCATCGAGCTGGTGGAGCACAATATCGACGTGTTCCGCTCCAACCTGCCGGAGGGCGCCAGCATTCCCGTGGAGCAGGGCGACGCATTGGATTTGAGCCGGTTTGCAGATGAGAGCTTCGATGCGGTGTTGCTGTTCGGGCCGCTGTACCACCTCTACACCACGGAGGATAAGCTGACCGTTCTCCGGGAGGCCAAACGGGTGCTGAAACCGGACGGACATATTTTCGCCGCCTACTGCATGAATGAGGCCACCGTAATCCACGATGCCTTTGGCGGAGACGGCAGAAAGGCGCTCCACTACCTGAAGTCGGGGGTGCTTACGGCAGAGTACAGGTGCGTCTCCGAACCGGCGGACCTCTTCGAGATGGTGCGTCTGGAGGACATCAATGAGCTGAACCATGCGTCCGGGCTGAAACGGGAAAAGATTATCTCCTCCGACCTCTTTACCATCTACATCCGGGACCGGGTGGACAATTTCCCCGATGCAGTGTTCCAGGCATATGTCAACTACCACCTCGCCATCTGCGAGCGCCCCGACCTCATTGGAGCTACCAACCATAGTCTGGATATTCTGACCAAAGCGTAATCTCAGGCCCCCGGCGCATAGAATCAAAAACTATTGTTCGCGTGCGCTGCGCGCGAAGAAAGGATGTACTGTCAATGAAACAACAACTGGCGAAAATCAGAGAAGAAGCCCTCGCCGCCTTCCAGACGGCGGCCTCCGCCGCCGCTCTGGACGAGCTCCGGGTGAAGTACCTGGGCAAAAAGGGCGAGCTGACCGCCGTGCTCAAGCAGATGGGGCGGCTCTCCGCAGAGGAGCGCCCCGTCATGGGCCAGCTGGCCAACGACGTCCGCGCCGCCCTGGAGAACGCCCTGGAGGAGAGCTCGAAAAGGCTGGAGGCCGCCGCCCTGGAGCTGCGGCTGAAGGCCGAGGCCGTAGACGTGACCATCCCCGGCGAGAGCGTATCCATCGGACACCAGCACCCCATGAACATTGCGCTCGACGAGCTCAAGGACATCTTCATCGGCATGGGCTTCACCGTCATGGACGGGCCGGAGATCGAGCTGGCCGTCTACAACTTCGACCGCCTCAACGCCGAAGAGGGCCACCCCTCCCGGGACTGGTCCGACACCTTCTATTTCGACACCGACAGCCGGGTGATGCTTCGCTCCCAGACCTCCCCCATGCAGGTCCGGGCCATGGACACCATGCCCCTGCCCATCCGCATCGTGGCCCCCGGCCGGGTCTACCGCAAGGACGAGGTGGACGCCACCCACTCCCCCATGTTCCACCAGGTGGAGGGCATGGTCATCGACAAGGGCGTCACCATGGCGGACTTAAAGGGCACGCTCAACGCCGTGGCCGAAAAGCTCTTCGGAGAGGGCACCGTCACCCGCTTCCGGCCCCACCACTTCCCCTTCACAGAGCCCTCCTGCGAGATGGACATCCAGTGCCACAAGTGCGGCGGCGCGGGCTGCCCCACCTGCAAGGGCGAGGGCTGGATCGAGCTGCTGGGCGCCGGTATGGTCCATCCCAGGGTGCTGGAGATGAGCGGCATCGACCCGGAGGTGTACTCCGGCTGGGCCTTCGGCATGGGCTTGGAGCGCACCGCCCTGCGGCGGTTCAAGATCGACGACCTGCGGCTGATCTTCGAGAACGACGTGCGGTTCCTGGAGCAGTTCTGAGAAAGGGGGAAACAAATTATGAAATTAAGCAGAAAGTGGCTCAGCGAGTTCGTCACCGTTGACGCCAATGATAAGCAATTCGCCGAGGCCATGACCCTCTCCGGCTCCAAGGTGGAGGTCACCGAGGACCTGGGCGCCGGGATCAAAAACGTGGTGGTGGGCCGCATCCGGAAGATGGAGCGCCACCCCGACTCAGACCACATGTGGGTGTGCCGGGTGGACGTGGCCCGGAACGAGCCTGTCCAGATCGTCACCGGGGCCTGGAACATCCACGAGGGCGACCTGGTGCCCGTGGCCCTGCACAAGTCCACCCTCCCCGGCGGGAAGAAGATCGAAAAAGGCAAGCTCCGGGGCGTGCTGTCCGACGGGATGCTCTGCTCCCTGGCCGAGCTGGGCCTGGACGAGCGGGATTTCCCCTACGCCTCCATTACCGCCGCCGCGCTTCTGAACGACTACAAGCCCATCGACCCCGCCAAGCCCTCCATCCCGGCGGACATCCAGCCGGGCCACAAGATCTTCGGGCCCGTGGTGGCCGCGAGGGCGGCGAGAGTGGAAAATACCGGCGTCAACCTCTGGAGAGTCACGCTGACCTATGGTGAGAGCGACGGCCCCACCGCCGTGTCCGGTGTTACGGAATGCCAGAACATCCACGAGGGCGACCTGGTGGCCTACAACACCAAGACCAACACCATCTGCACCCTCCCGGACCTCCACGCCGAACAGCGGGAGTTCCCCCACTGCATCCCCGACGGCATCTTCATCCTCCACGAGCCCTGCCAGCCCGGCGACGACATCAAGCCCGTCATCAATGCCGACGACCACGTGGTGGAGTTCGAGATCACCCCCAACCGGCCCGACTGCCTGTCCGTCATCGGCCTGGCCCGGGAGGTCTCCGCCACCTTCAACGCCCCCCTCACCCTCCACGAGCCGGTGGTCCGGGGCGGCGGCCCCGGCGTGCTGACGGAACTGCTGGACGTGGAGACCCCGGACGCCGCGCTCTGCCCCCGGTACACCGCCCGGATGGTCCGGAACGTGAAGATCGCCCCCTCCCCCAAGTGGATGCGGGAGCGCCTGCGCTCCATGGGCGTGCGGCCCATCAACAACATCGTGGACATCACCAACTACGTCATGCTGGAGTACGGCCAGCCCATGCACGCCTTCGACTACCGCTACGTCAAGGGCGGGAAGATCATCGTCCGCCGTGCGGAAAACGGCGAGGCGCTGACCACACTGGACGGCAGCGTCCGGAAGCTGACGGAGAACATGCTGGTCATCGCCGACGACACCCGGGCCGTGGGCCTCGCGGGCATCATGGGCGGCGAGAACAGCGAGATCGTGGACGACACCGTGGACGTGGTCTTCGAGTCCGCCAACTTCGACGGCACCTGCATCCGCAAGACCGCCCTGGCCCTGGGGATGCGCACCGAGGCGTCCGCCAAGTTCGAGAAAGGCCTGGACCCCCTCAATACCCTGCCCGCCGTGAACCGGGCCTGCGAGCTGGTGGAGCTGCTGGAGGCCGGGGAGGTCCTGGACGGCGTCATCGACATCCTCAACTATGTGCCTCAGCCCACCGTACTCCAGCTGGAGCCCGAGAAGATCAACGCCCTGCTGGGCACCGGCGTGCCCGCAGACCGGATGCAGAAGATCCTCCGCTCCCTGGACTTCGGCGTGGACGGCGAGACCATCACCGTGCCCTCCTGGCGCTCCGACGTGCAGCGGATGCCGGACCTGGCGGAGGAGGTGGCCCGGTTCTACGGGTACAACAACATCCCCGTCACCCTCCAGCGGGGCGAGACCACCCAGGGCGGCTACAGCCCCGTGCAGCAGGCGGAGCGCCGTCTGGGCAGCGTGTGCCGGGCCTGCGGGTACAGCGAGATCATCACCTACTCCTTCATCTCCCCCTCCTGCTACGACAAGATCGGCTGGTCCCCCGACGAGCCCTTGCGGACCTCCTTCAAAATCCTCAACCCCCTGGGGGAGGACACCTCCATCATGCGCACCACCACCCTGCCCTCCATGCTGGACATCCTCTCCCGGAACTACAGCTACCGCAACAAGAGCGTCCGGCTCTACGAGATCGGGCGGATCTACCTCCCCGGCGGACCGGACGGCCTGGCCAACGAGCCGAGGATGCTGACCCTGGGGGCCTACGGCGAGGGGTACACCTTCTTCACCATGAAGGGGGCCGTGGAGGCCCTGCTCAAGGAGCTGCGGATCGACGACGTGCGCTTCACCGCCTGCCAGGCGGACCCCTCCTACCACCCTGGCCGGTGCGCCGGTGTGTACGCCGGGGAGAAGATGCTGGGCGTTGTGGGCCAGATCCATCCCGCCGTGGCGGCCAACTACGACGTGGACTGCGAGCTATACTGCGCAGAGCTGAGCTTCGAGGCCCTGCTGGAGGCCCAGGGCCCCGGCGCGGAGTACCGCGCACTGCCCCGGTTCCCGGCGGTAAGCCGGGACATCGCGGTGGTATGTGCGGAGGAGGTCACCGTAGGGGCGCTGGAGGCGTGCATCCGCCGCGCCGGAGGGAAGCTGCTGCGGGAGGTCGTCCTCTTCGACATCTACCGCGGCCAGGGCGTGGCCGAGGGCAGCAAGAGCGTGGCCTTCAGCCTCACCCTCCGCTCCGACGAGCGCAGCATCACCGCCGCCGAGGCGGACGAGGAGATCAAGGACATCCTCGCCGCGCTGGAGAAGGAGCTGGGCGCGACGCTCCGCTAAAATATACAGCGTAAGGCCCTCCGGCGCGAAAACGCCGGAGGGCCTTGGCCTATTCCATTTACCGCACCTGTCCGTTCCCGGTAATCACATACTTGTAGGAGCACAGTTCCTCCAGGCCCATGGGGCCCCGGGCGTGGAGCTTCTGGGTGGAGATGCCCATCTCGCAGCCCAGGCCGAACTCCCCGCCGTCGGTGAAGCGGGTGGAGACGTTCCAGTACACCGCCGCGCTGTCCACCAGGGCGATGAAGCGCTCCGCCGTCTCCCGCCCGGCGGAGACGATGCAGTCGCTGTGTCCGGTGGAGTGGGCGGCAATGTGGGCGGCGGCGGCGTCCGCGCTGTCCACCACCCCCACGGCCAGGATGTAGTCCAGAAACTCCGTATCGAAGTCCGCCTCGCCCGCCGGAGTTCCGCCGATGATGGCGGCGGCAGCCCGGTCCAGGCGCAGCTCCACCGGCTGGAGCCCCTTGGCGGTCCGGTCGTCCACCAGCCGCCTTTTCAGCAGGGGGAGGAACGTCTCCGCGATGTCCCGATGGACCAGACAGACCTCCTCGGCGTTGCACACGCTGGGACGACTGGTCTTGGCGTTGTCGATGATGTCCAGGGCCATATCGAAGTCCGCCTCCCGGTCCACGTAGACGTGGCAGATGCCGGTGCCGGTCTGGATGCAGGGCACCAGCGCGTTTTCCACACAGGAGCGGATGAGGCCCGCGCCGCCCCGGGGAATCAGCAGGTCCACCAGGCCCACGGCGGTCATGAGGTCCTGGGCGGACTGGCGGGAGGTGTCCTCCACCGCGCTCACCGCCTCCCGGGGCAATCCGGCCTGCTCCAGGCCCTCCCGGAGGGCGTCCACGATGGCCCGGGCGGAGTGGAAGGCGTCCCGCCCGCCGCGGAGTACGCAGGCGCTTCCGCTCTTGAGCGCCAGGGCGGCGGCGTCGGAGGTGACGTTGGGGCGGCTCTCATAGATAATCGCCACCACGCCCATGGGGACGGCCACCTTCCGGATGGTGATGCCATTGGGGCGCTCCACGGTGCGCAGCACCTGTCCCACCGGGTCAGGGAGGGCGGCCACCTGCCGCAGACCCTCGGCCATCCCGGCCAGGCGGTCCTCCGTCAGGGCCAATCGGTCCAGCATGACGCCGGAGATGCGGTCCTTTGCGGCCTCCATATCCCTGGCGTTGGCCGCAAGGATTGCGCCGCTTCCCGCCAGGAGGCGGTCCGCCATCGCCAGCAGGGCGGCGTTTTTCTGAGCGGTGTCCGCCGTCCGGACGGCGGCGCTGGCCTTGCGAGCGGCCAGCAGAATCTCACGTGTGGTCTTCATAGAGCACCTCCCGTCTGCTTTCCGAAAAAGCGGGTCCCCACGGCCTCGCCGTCTGCAATGCGGTAGAGGTCCTCGGGGCGCTGTCCGTTGGTGATAATCATGTCGCAGCCCGCGGCCATGCACATACCGGCGGCCCGGAGCTTGGTCACCATGCCGCCGGTGCCCAGTGCGCTGCCCGCGTCCCCGGCCAGGGCGAGGATGTCCGGCGTCAGCTCCCGGACCTCGCCAATCAGCTTTGCCTCCGGATTTTTCCTGGGGTCGGCGGTGTATAGGCCCTCGATGTCGCTCATGAGTACCAGGAGGTCCGCCCTCACGTTGACGGCCACGATGGCCCCCAGGGTGTCGTTGTCGCCCACGGCGATCTCGCTGGTGGCCACGGTGTCGTTCTCATTGATGACCGGGAGTGCGCCCAGCTCCAGGAGGCGGAACATGGTGTTGTGGAAATTTTCCCGGCGTTTGGGGTCCTCCATGTCGGCCCCGGTGAGAAGGATCTGTGCCACCGTGTGGTGGTACTCCGAAAAGAGCTTATCGTAGATGTACATCAGCTCGCACTGGCCGACGGCGGCCAGCGCCTGTTTGGTGGGGATGTCGGAGGGCTTCTTCACCAGGTTGAGTTTCCCGACGCCCATGGCGATGGCGCCGGAGGAGACCAGAACGAGCTCGTGGCCTGCATTTTTCAAATCGCTCATCACTTTGCAGAGCAGTTCTACCCGGCGGATGTTTAATTTTCCTGTGTTGTGGGTCAAGGTAGAGGTTCCCAATTTAACAACAAGTCTCATAATTTTTCACTCCAAGGGTATTTTTATTTATTATATCATAGCGGGGGGAAAAATAAAATCGACAATTGCTACAGTTTCTGTTATAGTAGAGGCAGATTTCTAGGGAAAATGCGTCATTATAATTGAGCCGCCGCTGCGCGGCGGCCCTGGCTTAAATCTTGTTTTAGATTCGCCCTGCCGGGCGGGGCGTTCTTTTCCCTTGCAGGAAAAGAACCAAAAGTGCCCTCAAGGGGGCTACGCCGCCCTTGAGAATCCCCTGATTACGGGGGATATTATTTACGCTACGACCTCTAGATGTCCGGTCTATCTCCAGTGCCGTGGGCCGATGCCGGTGCTTACTTCTGCGCACGGTTCTAACGATACTGCTGGTTGCCGAGCGGCACTCGGCACGGGGGTCTGTAGGGTACTTCCGTCAGCCGGTCCCCCTTGCAGGGAGTACCCCTTTGAAAGGGCGTCAGCCGGAGTTCTACAA
>CAJUPS010000025.1 GCA_910588045.1 uncultured Oscillospiraceae bacterium | reverse complement strand
CGTAGAAGATATGTGCCGCAGTGCTTGGGATTTTGTGAAGAAGAATACGAAATAAGTACGACGGCCAGCCCCACCGCCCCGGCATCACCAGTGTGACGCTGAATGGGACCCCGCTGACGGCGGACGTGGACTACACCGCCGCGATCCCGGAGGGAACGGAAGCGGGCACATATACCGTCACCCTCACCGGCAAAGGCAATTACACAGGAACAGCCACAGCGGTATTTATCATCAATCCTGTGGAGCAGAAACCGCTGGATCAGAAGGACGACGACGGCCACGAGCTGCGGCTGGAGGTGGAAACCGGGCTGTCCACCGTCCCGGAGGCGCTGAAGAACAACAAACAGTATGATACGCCAGCAAAGATCGAATCTGCCCTGCGGACCAGAGTTGCCGAGGTGCTGTCCAATGTGGGAGAGCAGATCGCGGTATTCGATGTGACCCTCCAGTATAAGGACAGCAGCGGCGTATGGCACAATGTCGATCCCAACCATTTCCCGGCGGAGGGCGTGACGGCGGTCCTGCCCTACCCGGCGGGGACCGGGGCCACCGGCTACACCTTCACCGTCCAGCACCTCATTTCCAGCGGCGCGCAGGCCGGGACGATGGAAACCTTGCCCTATGAGCTGACCGCAGACGGCCTGCGGTGCAAGTTCAGCAGTCTGTCCCCGGTGGCCATCGGCTATCAGACGGCCACAAAGCCCAATCCCCAGCCGAATCCAGGCGGCAACTCCGGCGGCGGGGGCTGGAGTTCCAGCACCTACGCCGTCACAGTGGAGAGATCGGAGCATGGCAAAGTGACCTCCAACCGCACCAATGCCAGCAATGGCAGCACTGTCACCCTGACCGTCACCCCGGACAGCGGCTATGTGCTGGACGCTCTGACCGTCACCGACAGCCGGGGGAACGAGATCAAGCTGACGGCCCAGGGCGGTAACAAGTACACCTTCACGATGCCCAGCAGGGCCGTAACGGTAAAGGCATCCTTTGTTCCTCTGCCGGACGATACGCAAAAGCCCTGCGACGGCGGCGTGGACTGCCCCTCTCGCGGCTTTACAGACCTGGGGAGCGTGGGGACGTGGTATCACGAGGCAGTGGACTACGTTCTGCGAAACGGCCTGATGAACGGCTACAGTAACGGGACCTTCGGCCCCAACAACAACCTGACCCGCGCCCAATTTGCTCAAATCCTCTTTAACAAGGAGGGCAAGCCGGCAGTCAACTACCTGCTGCAATACGGCGATGTGGCGGAGGGCGCGTGGTACACCGAGGCCATCCGCTGGGCCACCAGCCGGGGGATTATTGGCGGCTACGGAAACGGGAATTTTGGCCCCAATGACAACATCACCCGTGAGCAGCTGGCCGTCATGCTCTGGCGGTACGCCGGAAGCCCCGCCGCTACCGATAAGGAACTGCACTTTACCGATGCGGACAAGGCCAGCGGCTACGCGCTGGAGGCCCTGCGGTGGGCTGTGGAGAACGGCGTCATGAGCGGCAAAGGCGGCGGTATTCTGGACCCCAAGGGCCTTGCAACACGAGCGCAGACAGCACAGATGTTGAAAAACTATTTAGAAGGGCAATCAGAATAAAAGAGAAAATCTGCCTCGCAAAAGACGTATGCCGGAACGAGACGGAGGGGTGCGTTGCAAAGAGCGGCGCACCCCTTTTTCCAAATCTGCATAGAAAGGAATCGCGTGAATCAACCATGGATCAGGAAAACATTCGGATCATTGTACCGCATGTATTTGTCCAAAAGCTGCAAGCGGCATTCGCGTCCTGTGCCTTCGTTTTTATCAGCGCCCACACCGGATGGGGAAAGACCTCTGTGGTGGAGGCGCTGCTGGCTGACCGGCCCCACACCTATGTGAGCCTTTGGGAGCGGGACGCGCTAAAACGGGCCGGAGAGGATACGACAGGTCTCATCGTGCTGGACGATTTCCATGGGATATACGACTACGAGGATGGGGAGGCCGCCGTACTGTCCCTGCTGCGCGCCCTGCCGCCGGATACCCGCTGCATCCTCCTCTCCCGTGCGGATTTCCCGGAGTGGCTGCTGCCCTTTATTGAAACCATGCAGATGGAACCTATGCAGTACCCTGTCCTGGCGCTGGACAAGCAGGAGATTCAGCAGCTGCTGGAGGCTTACGAGTTTTCTGTGCCACCTCCGGAGGAATTGGCGCAGATCCGGGACCTGACCCAGGGAAATCCCACCCTCGTCCTTGCGCTGGGCGATTGCGCCTCCGGAGGGCAGCCCTTCTCCCAGGAGGTGATTACCCAGGCCCGGGAACTGTTTTTCCCGTTTTTAGACCGCCACCTGTTTCGGTTTTGGGACCCTATGGAAACGCGCCTTCTGCTGCTGGCCTCCTACTTTGACAGCTTTACGATAGAGATGGCCCGCGTCCTGACCGGGAATCCGGACGTGGAGGCCGTAGTTGAGCGGCTGCGGCAGACCGGCAGCTTCCTCTCCCGCGAGGAGGGCGTCTACCGCTTCCGGTTCCCGCTTATGCGCGCCTATCTCCAGCAGAAAGCGGCCATGATTTATCGGAATGAGGCGGACCTCCGCGGCGTCTACGACGTGCTGAGCCTGTGCTGCCAGCTCAGCGGCGACTATGACGGGGCTGTCTCATACAGCGTCCAGGCGAAAAACCGCATCCGCACAGCGGAGCTTCTGACCGCGTATATCCGAAGCAGCCCCAGGGCCGGCATCCGGGCGATGAAGGGCGCCTGGCAGGAGATCGAGGAGTATGACAGGGATACGATCCCTGAACTTCTGTGCGGCATGAGCATGGTCTGCTCCATGGAGGGCTGGGCCGAGGAGTCCGAGGACTTGCTGGCGCGGCTGGAGCGCATGGGGGCGAATATTTACACCGGGGGCAAGACATCGCGGACCGCCAGACGCTTTGCCGCCTATCTCCACCTGCATCTGCCCCACCGGACCAACGACCAGCGCGGGGCGGCTCTGCCGGGGATTGTGGAGGATCAGGAGCATGGCGCGTTCCGCCTCCCGGCTTTCTCCATCACAGGCGATCAGCCCAGCGTCCTCCGGGGCCTCTGGGATCTGAGCGATTGGCCTGTGGAGGAGCAGCCGGCCTTCCGCCGGCTGATAGAGCAGCAGTATGGAAAATTTGCCTCCGACATCCTCTGCCTGATCCAGGCGGAGCGGGTCTATGAAAGGGGCGACTATCCGTGGGAGCGGGTGATGGATGTCGGGTCGGTGCAGGTAAACGCGTCATATGGGAGCCAGATGCCCCTTGAGTTTGCCGCAGTTGCGCTGGCCGCCCGGCTGGTATGTACGCAGCAGGACCTTCCCCTGGCGGAAAGCATCACCACCGCGATCCAGAGCCGAATCCGGGAAAACGGCCATACCGCCCTCATACCCTGCGCCGATGCCCTGGTGTGCCGGGTATCCCTGCTGGGGGACGGCGCCTACGCGGATACCTGGTATCATCAGCAGACGCCGGAGAGCGTAAAGCCCTCTGTCCAAAACCGCTATCCCTGTCTGACCATGGCGCGCTGCTGCATTCGCCGCCAGGAGTACCAGCGGGCAGACACCCTGCTGGAGTGGCTGACCGGCCCGCTGAAAAGCGAGGGCCGCGTGCTGGATGTGATCGAATCCCTGCTCCTCTCGGCGGTGTGCCGGCGGCGCATGGGAATCGGAGAGGACGCCTGGCGGCCGCTTTTGGCCGAGGCGATGGAGCTTGCCCAGCCTTACGGCTATACCGCGCTGTTTGCGGAGCTGGGCGCCGCGCTCTTGCCGCTGCTCAATGAGATCTCCTGGCCGGAGCAGCAGGAGTTCCTGACCCGGCTGCGGCGGGACACGCAGCAGCAGGCCCAGCGGTATCCCGGCTACCTCGCCCCCTTCAACGAGGGCTCCGCCCACAGCCCGTCGTTTCCCGCGGACCTTCTGGACGAGCAGGAAAAGGCGCTTTTCCGCGGTATCTGTGCGCGGCAGACCAACGAACAGATTCGGAAATCCCTTGGGATCTCCGGCCACCAGCTGACCCGGCTGACGAACAGTTTGTATGCCAAACTGGGCGTCAAATCCCGAAAACAGATTCGGGAAATGGGAGTGATCCTGATGAACGAAGACGAAAATTCATAACAGGCTGGCTTCAACGGCGCCCTCCTGTCTTTGAAAACACACAGACCACAAAGGGAGGGAACCGATTTGAAAGATATTCTGATCGTATTATCTCGAAAAGACCAGCCGGAGCTGGTGTGTGCGGTGCTGGCGCACCATGGCATCACCGCGACGCTTGCTGAGGACGTGCAAAACGCCGTCCTCAGCATGGAGTCGCATATCAACGCCTTTTTACTGCTGGACCTGGACCTTGAGGGCGCGGATTCCTTTTTAGAGCTTGTGGTAAACAGCTTTCGCGATCCGCCGCCTTACCTCTTGGCCGCAGACGCTTTTCCCGACAGCGCGGCTCGGGTAAAAGCCCTGAATCTGGGGGCCGACGCCTGTTTGGAAAAGCCTGTTGACGCGGAGGAGGTTCTTGCCGTCATCAACGCGGCGCTGCGCCGGGCAGAGCGGCTGGCGCGGCTGGAAGGGCCGTTTCCCGCTGCGCCGCAGATCAGGCATGGGGATCTGTCTATTGATCCGCTGCGGCATACCGTCACCATGCGGGAAGAGACGGTATCGCTTACGGTAAAGGAGTTTGATATTCTCCATTTCCTTGCCAGCTATCCCGGCATTGTATTTACCAAGGCGCAGATCTATGAGCGGGTATGGCAGGAGGATTTCACTCTGGCCTCAACAAGCGTGTCGGATCACATCTCCTCCCTGCGCCAGAAATTAGGACTGAACGCCAGGGACGGGCGCTATATTCAAACGGTTTTCGGCGTGGGGTACCGGTTCGTTGCGGAGCCGTCTGGCAGTTAGCCGCAAAACGGCGGCAAAGCCGCTTTTCTTTTTGGCGGTATATGCGGATTTTGTCGATTCCTGCTGATAAATTCCTAAAAATCTCCTAAACTTCTCCAGAAGAAATCCTAAAATACCCGCTATAATGACAAGTATCGGGGCGTCTGCCCATGGCAAGCATAACAGGACGTCTATACTGGAGGAATTACAAGTGAATCGAGACTTTCCGCCCCTGTGCTTCAAAAATAGGTATACTTTGACCGCCGCAGTTTTTCAGAGAACTGCGGCGGTTTTTTATTCGACAAAATTCGAGCATTTCCGCATATGCGCTGAAAGAGCGCCGCCCTGCAACCCAATTTTCTGTGCAACATGATCTGGTAGGCTATAACTTTTGCAAGGGGAGTGAACCAAGCAGACACACTATAACCGATCTGCAAATAAAACCAATCGAGGAAACACACTATGTTCAAAACAAAGGAAGATGTGATTGCGCTGCTGAAAACATACCCGCAGCTCAAAAAGAAAATCAACCTGCTGGAATATGAGCGGCAGCATCCCGCGCGGGTGTCCAGTCAGGAGGTCATCAGCGGTCTGGCGCTGGCGCACCCGATCAGCGAGGGGCCGGGCGCCGCCGGGCACATCTCCAACAAAACCATGCAGATCGCGCTGAACTTTCAGGAGGAAACCGACCGCCTGAACTACGCCACCGTCATGGAGATTGATCAGGAGCTGGCCATACTGCGGAGCCGCATTGAGAAGCTGGAGTTTTATGTGGCCCAGCTGGATAAAAGGCAGGCGGAAGTCATACGGAAATATTACTTTGAGGAAAAGACCTGGCCGGAACTGCAAAAGGAGATGCACGCGTCCTCCCGCACACTGGTCAAGCGCCGGGACGACGGCCTTACGGCTCTTATGGCCATGGGGCAGTACATGGAGGGCGTCATGAAGGAACAGGTACGAATATAAAGATGTGCGCCGAAATGTAAAAAGACGGCGCGATACGCAAAAAAGGCATGGCCCCCGCGGGCCATGCCTTTTGAATGCCTCACAGGGCAATGTCAGATGCTGCAATTATACTCGTGCGCTTAACAGATTTTCCGCAATCTGCTCCTGTGTCAGTTCGCTGGTACGGAGGATCTCCGTACAAAACGGCTCCAGGCTGAAGGAAAATCCTACGGCGTCTTGATCCAGCAGCACGCCCGTAATGGAAAAGCCGCGCCGGGCCTGCTCTTCCTTCAGGTGGCCCAGGAAGCCCCCAGGCAGTGCGCAGGCGCCGTCTGTGACGAACACCATATCGGCGTTCTCAAAGCCTTCCTCATCCATCAGCCGGAGGGCCTCCTGAAGCGGCGTTTTGTAATCGGTATTGCCGCCCAGAAAGGTTTCGGCGGCTTTCAGCACATCCTCCCGGTCAAACTCTCCCGGAAGAAAAAGGTCAGTCTGAAAGTGCCCGGCACTGGAGAAGTGGATCATGGCGAAACGCCTTTTCCCCTGAATGGCAATATCCAGCAGGGCCAGCGCCACCGCCTTGCACCATGGGGCCGCGACCTCGGCGGAGCGGGATTCATCCAGCATACAGATGATGTCGCCGCTGCCCTTGCAGACCGGCTCCCGGCGCTGGTACTGTTTCAGCCCCTTGCGCTGGAGCTTTCGCAAAAAGAGCGGCAGGGTCTCCGGCGCGGCCAGCATCGCGAACTCCGAGCCGAGCGCCCGGTTGATGTCGCCGCCCAGCTCCACGCTGTACTTTTCGCCCCGGCCATAGGCATAGCCGCTTTTGCGCTTGCCCTGGATCAGCTCCTTCAACCGTCCAAGATAGCGGGCGGTCTCCATCAGGACTTTGTTCCGGCATACCCGCTTAATCAGTTCCCGGTCGGCCTCCATCTTTTTGGAGTCGCCGCTGTCCGGACCATCGCCCCAGGCCATGAGCGCGGAAGCGGCGCTTTCCGCTTTCTGCGCCGCCGCTTTTCCTGCCTGGGCAACGAGGGCGGCGATGCCGTCCTTGTTTTTGAGCGCATTGTTTTGCACCATGCGCCCTACGGCCTCGGCCTGATTGACCTGGCTCTGCGCGCGGTTGGCGGCGCTTAACGCCTGCTTTTCCAGCTGAGGGTCCGGTCCTGACCGATCCAGCTGCTCTAAAAGCTGCCGCAGCTGTTCCAGGCTTTTATCCCGCTTGTCCTCCAAACGCTCCAAGGTGTCCAGCACCTTTTTCTCGCCGCCGGCCTGCTCCATGAGCGAATCCAGATTCTCGGCCACCTGCGTGATAAACTCCCCGGCGGCCTCATACGCCGGAAGCTGCCGCCCCTCACAGGCGGCTTTGATGGCGGGGTAGTCCTCGCCGCGCATCACTTCCTCCAAAATGGGACTGTTGAAGCGCTTGGCCGTCTCCGACAGGGTATCCGGTTCGTTTTTCTTAACATTCAGGGAGTAGAAGCTCTGGTAAATATCCCGGCTGAGGGCCGGGAAGGTGGAGAGCTTTTCCACGCCGGAGGATTCCAGCGCATCCAGTCCGGGATCATCCCGACGCAGGTCCTGGTACACCATATCCTCCAGCCGGGTGGACTTGAGCACTCTATGCTGCCTGGCGCTCGGGCGGAGTGTTTTTGCCGCCGCTGCCAAAGGGGACTGCATCACGTCGGCCAGACTTTGAAAGTAAGTACGCATTGTTTTCTTTCCTTTCATTTCGCGGGCAGAGCGGCTACTTCATGACCCGCGCGAGTTCGTCCCGGAACCGCGCGGCGGCGGCCCGGATCTTCCGCAGCTCCCGCTCCTCCGTTTTAGAGCGGATGCCATCATCCTCCAGCGCCGCCAGCTCGCACGCCTGGGAAAAGGCGGCGATTACCGAGAGCATGTTCCTGCACTGTGCTTTCATATACCGGTTTTCCATTTTGAACCTCCCATCTGGTCACAATTATTCTTGTTTTTCAGTCTGTCATTGTCCTGTCCACACCTGCGGGCAGAACGATACGGCGGGGGGAAGCGGACCGCACCGCCTCCCCCGCACATTCTCCGGCCTTTAGAAATCCGGCGCAAAATCTCCGGACACGCCGCCGGGCATGGAGCCTTGGTACTCACCGTTTGGCTCAAAGTCCATATTGGAATAGTCATACGCATCTCCGGCTTGGGTCCCATCGCCGCTGGTATTGGGCTTGCTGTCGCCAAAATAAGCGTTGTCTGCCACCAGTTCAATAGCAGTACGCTTGTTGCCCTCCTTGTCCTTCCACTCGCGGGCCTGCATCCGGCCAACAACCACAATCATGCGGCCCTTGGTGAAATACTTGCAGATGAACTCCGCAGTGCCGCGCCACGCGACCACATCAAAGAAATCCGTTTCCTTCTGCTCGCCCTTTCCGTAGTCCCGGTCCACTGCAATGCGGATCGAACAGACGGAAATCTCACTCTGGGTTTTCCGCAGTTCGGGATCAGCGCACAGCCGCCCCATCATAATCGCTTGGTTTAACATAAGATTTTCCTCCTTTTTGCAGGCGCCGTTATTCGGCGTCATTGTCCGTTCCTTCGTCGTCATCGTCTTTTTTGGGCTTCCAGTGATAATCACACTTTGGGTTTTCGCACCGCCCGTTCCACATGACCGATCCGCACTCGGGGCGGATCTCCGCATGGTACGGGCCTCCGCCGATGTAACGCATAGCTCAACTCCCTCCTAAACAGCGGGTTTGATCCCCAAAGCCTTCCTGCCAATATGGACGGCAATAGGATTCCAAAACGGGTCCAGAAAGGACTGCTCCAACCGCTCCATATTCTGACAGCGTAAGTCCCTCCTGGTGAGCTTCCAGCACCACTCCGTATGCTCGGTCACTGAAATCTCCTTTTTCCTTTCGCCAAGGGCAAAGACGATAGTTTTCCGCTCAGTGTCCATACGAAAGAAAATGTCATAGTAGGGATTGGATTTGCCCTGAACATGCGTATAGGTGTCGGCCTCCGGCGTTGCCGGAAACCGCTGGGATCGGTTGATGCTGTCCTTCCAGACGTACAGCCTGGGCGTCAGCAGCAAATGATCGTCAAAGCCCGGAATTGCGGGGAACACCTGAAACGCGGAGCGTTCGATCTGTTCCAATACCTGCGCTCTGGTAAAATACCGGGAACGATTTAAGCACAGACCCTTCAGGAAATCCTCATGCTCATTGACCGCAAGGCCCGCCAAAAACAAGGCGTCCTCCGGCGTGTTCTCCACAGCGGCCAAAAGCCGTTCGCGCATAACCGGAACCCCCGGCTTCTTTTTTGGCATAAGCTCCTCCTATTCTTTCGGAACATCTTCCGGTACTGCATCCCTGCTGTAACAGTAGAGGTATACCTGATACCAGCCCATGAGGGGCGTACAGCGGAGCATATAGCGGAAGAGCCCGCTCTCAATGCGAAAGCCATAGCAGCGCTCGCTCTGCCCCGGAATCCGGCAGCTTTCGTGCCGCCGGCAGAAACCGTCCATGGATGCAAGGTCCTTCAGGGGGGAATTATCCTCTTTGAGCCAATTCACCACGCGCTGAATATCCCGCTTGAAGATTTCTTGGTTTAACGCCTGATCCCAGTAGTGGGGCCACCAAGTGGTATACAGCGCACCGTCAAAATCGCCCCGCACATGGCCGATGCAGCCTCTGGCTTTGTCCTCCGATTCATCCAGCGAACTGAAAAACAGCGGCGCTTCCTCCGGCTTCATGGGAAACAGCTCTATCGCCACTTTGTTCGCAGGCGGATAGCTTTGGAGAAATTCCGCGATGGTGACGCAGCTGCGGGGCATAAAGGCCAGATCATCCGGTTCAAAGTCAAGATACCCGTCTGCCGGAAGCTGAACAGGGGTGCTGGTCAAAATCGTACCGTAATGATTGATTACAATATGCTTCGCCAGCTGGCAGGGCGTATAAGATTCGTCATCATGGCGGAGTTCATAACGGTATATTCCTTCCGGCAGATTTTCTTTGCTGACGCGCAGGGAAGTAAACAGCGCCGGAATATCACGAAATCTGACTTCCTCATAACGCAACCTTTCCGCTGATTGTGGACACATGCAAGCATCTCCTTTCCATGGCTGGGGCAGGCGGAGCGCACACTCCGTCTGCGCCCAGACGTTTACTCTTTCTTACTTTCGCAGCGCTCCAAGACTCGCTTCGAGCTGCTGCCGGTCATACTTCTTGAGGATTTCCCACGTCAGACGCATCCTGAAGTGATTGCGCGGTATGATACGCCTTTTTAAAATCCTTGAGACTGAAATCGTCCAGGGAATAGAGATCCAGCCTCAGATCCGACACCTGCTGAAGCGTCAGAGAGGTGTAAGCGAGGCCATCACCTCGGGATAGGTAAATGAGACCGTTTCTTGCCTGATAGACGCGGCATTGAATCACCATACACAACCTCCTTGTATCAGGCCGCCATAGCGGTATTTTCCTGCCGGAACATGAGGATACGGCATCTGGCCTTCTCCATCTCCGCCTCCACATCCGCACAGGCGATCCCGCAGATGCAGGCGATTTCCCGATCCTCGTAGCCATCGGCCCGGAGTGAGGCAATGCGGCGCTGGGCCGGCGTAATCTTACGGGCCAGCCGCTCGAAATCAATCACGTTCTCCAGCGACTCTGTAACGGTATCCCGCAGATCGCCAAAGTACCGCTCCTCATCGAACGAACAGACATCGCCCTTGCGCTTGGCCCGGTTCCAATATTCCTTGGAGTGGCGAACATCGCAGCTCATAGCCCGGCGCGCAATGGTGGAAAACTTGTACTGCCGTAGCTCCGGGCGGGCCAGATATTTCCGCACTGCGCGGAGGTAGCCAAAAACGGCGATGTCGTAAAACTCATCCACCGGCAGCTTGTGAAAATGCAGGTAACGCAAAAGCACATCATGATGTTTCTCCGCGAAGGCGGATTCCTCCGAGGTCAGCGGGAATGTATAATCCAACATTTTTATAAACCTCCTAATCGTTTTTATCGTTGTCAGCCTGCTTTCAGGTCGTGAAGCTCGGACAGCGGCACATAAGAAAAGTGAATGGCCTCGCAAGCCGTCTGGCTCTGCTTCTCGATCTCATTGAGGCAGTCCTGGATTTTCTGCCGCTCCCCGTCGTTCTGCGCCGCAGCGTCCATTTGAGCGATCTGTTCATAGAGCCGCAGGTATTCGTCCCGCAGCTTCCCGATCCGGCGGGCGGCGGGCGCGTCTACGGACTGATTGAAGTCCTCATAGCTCTCCAAGGCGGAGGCGAGGATACCGTCCAGACGGTCCTTCAGGGGATCGTTGCACATCCGTTCCAGTGTGCCTTGGATCACAGCCCGCTCCTCCGGCGCCGTCCACAGGTAATGGCGCAGGATGGTGAGGTCGGAGGATTCTACCGTATCCCGTCCCTCCAGCCACGCCTTGGCTTGGGCGATGGGCGCGTAACTGAAATACTTACGGTCCGAGATATGGACGCCCTTACCGCGCAGTTCGCACAACACGTCGTCCATCAGTTCGTTTACACTGTCGGGAACGGCAACGCCGGCCACATCCTGCTGCATTTCTTCCAGTTCGTCCAGCGTAACCAGCGCCGCGGGCAGGGGCTTTAACTGTCCCTGTCGGGCCTGCTTGCCTTTCAGGACCGACAAGCGGGCAGCCCGGTCTTCGACATACTCCGTCACCACCTTCAGTTCAAACCGGTCATAGAGCGGCTTGAGGATCTTCTCCTCCGGGTTTGAGAAATTGGGAATCTCATTGGACGCGGAGAAAAAGGAGATGGTGGGGATGTCGATGGTTGTGCCCTCATTGGTATAGCGGCGCTCGTTGAGGGCGGTGAGAAGGGCGTTCAAAATCCCGTCCGACGCCTTGAAGATCTCATCCAGAAAGCAGATGTGGCTGTCGGGGATCTTCCCCCGGATAATCGTCCGGGGCGCGCCGCTGTGAAGGGCGGAGAGGGCCTTTCGGTACTGCTCCATTTCCTCTACCAGCGCGCGGGTGTCCCTGCGGTCCGCAAGGCAGGCGTCCAGTTGCCGCTGCATATCCTGATAGCGGGAATCCCTCGACAGCACCTCATCCGGCACGCCGCCGGGGATCAGGCTGGAGAGGTCCAGACGGCCAAACAGAGCCTCTTCATCGGTCTGTTTGCTCATGAGTCGCTCAAACTGTCTCGCGCCGGTAATACCCTCGCGGAACAGGTTGACGGCATAGCTCTTGGCCTGTCCGGTATCGCCCAGGATAAACACGTTCTTGCGCGTCAGCAGGGCAATGGCGATGACCTCGATCAGATCATCCCGCTCCGCCACCTGCGCCCGGACTTCCTCCATCCGGGCGCGCATTTTGGCATTCAAGGTCTGGTCCATTGTGAAATCCTTCCTTTCTATGTTTTACTGCGTTAGCAGTATTTCTCAGCGGCAGTAGACCGCCTCTCCGTTGACAAGTTTTGCGAAGTGCCGGGCCTGCTGTTCGTCCTCTTCAAAGCAGTGACAGCGATAGACCCCGCGATAATCCGTAAAATAGACATACCATTTCATGACGGTTCTCCTATTTCTTCGCCAGAGCCGCCGTCAGGTGATCACCCGGTATTGCAGAGCGAGATCTCCCCTGAAGCTCCTGTCAAAGATAAGCTCCCGTCCGGTTTCCGGGTCAATTTCCCCGCGCCGGTCCTTAATCAGGTATTCATACCCCCTCCGGCGGCCGTCCGGTTTTTTCTTTGCGCTCACAAAGGTCCTGAAATAGTTCTTTTGCGCCCAGGCCGTAACATCCGGGTCCTGCGCCACTTTCGCATCCCAGCCATCCAGCGCCTCCTGCTCATCCTCGGTGGCGGGGCGGCTACCGCTTTTGTAGATGGAGAGAATATCTCCGCTCAGATCAAACAGCGAGGCGTATTCCACGCGCAGCGCAGACGTCTTTTGCGTTGGATCGCGGAGTCCTTCCGTTGTGGGAATTTCCAGATCGAAGCCATAGCTCCGCACCGCAAGAATCCGCCTGGGTCCGCGCAGCCATGGGTCAAACTCTGTTTTCCCAAACCGCCAAAATAGCTCCAGCGTGACCGACCGCTCTTGCGCCAGTTTCTTGAACTCATTCAATGTCATACTCGTATTCCTTTCCGCATCGTGGCGTCACAGTCCGTCAGCAACTTTCCAGCAGAGGTCCAGAATGACTCCGGCAGGAAGCCGCCTGAATTTCTCCCGCTTATCCGGCGAAAGGGCCTCATACACCTGACAGACGACATTTGCCGTAACAGCGTCCAGCCATATCCAGCCCTCTTCGTGCTCAAAAGGCGTACAGATCTCATACTGCCCCGGCATTTTTTCGCAGGTGCGGATCATATGCAGCCCCTTGTCCCGCACCGTCTCGCAGCACTCCAAGAATGTCATTGTCATGCGGAAAACCCCATTTCTTCCCGCAGGATAGCGAAAGGATTTTCGCCGTCGGGAGAAAAGCTGCCCTGATAATAGCCGCCATGGTAAGAATGGTTTTGCAGGTCACCTCTATCCACGCCAAGCCCTACCAACCGCAGATGCAGCAGCGGGAAATCATAGGACGCTTTCAGAAATACATTTTCCGGTACGCCGCCAGGGGTATAGAAGCGGTAGTACCGTTTCCCCAAAAGCCGCTTTACCTGCATATCGACCAGATCATCAGGCACGTCCCAAAAATCACCGCACCACAGATGCCCCGCTGTTTCATATCCCCGGCGCTGAATAGCCTCCGGCACCGGGAACAGCGCGTGCAGGGAGTAACGCGGCGCGCCGTCTGAAGCGCGGTCCACCCACGAGGGGCCTTTTCCGCTGCGGAACAGCTTGTCAAAGGTATTGAGACCGGCGGCGTCGCCCGTTACCTGAAGCAGGCACTCCACATAGCCCTTCATCAAATCTCACCGCCTTCCGGCAGCGGGATCTTTTCAGAGAGCAGCGGGACACTTTCATTCTTTTCCTGTTCAAGCTGTCTCTGATACTCCTGTTCCAGCTCCTTTTCCGGCGTGTAGCGGTGGAGATTCCCGTTGACATACTTTTTTTCGTAGTGCAGCAGCACGCCGCACAGCTCGCCCATGATTTTGGCGGCCTCCGCATCCCGTCTCAGGGTTTTCAGCGTGCCCACATGGAGCTTGGACCTGCCGGATTCATCAAACTTCCCCATCAGGTAACAGTCGATGTAAATGCCTTCACAGCCGTAATTGATATAGGGCTGGAAGTCAAACTCATACGCGGTCAGCTTTACCTTCTCGTGGATGCCATCTTCATGCTCACAGGGCAGGATATAGTCCAGAATAGCCTCGGCTCTGCCGAACTCGCCGGCTTCCTTTGCCATGCGGATCACGCTGCTGAACAGGCTCCCGCCGGTATCTCGCAGAACCTCGGTGTGCTTTTGCGGCGGAAAAGTCTTTTCCAGCCAGAGCCTGGCCGCCTCCCGGTCGTAGTCATGGAACAAGTCCAAAAACTTCGTACTGCGCCGGAACTGGGACGTCTTATCCCGGCGGCGGTAAAACGCACTGCGTTCTTCGCAGGGGCCATGGTAGCCGATGTGCTCCAAGATCGCATCATAGGGATGGGCACTCCACATGGCATCATAGATGGCCTGGAACAGCGCGTCCCCGGAAAGGCCCTCCGGGAGCGGGATCATTTCATTCAGATCCCCGTAGCAGTCCTTACAGCGCCCCTTCAGATGGATGGAGCGGCATTCGCTGAGTTTTGAGTACACCAGCTCCCAGCCGTCGGGGACAAAGTGGGTGTTGTAGAAGTTGGCAGCGGCGTTCTCGTTTCCCGCCAAATGATAGCTGCATTTACAGTAGGAAAATACCATTGTCAAGTCTCCTCTTTCATATTGTAGTTATGGAGCGGTACATACCGGTCAAGATTTTCTTCCCGGTATACGCTGCCATAGTGCAGCAGCGCACCTGTCAGCAATCCCAGCAAAACGCAGGTATCGCGGTCGCTGCAAGCTGTCCGGATGGTCCCGGCCAGCCGTTTGCTGCTTCCCGCGCAGTCAAATATCCCGTTCAGATAGCAGTCGATCCGCAGACCATCGCCGTGCTCCACCGTCAGTACCGGGCGGAAATCGAACATCGGGTGACAGAGGGCCGCGTCAGGGCGGGCCGGCTCACAGGTGATGAAGGCGCTCTGCTCCGGCCAGAAGCCGTTGGATTTCACCAGCTCTACGACGGCGTTGAAAAACTCCGCTGTGGTTTCCCGCTGGGCGGGCGGCGCGGGCATGTGCTCTTCCGCCCAAAGCCGGGCGGAGGGCTGGTCGCTCTCTCGAAACAGCGATACAAACTGTTCGATCCGCTCCGTCCTGGTCAGCTGATCCTGTTTCCAGTACCATTCAGACCGCCGGGCGCAGCCTCCGCGATAGATCCCAGTTTTATCTCTGCCGTCAAACGGGCGGTGTTGCAGCATTGCCTTGCAAATGTCCAAAAGCAGCCTGTCGCCTGTCCAGTTACACGCAATCGACACGCCGGAGCGCATAAAGCCACCGCACTGATCGCACTTTCCAACCAGATACAGCAGCCGTTCCGGTTCCGGTTCGTCCAGCGTGGAATACTGAAGCCGCCAGCCGCCAGGGATGAAATGGCGGCAGTAGTAGTCCGTCAGCTTGGAAAAATCCTTGCTGCGGTGTCCGCTGCATTCACACCAAGAATCTTCCATGGCGGCCAGCGCCTCCATGGTTCCGCACTCCGGGCAGATGCTTGTCGCGTTGTCTCTCCGGGAGAGGGCGGGCGGCGCTGTGTACTGCTTGCCGCAGAGGGGGCATACGCGCCCCGCGTGGTTACTGCTGTTCATCGTGTCCTCCTTCCGGTATCCCCTGCTCAAAAGCCGGTTTCTGTACCCGGGCGAGGTCAAAGGAGTAGACAGGAACGACCCTTGACCAGCTCAGAAAATAGAAGTAGTAGGGTTTCAGGCCATCGTCAATTTCGACCACGATACCAGGCTCCAGCACATCCTCCGGAAGAATGTCATAAACGTCTCCGGTCTCGGCCGCCTCGTAAAACGCCTTCGCTTTCATGCCCAGCGGTTTTTCCAGAAGCAGCTTGTAATGGCTGGAGGCGACGGAAATATACCGCTCCTTCTTGGGATTAAAACGATTCCGAGATAAAATATCCATCACTTGGCTCTGCTCATCTGCAAAGCCGTAGACCCGGCACACCGGCGGGCTGAGCCGCCGGGGGCACCACTTGGGCGCCTTGCGCTGAGGATCGGAGGACCGGAACCGCTTGGGGCTTTTCCGTTTGGGAAACCCGCCGCAGTATCGCGAACGGGCCAAACCGTTTCCAAGGTACTGGTGATGCCTGCACTCCATACAAGCTGGCTCCGGGAAAGAATACCGTTTCGCCATTTACCTGCCCTCCTTTTCGGAAAGGCAGTCAGCTTGGGCGACCTTCTGATCTCCCGGCTGGCGCAGCCATTCATGGACATAATCCTTGTCCTCTTCGTGGAACAGGGATAAAAACATATCCCGGAAGCAGTTCACGCCATCCGGCAGCCGCTCACGCGGCCCTTTCCACATCTGAAACATCCAATTGTAGACCTCCGACAGGAAATCGTCCGCGCCGCACTCCGCAGGCAAGGCGCGGCCAATGCACAGCCGTTTCCCGCAGACCGTACACCGGCCGATTTTGCACATGCGGCGATCCTCTTCCGGCTCCAATGTGCTGTATTCCAGCGTAAAGCCTTGGAAATCAAAATGGTTGATAAAGTGGTTGACGCCTACGGCGATGTCCCCGCTTTTCCAGTCGATACACTGGCACAGCGGCGTATTTTGTTTACATTCCTGCATTACGCTGCCTCCTCATTGTTTTTGTAGTCCCGGCACAGCCGGATTACTCTCTCACAGTCGTCCATCTCCATCATACCGATGTGGGCATTTTCCTCAGACACCTGAAGCGATTTCGCCAGCCACCGGTAGGCGGCGCTCCTAGTCCAGCCCTGTTTTTTCCATAAAGCGTCGAAAACCTGATGGGTTTCTTGGCGCTTTAAGCGTAAAACTGTATTTGCCACTTTGCCCATGGGCTTGTCCGTACCCGGATAGCAGCCTACGTAGGCATTGCACATCGTACAGAGGTAGATAGTCTCATTGCCTTTTCCGTAAAGAACATGGGTTTTGGACTTGATGATCTTTCCGCCGCAGTAGCGGCAGATCTTAGGAATACGCATAGGCCCTTTTCGACCTCCGTTCTCATGCCGCCTTTTGAGACTGTGCCGCCTGCTTTGGCGCCCGCAGGGGGGACTGAATGTACTGTGTCGCTCCCGCGCGAATTGCCAGCAGGCCCCTCTCGTCAAAATCCAACGTCACTTTGCCTTTGACCAGTCTCAAATATTGCAGCAGGGTTTTGTAATTGTAGTAGAAGGGTTGGCCCGGCGCACTGAGCACCAGGGCTTTTACCGGCACTGTGGCCCGCTCCCTGTCCTCTCCGGCGCTGACGCGAATGACATGTTCGCCAAAAGCCACTTCCATCCGGGAGTTTTCCGGCGCCACCACAGAAGCGGAGAGCACAGCCGATGCCAATTCCTCAGCGGACAGGTTGACCGAATATTTTGCCTGGAAGGAATCAAAGAGAATCTTGGTGTTGGGGTATTTTCCCTCCATCAGCCGGGCGGAAAAGAGCAGTTCCCCGTTCCAGAAAACGATGCTTTTCCCCGCAAGGCCCATCTCATATACATCGCTGTCCCGCGAAATCGCGGCCAACGCCGCCAGAGAATGCGCTGGGATCAACAGTTCCGACGCGCCCTTGCAGTTTTCATCGCCCTTAGCCTCCATAATGCAGAAGCCGTTGGTGCTGACGCCGCGCAGCCCGTCGGGCCCTAAGCTGATCTTGATGCAGCTCATGAGCGGTGCGTTCTCCCCGTCCGCCGCGGCAAACGCTGTCTTACGGACCAAGGACTGCACGCCGGTTACTGGGATTGTATCATCGGGGAACGGCAGCTCCGGCATGGGGTACTTATCGCCGGAGAGCACGTTCAGAAGATAGTGGGTATGGCCGGACCGAATCGCAAGCTGGCCGCCGCGCTCCAGTTCCATATCCAAATCGCTGTCTTTTGACAGTTTGGATACGATGTCAGTCAGCAGCCGGGCGTCTATAACGGTATTCCCGGGCCGCTCCACCACCGCGCCCATGGAAGCGCGGATGGTAATTTCTAAGTTGGTGGCAGTCAATGTCAGCATGGAATTACCT
Organism: uncultured Oscillospiraceae bacterium; assembly: GCA_910588045.1. Lineage (GTDB taxonomy): Bacteria > Bacillota > Clostridia > Oscillospirales > Oscillospiraceae > Pelethomonas. The sequence continues at coordinate 18,106 of CAJUPS010000025.1, read as the reverse complement.
TCGTCCGCTTCCAAGTGAATGCCCTGCAACTCTTTGATGGTTGTGTTCCTGGGGACAGCCAGTGCCGCCTGTTTGGACAGGCGCAGAAGATCGTCCCGCTTGATATGGGCAAGCATGATATGGATACCTCCTATGCAATCTTGAACAGCAGGAATTGATCCTCGCTGTTTTCCGCCGCCGTTTTCTTTCGGCGCGTGGCTTTCGGTTTTTCCCTCGCAGCGGCATTTTGCGCTGGGGTGTCGAAAATGGACGCCGCAATCGGTTCGGACGCCGGTATAGGTGTTTCAAAGGTAAACTCCACCGCCGGCTTTGCCCCAGTATGGACCGACAACATGGATTCATCCTTCTTCTGCGGCTTCTCAGAGAAAATAGACCAGGCGGACGCCTGGGGCTTGAGCAGCGCCATGCGCTTGAACATGGCGGACACATCCTCCACGCTGTCCTTGATGCCCAGCATCAGCTCCTTTGCCATCATGGTGGTCATATCCTCGCACTCGCTCATGGCGGCCAGCCCCTCCTCCGAGAAGGAGCCTTCAATGATACCCGCCACTGCCAGTTTGGAGGCCATGAGCTTAATGGCTTTGTGCTGCATGGTATGCTGGTAGTAGGGCATATAAACTTCTACCCGGGGCGCGGTCTGGTTGATCCGCCAGGAACGGCGGCTGGCCTGCCGCAGAGTGAACAGCTTATAGCCCGTATCGTAGAAGATCAGCGTAGTAAAAGCGTTCAGGTCCAGGCCGGTCTCCACCAGAGAGGGGTTGCAGATCAGGATTTGCAGGCCCTCTCTCAGCCGGTCGTCCACCCATGCCTCGCGTTTGTCCGGTTTGACCTTGGCAGGTAAAATCGTGCTGCGCCAGCCCCGTTCCAAGAAGAGCCGCTCCAGCTTGGACTGGGTGTTCAGGCGCGTCCAGTTGGTGTAGACCAGCACCTTCTCTCCGGCGGCAATCTTTCGCTCCACGATTTCCAGCACCTTCTCATCCTTGGGAAGAATGGCGTCCGGCGCGGCAGTGTCCGCCGGCTCAACAATGGGATAGCCGTCAAGGGGATGGTAGATGGGCTTATGTCCGCAGGGCTGATCCGGGTACGCAGTCAGAAGATTCAGATAGGCGGAGAGGATTTTCCTCGCCGCTTTCCGGTCATTCTTCAGCACGCTTTTCAGCATAGCTTCGATCCGGTCATACTCCTCCTCGACCGCTTCAGGCATGGACAGAGGGACGGGGATCTCCTCGTATTCAGGGAGATCTTTTCCCATATCCGTCAGGGAGAGGAAAACGGCGTATTCCATCAGGAACCGGGAATACACCAGCGGCGAGACGCCGGGCAGCAGGCGCGTAGAAACACGCGACTGCACCGTTCGCCGGTTAGAGTTGTACTCCGGCTCCACTTCCTCATAGGTCGTCTGGATTACACCGTACTCCTTGTCAAACTCCGTAGGCGTTTCATAGTCCTTGCCGTCCTTTTTCATCAGGGACGGGACCATACGGTACAGAAGGTAGAAAATGCCGGAGCTGTAGCCGTTAATCAGCGTTGCCGTCATACCGACCACCTTCTTTGCCGTATCGTACAGTTCCGCCATGGCGTCGCCCTGACCGGACTTGTTGTTGTACTGGTGCAGTTCATCCACGATCAGGCCGTAGATACGGCCCTTGTACTTGCGCTTGATATAGCTGCTCAAGGGGAAGGCCCGGTTCGCGCCTCTGGCGGCAGAAACCGCACCCGGAGTCATGGAAAGATCGCCCAATTTCTCTTTCAGGGCTTCGCTTTTGGCTTTCCTGATGTGCTCATCAATCAAAGGACGGTAAACAAAGCCATAATCTCCGATTTTGGCCCAGGCCTTTTGCCTGCCCCACGCGCTGGGGTTGAGCGCGGTCCAAAGGCTCGCGCCGCAGGCTTCGCACTTGTGGTTTTCGCGGTGCTCCCGCCGGAAAAAGAGCGAGTTGGCGGGAATGCGGTATACCGTTCCATCCCGGCTGATATTCGCCATGACAGCCGTCCCGCACTCCGGGCAGCAGAACACAGGCGTATCAGGCCGCTCATTCGCAGCGCCGCAGTCTGGCAGCGGCGTTTTCCGGTCTATCTGAAGGCCCTCCCGGTTCCATTGCCGGTAGAGCACTGCCGGAGCGCGCATGTAACCGTCCCGCGCCTTTTCCTTGGAGAGAATCGCAAAGCAGCTTTTTGTGCCCCGCTCGTACATCTGATACAGATGGTCGAACTCCTGGATGCTGTGGACTACGGCGGCAAAGGTGTTTGGCACAGTCTCCTCCACCTCCCGCACCCATTTTTTCGTTACATGGGAGGGGCAGAGAACGACATTGAAGGTCTTAAAAAGTCCGGCGTTTTTATGCTGGGCGTAAAGTCCAGCCGCTGTGGACGCGATGGCCGCCGCGCCGATCTTGGTCTTGCCTGCGCCGCATTCCGCCACGATCAGCCCCACTTTGTTGCGCTGGAGTTGCCGCTTGACAGACTCCGCCACCGCGAGCTGGGCGTCGTAGAGGGAATAGCCCGCGTGGTCATGGATGTACTGATTGACTGCCAGCACTTCCGGGGAAAGCGGCTCCTTGGAGGGATCGAACAGCGGAACAAAAAGATTTTTGATCCGCTCGGCCACCGTAACGCCGAAGGTGTTCAGATAGTCCGTTACAGACTCCAATTTGTCCAGCGGGGAGGGGCCGGGGACCGCGCCAGGTATGGCGATGGCTCCGCTTTTCAGGCCGCTTTCCAGAACGGCCACGATGTTTTTGTCCTTCTCCTCGCAGCGCAGCAGCCACGCCTCCATCTTGCGGGAAATGGATTTGACCCGCAGAGGGCGGAGGATCTTCCGCCGTGTCAGTTCGGAAAGAACATAGTCCTGAAACTCCGGGATCAAAGGAACTGCGGTTTTCTGATCAACTGCCCGGAACAGATCCGCCTTGTCGCCGGGCGTGCAGAAGATGTAGGTATTGCGCGGCGGCAGATCCAACTCGGTCTGAGGCTCTGCCAGCGCCGCGTTTGCGTCATCCTCCGTTTTTTTCTCGCCATTTTTTGCTGTCTGGCCGTCGTCCTCCGCGATCAGGGTCGCCTCGGCGTATACCCCATCGTAGCTGAGGACGCGCCGGTACTGCTTGGCAAGCGTGCTGAGGGTCATAGCGCCGTCTTCACTCTCGATCTCGATGGTAATTCCGCCATAGATCGCGTCTGCGAGACCGCGCACTTCCTCCGGGTATCCCCCGAATCGCAGGGCCGCCAAGGTCGCCTTTCCTTTTTCGTCCCATACCACTGTGTCCGCGTATCCGGTCAGCCGGATGCTGTTCTTCTCGTCGTAGTAGGTGACTTTCATGAGTTTTTGCTTGTTCATGCATAGAATTGCTCCTTTCTGTTTTGGACTGAGGACGCAAAAAACCGCAGTCCTCTCCCGAAAGAGCAGACTGCGGTTTTTGTACGGACTCGTGTTGGTATTTAGGATGCTGACAGGTCTCCCAAGGGCATACTGCCCCCAGGAGCGAATATCTGACCTGAAAAAATCTTACCTAAATACACCTTGAGCATACCATGTTTTTCTCCGCTTGAACAGTTGAGGTTTCTTCTACACCCAAAACGGATATAAGGTGGAAGCTATGATTCTCATATCCTAATAAAGAAAAGACTCCGCCGGAGCGGGGCCTTTTCTGGTGGTTCTGGCGGTATGGACCGTCCTGCTTACCACTTGGACAAGATGCGGCCATAGATCAGGCTGCGCTCGAAATCGTACTTGACGATTGCCAGAATCACCGTATCGCCCTTGCGGAAGTCCCGATCGGTATGCTGGGCGGTGTAAAGGCACAGACAGGTGGTGCCGTCCGGCATGGTGCAGAACACACCACCGCCGTATTTGCCGCTGATGACCGCCTGCCGGCGGCAACCCAGAGGGTGGCGGGCCGCAGCGCCCTCAAAGGGATTGGGCGCCGCCTCCTTGACGGAGATTGTCAGACGGCCGGAGACGCGGTCAAAGCTCTTGAGCACGCAGTCCAGCTTTTCTCCAGGATGATATTTCTCCCGCAGATCGGAATAGCTGGAGTAGCTGATGTCCTGATAGCGCAAAGTAAGGTCCCTGCCGCCGCACTCCACAAGGCAGCGGCTGGGTCCAACGGTCAGGATGCGGCAGGTCAGCCGTTCCCCGGCTTCATGCCCGCCCCTCGCGGTGTCAAAGGCCCGCTGCCGGATCATGGTCCCCATGCGGCGGGAGGCAATCGCCATATTGTTCTCGCGGTCCACATCCAGGATTACATAGTCGATCTCCGCGCCGGACATATTCCGCAGGACGTGGGTAGGCCGCTCCTCGCCGGGCATCCACATCTCGGTTTCCGGGATCAGCACCTTGACGCGCAGGGAGATGACAGCGGCGCAGTACATCCTTTTCCGCTCCACCTGCCCGGTCTCCCGGTTTCGGACGTGAAAGGCGTGGGCGTCCACACCGATGATCTTCCCAGTGAGTACCGATTTGGAGCGGAAGGAGGCGTAAATATCGTTCCACTCCTGACGCTCCTGCTCGGTCAGGTTCCGGTCCAGCTCATTCAGTTTCAGAGACAGCAGGGGGCTGTGGCCCTCCGCCGGCCTCCCGGCCCGGGGGCGGGGGGCCGCAGTCCGGGGCGTCTCTTCCGGCGGGGAAGGCTGCTCCGGCGGTAAAGCGGCTTCCCTTGGAAGCAGAGCCTCCTCTCCTGCGGGAAATTCTCCATCGGGCGGGTCATCGCCCCCTTGGTCAGCCAGCCCCACCACGACCATATCGCCGGAACCCGCGCTCCCGGCCTCCGGGTCAAGCCGGTCCGCTTCCGGCAGCTCTCCATCGGGCGGGACCGTCTCCGGCGTCTCCAAAGGCGTCCGTCCATCGGCCTCCAATGCGTCGTTCGCCTCCGGGACTGCGCCCTCCGCTTTTTCGGCCTTCTTTTTGGCTGTGCGTTTCTTTTTGGGCGCCGCTTCCGGGGCCTCTCCCTCATTTGATACAGGCTCCGGTGTGCCGCTGGCTTCCGCATCCTCCCGCGGCAGATGATCCGGGGATTCCGGCGCAAGGCCCGGCTCCGTTGTTTCCGGCAGGCCATCGGGCTGCTGCGTCATTTGCTCCTCCGTTGGGATTCCATATTCCATAGATTCCATTGTCATTGTGTACTGCTCCTTTCGATTTTCTGTTATGACTGCGGCCAATTTCAACTATTTTCCGGCCTCACCCCCTTTATAGAACCGTAGCCGCTCTCCCTGCCGTAAAACGAAAAAGTGGCTCCGGGACAATGTGATCTGCCGGTGCTGTTCCATATTTTCCAGCGGCAGCAGGAAAACATAGTTCTTCTGCTCCGCCTGCAAAAGCTGGCTGATACGCCCCTCGTGTCCGGGCTGCACCGGCATCACTGCGAAGTAGTCGATCCATCCATCGGAACGTTGGAGGAGGAAGCAGAGCTTATACGGCTGCCGCGCGGATACCTGAAGCAATCGCTCCGGCCTGAGCGCGAGAAGCACATCCAGCGACAAAAGGATTTCACTGTCCGGCCTGTCGCGCAGCAGGTCCGGCAGGCAGATGCAGCCGTCTCCGGAGCGGGCCAGCAGGCCCATGTATCGCAGACGGCGCAGCAGGGCCCCGGCATGACTGATTTCTTTCTGCGGCTCGTTGATCCGCAGCAGCGGCAGCACCTGATCCAGGCGGATGAAGCCGGTCTCCCGCAGAATGGACAGGAAGTACCGCTGATCCTCTGTCAGATTCATAAAGGCCCCACCTCCTTTACCTGCCCGCCGGCGGCGCAGGCGGCCCGCCTAAGCTGTTCAGGTACGGGTCCACCAGAAGGTCGCTGTGGGTCTCGCAAATGGTATTAAAAATGACCGCCATTGTGTAAGCGGTCGAGTTCTTCACATCACGCTGGTTGGCCGCCAGCTTGCTTTGCACGCTCTGAAGAATGATGCCGTCCAGGTCCCACAGCCGGGAACGCACGTTGGTCCGGGGCAGCACAGCCTTCCCAATCCGAAAGCTGTCGGAGTAAAACAGCCGCTCAATGGCGTTGGCAAATACCTTTGCCGTATCCGGGTCGAAGATCCAAAGCTCGCAGTTCTCCAATATCTGCGCCAGCTGTTCCTGCTCGCTCATACCCCGGGCGGCGGTGAAATACTCCCTTCCCGGCCCCGTCTCCGCCAGTCCGCCCCCTTCACCGACGGACAGACTGATTTCAGTATGACTTTGTTCAGTATTTCTTTTTTCTTTATAATTGGGGTGCCGTTCCGGTACTTCTGGAAGTGCCGTTTCCGCACTTTTAGAGATGCCGGTTCCGCACTTCTGGTGGTGCTGTATCGGCACTTCTAAAGCGGGCGCGTGCGCCCCTGCTTGGCTGATGGACAGGTCAAGAGGTGCGGATTCGGCACTTCTCAGTCCGCCGTCCCCACCGGCCTCCTCCGGTCCTGCCTCCGGCTCCCCGCCAGCCGCCTCATGCTCCGGCGGCACAAAGGGAGCGCTGCCGCTTTTGGGTTCGGGATGCTCTATCAGCGCAAGATAGATCTGATTGGCGTCCCCTCGACCGCAGCGCTTCTCCCAGATCAGCCCGGCGGCGGTCAGCTCCTTCATGGCCTCGATGATCTTACGGTAGCTGACCTGCATCTCCTCCGCCAGAGAGCGGCGGGTATAGATGATAAACACCGCCCCGTCCTCGTTCACCCAGCCATTGAGCCGGGAGAGCTGGAAGCGGTTCAGAAGGAAAGTGTAGGCCACCTTCGTCTCCAGCGCCAGTTCCATGTATTTGGGGTCTGTGAACAGCCAGCGGGGCATCTGCAAGTGATAGATATTCTGAACGTCTCCCTGTTTCATCAAAGGGAACGAGGGCTTTTGCGTCATAGGGGCTGCCTTCATGATCGGTCTCTCCTTTTAACGGTAGTCATATCTGTAAATTAATTGACATATTTACTGATGATGGGTATAATATTAGGGTAGAGGAGCGTGAGTAATATGGATACCATTCGAGGGGCAATCGAAAATACCGTTTCGATTTCACAGTTTAATAAAGGGCTTGCCGGCAGGGTGTTTGAGGAAGTCAAACGCTGCGGGGCCAAGGTCGTCATGAAAAACAACATGGCGGAGTGTGTTTTGATGTCGCCTGCGGAGTATGTGCGCCTGATGGACGAGGTGAACGACGCCCGCTTAACGGCGGAGGCTGCCACGCGCATGGCGCACTTTGACCCCGCCGCCCTGCTTTCCCAGCAGCAGGTGGATGAAGCGCTGGGCTTTACGCCGGCGGATTATGCCGACACATCCGAGGTGGAGTTTGAATGAGCTGGGAAATCAGGTATTTGCCCGAAGTGTTAGAGGACTTTCGGGCGTTGGATGGAAGCCAGCGGATATTGGTACGCAAAGCGATTGAAAAGGTGCGGAAAAATCCTTTGCCGGAAACCGAAGGCGGATACGGCAAATGGCTGGGCAACAAAGGCGCTTCTAAGCTGTCCGGCTTTCTGAAAATCAAGCTGCGGGGCGCAGGACTCAGGATCGTCTATCAGCTTGTCCGGAACGCCAACCGCATGGTCTTGGTTGTGATCGGTGTCCGCGAGGACGACACGGTTTATGAGATCGCGCATCATCGAATCGCCAAACATGATTTACAGGGAAAGCAGTGAGGTTCACCATGCGTCATATCCGTCTTATCCCCGATTGGGAAGAACGATCTTCCAAGGCCGCTCATTCCGATTCCAGAGGCTGCGGAGCGGCTGGTCCTGAAAAAAGCGAATGCGGCCTTGCGGCGACTTTTGGCATAGAGCGCAATGCCGGGGTGGAACTGGCCTTGGATGAGGCTGATCGAGCGGCGGTGCTGACTGCTGTGCGCTATTCCGCGCAGGAAGTATTCAGCCGGGCGAGAGGGCGTATCCAAGGACACAAAGCATGATGGGCCGCATATTCTTTTTGCATAGGAATCGGTTTTGAAATCCGGTCTGACACTTTGTCTGCAAAGCCGGGGAGGGACAGCGCATTCAGAGCTGCCCCTCCTCTTTCCGTTCACCGCCCACATCTTGGGGCAGGGTTTCTATCAGGTCAAGAGCGCCGTAGGGGGCGTCCTGGCCCGGTTCCTGAGCCGGGGAATCAAAGCCGCTTATCTCCGGGTCCAAAAGGCCGTAGTCGTACTGGGCCATCCTTCCAGCCTGCTCTGCGGCGGGCAGGTCGTGCCGGGGTACCGGTTCCGACTGTTCGGGGGCCGGTTCCGGCGGCGGATTCTCTTCCGGCGGTGCCGCCGGCTGTACGGGGGCGGAGGGCTTGGCCTCTTCCTGCCGCCAATGGGGAATGTACTCGGCTACCCGCACATCCCGCAGCCGTCCAAAGCTGGGATGTTCGTCCGGGATGATCTTGTAGAGGCGCAGGGGCTTTTCCCCACGCAGCAGCACCAGGCACTCCCGGTTGTCCATGCGGAGGATCTCATCCGGGAGCATCAATGCCCTCTGGGTATTGCTCTTGGTCTGGCTGTAGGGCCGGGTGGAGGTATAGACTGGGGAGAACAGGGGCATCAGAGGCATCTGGTTGTTCTCCACCTTGATCGTCACCATGCCGCACTTTTTAGAGATATAGGTAGCGGTGTCCACATCGTTGCAGCCGAGGCAGATTTGAATGTCAGTGCAGCCGATCAGTTCCTCCCACTCTGTTTTGGGGTAGCGGTCCTGAAGCTGTGGGATGGACTGTACGATGATCTGACAGAAGATGGCCGAGCCGCGGCAGACGTTGAGCACCCGCTTGAAGTCCACCAGCTTACCAATATTGCAGAACTCCTCCAGGCAGACGTTTACCGTTACCGGCAGCCGCCCATGGTCCCCATGCCTGCGGCCATAGTCCATCAGGCGGGTAAAAAGCTGGGAGAAGAACAGAGAGCTTAGAAACTCCAAGGAGGAATCCTGCGCCGAGATGCAGCAGAAGTAGGCGCAGGGCTTTTTCCCCGGCAACGTCAGATCAATTTCGTTGTAGGATGTGATCTTATCCACCAGCGGATTTTGAAACACCGAAAGCCGGTTGCCCAGGCCAATGGCGATATTGCCCCAGATCTGGCGGTTGGCCAGCTTAAAGATACCGTAGGGCGGCAGAGCCGGGTGGCCTTTGGGCAGGGCCTCAAACCGCCGCTCCAGGTCGGCAAAGGATTCGTTGGAGAGCATCCGGTAGATGGCTCCCAGGGACCGCTGCTGGATGGGCAGCAGCTCCTTTGTGCCGGGGACGGTCTGGGAGGCGACATAGTGCATCAGCGCCATGAGCAGGTTCAGCTCCGCTTTTTCCCAGAAATCCTGCCGCTCATTGGCGTTGGAGGTGTTCTTGATGATGACCTCCGCGATGGACTGTACCAGGTCCTTGTCATGCTCGATCTCGCTGAGGCAGTTCCACGCGTCGCTGTTCTCCATGTCGAGGAGGTTGAACATCCGTACCTCGTAGCCTTCCTCCTTCAGGAAGGCGGACATACTCTCGTAAATTTCGCCCTTGGGATCGACCAGGACCATACTCTCCTTCCGGCGGGCGGTCTGGAGGATGAAGGGCTTTACAAAGCCTCTGGTTTTTCCTGAGCCGGTGGCGCCGTAGATCATGGTGTGCTCGGTCAATCCGCTGCCGGGGCGCAGCGTCACATATTCGGCATACTTGTCGTCGTCATCGGGGGCGTCCTTTTGCTTTCCCAGCAATGTCCGGTCCAATTCTTTGATGGAGCCGGTGAGGACGATCCGCGCCTGCTCCTTCCGGCTCATAAACCCGGAGGTGCCATGGGTGCCGTCCGGCAGGATGTCAAAGCCCCGCTTGTCGTGGATGTACTTGTAGCCGGAAAACCAGATATAGCCTTTCTTTGCAATCAGGCAGACCAGCAGCGCGCCCACCAGCGTCACCGCCAGCCCTGTAGGGGAAAAGACGGCTAAGAGATTACGGAAGGGATTGACCACCCAAATGGAATCCACCGCCTCGCCTGTCTGGTTGAAGGTGGCCCGGGTCCCCAGCCGGATAGAGTTAATGAGCATCCCGTAAAAGTACCAGCCGGAGAGCCCCAGTGGAAGGTAGAGCTTCCATTTTCCCTTATGCTTTTCCCAGAGCCGCCCCAGCTTCTTCCCCCAGCGGTCCTCCAGCTTGGCGATATAGGTAGAGAGCTTAAACATGGGCCAGCCCTCCCTTCATCTGCAAGGGGGCGTCCGGCCATGGGTCGCCTAAAGCGCATTCGCCGCCAAAGGCCACCGAGAGGACCTTGGAATTGACGCGCAGGGGCCGGATAGAGGCGTCCTTGGGAAAGAAGTCCAGCAGGAGACCGGACATCTGCCCCTCCAGCGCCGCCACGAGAATTTCCTTCCGGTTCTGCTGCCGGGCGTCCCGGCACACTCTGTCCAATCTCCGCAGATCCATATCCACCGCAATCACCAGCGGGTTCCCATCCACTTGGCCGTCCGCCTCCGGGAGCCGGCCGTCCTCCGCCTTCCAGCGGGCGCCGAAGGCGGCCTGGGCGATCCGGGCATGGTAGCTCGCCTGACGCATAATGGACAACTGCAACGCGCCGGTGTCGTCACAGGAAAGCAGACAGGCGGGGATACCAAGCTGGGGGTATGCTTGGCTGTAATCCACAAAGCCCTTTTTCCCGTTTCGGTCGGATCGTGTTTTTTGGGTCAGCACCTCGTAGACAGCGCGGTAGCTGTCTCCCGCGAACAGGATGACCTGGGGCGTATCCAGCCGCTCGCTGAATACCGAGGCAAGGTTGTGCAGGTGGGCCAGTTCATTGTTCATAAAAAAGCCGGAGTGCTCCTCGCACACATACTGGACCATGTACGCTGCGCCGCCCCAGTGGCCGAAGCCGGCGCAGCCCGCGGCGTTCATCAGGTTCCCATCACCGGCGCGGAGGGCGAAGGCGGGGAGGAATACCGGCTGGCGTTTGAGGCGTTCCACCTTGTCTAAGGCGGGTTCAATTCCTGCGCCGAGGCAGGTAAGCAGAATGGCGCCGACCTCTAAGCGGCGGCGAAGGGCCGGACTCTGGGAGTAGGGCCGCTTGGAGGGCGGCTGATAGTGCAGGTCAAACGAGGATAAAAGGCGGTAGCCCTCCGGGGTAAGCGTCAGGTATTCGCCGCTCCGGGAAAAGGCCAGCAGCCCTAACGAGGCCAGCAGTTCCGCCTCATGGAAAAGCTGCTTCAGCGGGGACAGCGCCCGCAGCGGGGCGAGAGGCAGCCATTGGTAGGCCCCCGCCAGACGCAGCAGGCCAAAATCCCTGCGGTCGTACAGCATCGCGGACTCCTCCTTTCAAATGTGGGCGTCAATGTAACCGAAGGTGACATAGGACGGTTACATTTTTCCCATGTCACCGAAGGTTTGAAGAAAAAAAGCCTTGTGGCGCAAGGGAAAAACCACGCTGACCATCGGTTACAACGGGGTGCGGATGTAACCGATGGTCAGCGGCAGAATTGTTCCGCCAATGTAACCGAATATCGGGGGTTTTGCGGGGAGAATGTAACCGGGGGTCATACCGGGATTTACAGCCCGGATGTAACCGAAGGTCAGCGGGAAAAGGTGAAATGGTCCGAGCGCATAAAAAAGAAATCCCCCGCGTCCGCCATGGGCAGCACATAGATATGGCACTCCGCTTCCGGTGAGCGTTGGGAGAGCAGGCACAGGCTCAGGCTGAACTGATCGTCGTCGGCCACCAGCCGCCCCTTGATGGCGTTGGAGACCGCCTTCCACCCCTTGTTGTCCGCATCATACACCTGCCGGGAATCTACATCGCAGTATTCGTCTATCACCAGCAGCGCCTGTTCCAGCAGCGGGAGTTTTCCATGCCGGCGCTCATGCCGGTCCAGCAGCCGGGAGATGGTGTCGGTCAGCCACAGGGGCGGAGCAAACCGGCAGTGGGGCAGCAGGGTGTTCAGCTGGATATGGAGCCAGCCGAACTCGTTCACTTCCGTTTTCCCGGCAACGTCCAGCGGGGACAGTGCCGGCTTTTGGCCGACAGCGGGGGCCGGCGGCAGGCAGCGCTCGCACAGCGCGCGCAGCTGTACTGTGCCCTGTTCCATACGGGCGGCGGTCTGTTCCAGCGCCTCCGCCATGTTTTGGGGACGGGAAGCTCCAATCAGCGCGGCCGCCTGGCCGCTGGCTTGATAGGCCCCGTAGGTCAGGGCCTGGATCTGCTTGATTGCTTCTTTTGGACTTTGCATTATTTTCGCTCCTTCGCTTGTGTTTTTCGGGAAAATCGTTTACAATAGAGTCAACGATACAGTACAGAATGGAGGGGGCCAAAATGTCGGAACATATCTACACCAGAGACGAGATCATCAGCGCGATCCTCCCCCTTTTGAAAAAATATCAAGCGGAGAGCGCAATACTGTTTGGTTCCTATGCCCGGCAGGAGGCCAACGCCCAATCTGATATTGATTTAGTTGTGATTGGCGGCCCTCGGTTTGATCCTACAGATGTTTTCTGCATAGCGGATGATCTGCACCGCCTGACAGGGAAGCAGGTGGATGTATACGAACGACGGGAGATCAATGCCGGAACGGAGTTTTACAACACCGTATTTTCAGAGGGGGTGCAGATCGCGTGAAGTACAGCGATGCGCAGCGCCCCCAATGCTCATATGGCCTATAAACGGCTGGCAACGAGAGGAGTGATTTTATGCCGTTACCGAAAGAAAAATTCTATACTCTGGCCGATGCGCTGACGTGGGATGAGCAGGATCGGATCGAATTGATCCAGGGGTCTCCGGTCATGATGGCCCCTCCCTCCAGAGTGCACCAGAAAATTGTTTCCGAGCTCAACCGTCAGATTGGAAATTATCTTCAAGGGAAAAAATGCGAGGTTTATCCGGCGCCTTTTGCCGTCCGGCTGTTCGAGGAAAAGGACGACCGCCCGGAGAATGTGGATACGCTGGTGGAACCGGATATTTCGGTTATCTGCGATCCCTCCAAGCTGGACGACATTGGCTGCAAGGGCGCTCCCGATTTTATCATAGAGATCCTTTCCCCCTCTACGAACCGGCACGATAAGCTGACGAAGTTCAACCTTTACCAGCGGGCCGGGGTGCGGGAATACTGGATCGTGGACCCGGTGAGCAAATCGGTGCAGGTTTTTGTGTTGGAGGATGGCCGCTACTCGGCAAAAGACTTTGGCTCGGCGGAGGAAAAGGTGCGGGTAAACGTATTGGAGGATTGCGAGATCGACCTGTCACAGGTGTTCTCCTGAATCGTCAGAGGGCGGGGATGCTCCCCGCCCTCTTCTTTTACCCATCCTGTTTCAATCTTGCCCGCAGATCGGTGGGAGAAGTGGTAATGGCCTCGTACTCCCTGGGGGAGACATGGATCGCAATGGGCACATGGTTGTGCCCGATGCACAGCAGCCCCTCGCCCCGGCGGAATCGGGTAATCATCCGGGTCTCCTCCTCTGTAAGATTCAGCTTTTCCTGGACCAGCCGGGCCTCCTGCTCCTCCATCTGCATGATGAACTTGACCCGGCAGCTGTCCAGAATGCCCTTGCCGTACTTGCCGCCGTCCAGCGCCATCATATCGGCCATGCCCTGTGAGGTCACGCCGGCGATGCCGCCCTGGGAGCGGATCAGCTTGACCATCTGCATGGTGTAGTCGGCCGCCAGGGGATTGGAGTTGGCCCCCAGCAGCTTCCACAGCTCATCGGAGAGCAGCGCCGTACCCACATCGCCGTTCTGCACGATGACGTCGGTGGCAAAGCCGGTGGCGGCGTAGACGGCGGCCAGCTGTAGATCGTCGGAAAGGCCGGTCAGGTCAATGACGATATAGGGATTGTCGGTATCCACGTTGGTCCGCCCGCCCATGGATGCGGCGGAGCCGGACACATAGCGGGTGAGCACCACCGCCAAGTGCTTTGTCTCCGGCTTTTCCATCAGCACGTCATACCAGTCCTTGATAACCGGGGTCTCCTTCAGCGTAACGCCGTCCTCCAAAAACAGGCTGGCATTGTCAAAGGTGATCCCGAAGCGCCCGTAGCACTCGATCAGGGAGGCGTCAATATAGCTCCGGTCCTCCTCGGTAAGGCCCCGCTTTTGCAGGGAGTACCAGACCGAGAGCCAGGACACCTTTTCCGCCAGCAGGGATTCCCGGCGTATTTCTCCGGTGCGTGCGCTGTAGGCGTTGGCGCCCAGCCGCCGGATCTCCATCAGGCCGATGCAGTCCGGGGAGGACGGCCCCAGCTTGATAAACTGGCCACCTACCGCCTCGCAGAGCGGGCGGTACTCGTGGCCTTTTTCCGGCACGACGCAGATAATCTTCCGGCCCTGTTCCCGCAGGCGCTTGGCGATGCACTGGAGCATGGTGGATTTGCCCGCGCCGCTGGAGCCGAAGGCGGCGAAGTTGCCGTTGGTGTATTTGTAGTCGTCAAAGAAGTCCATAAATGCCGGGGAGCGGTTGTAGAGATTCAGCCCCAGGAAGATGCCGCCCGCGTCGCTCAGCTCGTAGGACGCGAAAGGAAACGCCCCGGCAACCCCTTGGGTCAGGGCGTTGCGGCGGCTTTTCCGCTCGATGTCCGGGTCGGTCATCAGCAGGGGCAGGAAGGATAAAAACGCCTGCTCATGCTTAAACTCGCACCGCTTTGCCAGCATATCCGACGCCACGCACAGCGTTTCCACTGAGGCGAGGCGCTGCTCCAGCGTGTCGGGATTGTCCGCCACCACCTCGATCAGGGTGTGCATATAGTAGAAGTCCTCGCCCTCCCGGTTCATCCCCTCCTTCAGGTAGGTTCCAGCATAGATGGCGTCCCCCAGTTCCTCAAAGTCCTGTCGGGTATCCCCCACATCCCGCATCCGGGAGCGGTTGACCATAGTGGTCTGGGAAATGGAGCTGACCGTCTTTTCCTTGGGCTGCCGGCGCAGCTGAAAGCTGAGGCTGACGCCCTCGCCAGCCTCGATCAGCGGCGTCAGCCAGCCCTTGCCCACCACCGTGGCATAGCCGTAACCGGCGATGTAGAGGTAGGCGTGGTAGACCCCATCCAGCAGCAGATAGTCGGGGGAATGGCTGTCAATGGAGGAGGGGGAAATCAGGTCGGGAATGGTGGTTGCCCCGGCCTCCAGAAGATTGACGCCGGGCGCCTGCTTTTTCCCGAACCGTTTTTTTCGCTGCTTTCCCGGCGCGGCGGCGGGGGCGCTCATTTTCCGCAACGCGGTTTCGTCATAGACGCCATGCACCATGCCCAGCATATCGAAAGCGCCCTCCGGCAGCCGGATATGCTGGGAGGTATGCTTGTTGACAAGCTGGTACAGCAGTTCCAAGATGGCGTTGTCCGCGTATTCCGGCTCCAGCACCGTCACGCCGCAGCGGTCCAGATACCGCCGGGCCACCTCCGCCTTTTCATTGAGCAGAGCTGCAATGGCTCCGGGCGTATTGTCCGCCGCCTTCATGCTGGGGTCATAGGAGAAGGAGAGGAAAAAGCGGTGGGTAATGGCCTCCCGCTCCACCAGCTGGGGCACATAGGACATACTCTCCTCGATCATCTCCCGGCACCGCTCGTTCCCCTCCCGCTCCAGCGCGGCGCGCAGCATCTTCATGTAGCTGTTCAGATCAAACTTCTGGGTAAGTACATTGATCTGCAAATTGGAGGGCGCGATTTTCAGATAAGCGCTCAGATCCGCAATGGCGGAGCCTTTTTCCATATCAGACATCGTGTAAAAATTCACCGGCAGCAGTTCCATGATTTTAATAAACCGCTTGTCCCGGGTAACTACTACGCCCTGGAAAATATCCTTTACAGGCAGCCATGCTTGGATGCTTCCGGCATAGGCCCCGCCCCGGTCACTGACGCCGGTTACGCCGCCGCCGAAGATAAGCTCTTTCAAATTCATGTTCGTTTACCTCTCCTCGATAAGTCATCACGCGCCTGTGCCGGCGCCAGGTCCACCAAGTCCGTAAATAGCGTGTCAGGCTGTCGTCCTTCAGGCCGATCAGGGCAAAGCCCACAGCAGGCACCAGCAAAAACAGCGACACAATGATCTTCCAGGTAAGCTCCAGCGGCAGAAAGGCCGCGCAAAAGCATAGGATCGGAAGTCCCACCAGTACCGCTTCAATGGTGTTGCGGATCTCAAACAGGCCGAACAGCTTTCCCGCATCAGTATAGTTGGCGGGAATGTAATAGGTTTCAGAGTCCATAGTCATCTCCCTCTACGGTTTGAAACAGGCCGCCGCACTGTGCCAGTTCCCGTTCCAAGGCATCCAACTGTGTGCGGCGGCATTCAATGATAAGGGTAAAAGCGTTGCGAAGCAGTTTTTCATGGGCGGGGGTCTGGCGTTCCCGTTCCAGCTCTATTTTGTTAATGAGCTGTATGGAGACGCCCGCCGCTTGCGCCAGTTCGGAGAGCGGTATCCTATACCGCAGGCGCAGCCTCCTCGCCCGGCAGGGGGTGTAGTTCAGCATAGCGGCCACCTTCTAAGCGGAAAAGACCCAGAAGGGACCGCCGGAGCCGGCCTTCCGGCTGGCCTCATTGGTGATGATGCCCAAGGCCCACTCCTGATTGCTTCGCTTCACGCTGGCTGGATCGGCCACCAGAATATTGCCATCCTCGGTGACGCCCCGCAGAACGATAAAATGGCCGCCGCTGGTAAAGTGGCCCTTTGCCATGATCGCGATGACCAGCTTTCCCTCTTGCAGCGCCTCTACCAGCTTTTTGCTGTCGTTCCCAATGCCTGTAACGGTCAGGCCATAATGCTCGCCACCGTTCGGCATCAGGCTGTGATAGCTTCCATTCCCCTCGCAACGGTAGCCGTTCTCCACCGACCACTGGGCCACGTCATAGGGCGTGACCTGGTGATCGGTGAGGGACGCCACGACAATAGCCAAGGCGGTGGGGCCGCAGCCGGCCGCGCCGATGGTGCCGCTTTTCCCATACATCTTATTTCCCCAGCGGGAATCGGTCTGATTGTAGTAGACGACAGGGGTTTCCGCATTGGAAAATACAATGTCCCCGTAGTCTGTATTGTAGTAGCCATCCCCGTCGCTGTCGCCCAGCGTGACATTCTGATCCTCCGCCAATGTGGAGTACAGCAGAGCCGCCCAGTCCTTTTCCTCCTGGGAAAAGCCCAGCCGGTCCATATACGCCTCCGGGGTCAGATCCCAGACGGAGATGTTCAGGATGCGGTCTGTGATGGAAGCGGAGTAGTCCAGCTTGTCATAGAGCAGGGCCTCCACCGCCGGTTCGTCCATGGTGTAGAGGTCCTGTTTATACCGGACGGAGCCGATGGCCACCAGCCAATACTGGTTGACGTTGCCCAATGCGTTTTCTACAGTGTAATCATCGTAGTCCGCCGCGCCGTCCGTCCAGAAGTTCGGGAGGATGCTGTCGATCAGACGGTCAATGAGGGATTGGTTTTTGCTGTTGATATTTTGGTAGATCGCGTCCAGCTCATAGGCCGACGCGGTGAAGTCCACAATATCCGGCGCACTGGCGCTGTCATAGCCGAATACGATATTCGGCAGCGCGGTGAAAATCAGCAGCGGAGCCAGAATGATAACAAATAGGAGAATCACCGCCGCCTTCACGATTTCGGGGAAAAAAGACTTTACCGCCTCGGCGGCAGCGCCGTAAATGCCGCCATATGACGCCCCGCGCGCAATATTGGCGGCAGCAGCCGCGGCCCGGGCCGCTTTTTGCCCTGTGTTGGATTGGCTATCCAATATTCGGCCCTCCTTTCCTCCGTCTGTCGGTCTTTTTCTGCCTGGCGCCGCCTGTCATTTGCGCCTGACTTGTTTTTTGTGTGATCCGCTTGGTCCCGCAGTTTTTCTTTGCATCCGGCACCGCTGTTCCTGCCGTACTGGACGGAGGCGCACTGCCGCCAACGGGCGGCTGTGCGGGTCCGGGGGCCTTGCGCGTTCCTGCCATACCGGACGGGGGCACGCTGCCGCCGGCGGGCGGCTGTACAGGTCCGGGGGCCTTGCGCGTTCCTGCCATACCGGACGGGGGCACGCTGCCGCCAACGGGCGGCTGTGCGGGTCCGGGGGCTTTGCGCGTCCCTGCTGTACCGGACGGGGGCACGCTGCCACCAGCGGGTGGCTGTGCGGGTCCGGGGGCCTTGCGCGTTCCTGCCGTATCGGACGGGGGCACGCTGCCGCCAATGGGCGGCTGTGCGGGTCCGGGGGCCTTGCGCGTCCCTGCTGTACCGGACGGGGGCACGCTGCCACCAGCGGGTGGCTGTG
>CAJUPS010000024.1 GCA_910588045.1 uncultured Oscillospiraceae bacterium | reverse complement strand
GCTTTGCGTCCCACTGTTTCCAATGGTTTGCCGAGGGGATTTGCGTAGGTAATTGCTCTTGGGGAGCATCCTCCTTCCATCCTGTTATAGTCGAACTCCGTTTGGACATATACACCACCTGACCCGCCCCGAGGGTACGGCGGAAACAGGAGCATACACTTGTTGACAAAATTTTTATTTTGTCCATTGGTTGCACGTTTTTAGGCAACTGAACCCCAAAGAAATACATAAAAAGGCATGAAAACTAGGGGCTGCGAAAAAAATTTTTTTACAGTCCCGTGATTTTCATGCTTTTTTTCGTTAAACCGCTGATTTTTGGGGAACTATCTTCCCTTTTTTGGAGAGTGTGCTATAATAAGCGTAAATCAATTATGTATGGTAACGCGACAAAATAAAAATTTTGTCAACATGACGAAAGTCACGTAACCAGCCCCAACTTTTCGAGCTGCCGCGCATGTTCCGCCCCGGAGGTCATCAGATAAATCCGAGTGGTGTTGATGGAGGAATGCCCCAGAACGTCCGCCAGCTTTACGATGTCCTTACAGGCTTTATAGAAGGTTGTTGCGAATAAGTGCCGCAGGTTGTGTGGGAAGACTTTGCTTTCCTCCACGCCTGCTTTTTTACAGATGGCTTTCATTTCGCGCCAAATCTGACCGCGTGACATGCGCTTTCCGCTTCCGGTGAGAAAGATTTCTCCGGAGGCGATTTCATTTTTCTTGGCATACTTGAGCAGTTTACGGCGGAGTTTGTTGGGGAGTAAAATGCTTCGGATTTTGCCCTTTAGATTGATGTCCGTCCCCGCCCGGCTCGCCGATTCAACGGTAATATAGCGGACCTCCGAAACCCGGATGCCTGTGGCGCAGATGGTCTCCATCAGAAGTTCCAACCGCTCCTGGCCCGTCTCCCGGGCGGCGTCAAGTAAGCGCTGGTACTCCGCTTTTGTCAACTCCCGACTCTCCTCCCGGAAGGCTTTCCGCTGGACGCGGAGAAACTTTATTTTGCAATCTTCCCGGCCTAGGAACCTGAGAAAACGATTGACAGCGGACAGCATGGAGTTTATCGTCACCGGTGCATACCCCTGTTCAAGAAGAGATTCCCGCCAGCCGGACGCCTCCTCCAACTCCAGGTCGTCCAGCCAGGCCGCAAAGGCCCGCACGTCCCGGCGGTACTTCTCCACCGTCCCCGCACTGCGTCCCTCGGATGTCAGCTTCTCAGAAAAATACACGATGGCCTCATTCGTAATGCTCATACTCGCCCCTCCTTTTATATATAACTCTATATTGTCACATAAAAGAGGAGAAAGTTGCACGCCGGAGGGCAACTTTTGGGAAATTTCCCCCCAAAGAACCCTGAAAAACAATTTTGCCGAAACCGGAAGCTGACTGTTGTCTTTTTTTGTGGAATATGCTACAATGATAGTATCCACATAGAATATAAGGAGGGCCATCCCATGAAATTGCATTTTTTTGGAGCCGACCAGTGCGTCACCGGGAGCTGTCACTGCCTGGAAATCAACGGGAAACGCATTCTGATCGACTGTGGCTTACAGCAGGGGCGGGATGAAATCGACAACCATGAGCTGCCCTTTGCCCCCAACACCATCGACTATGTTCTGGTGACCCACGCCCATATCGACCACTCCGGCCGGATCCCCATGCTCATCAAGCACGGCTTCACCGGCCAGATCTGGACCACCCGGCTCACGGCCCGCCTGCTGGAGATCATGCTGGTGGACAGCGCCTATATCCAGATGTCCGATGCGGAGTACGACAACCGGCGCAACCAGCGTGCGGGCCGCCCCTTTGTGGAGCCCATCTACACCGTAGAGGACGCCATGCGGACCATGGCCTATGTCCATACCTGCGAGTATGACCAGGAGGTGGGCATCTGCGAGGGCGTCACCGCTACGTTCACCGACGCTGGCCACCTGCTGGGCTCTGCGTCCATCACCATGGAGCTCCACGAGGGGGACGTGCGCAAGACCATCGTCTTCTCCGGGGACATCGGCAACATCAACCAGCCCATCATCCGGGACCCGGTGCTCCTCAAGCGGGCGGACTACGTGGTCATGGAGTCCACCTACGGCGACCGGAACCACCAGGAGGTGTGGAGCTACACCTCCGAGCTGGCCAAGGTCATCGACCGCACCATGGCCCGGGGGGGCAACGTGATCATCCCCGCCTTTGCCGTGGGGCGCACCCAGGAGATCCTGTACTTCCTGCGGCGCATCAAGCAGGAGCACTTGGTTCACGCTGTGGACGACTTCCCGGTGTACATCGACTCCCCCCTGGCCAGCAAGGCCACCACCATTTTCTGCGGCGACCTGCGGGGCTACCTGGACGAGGAGGCCCTGGCCCTGGTGAAAGACGGGGTGGATATGTTCTCCTTCCCGGGCCTGCGGCTGACGGAGAGCCTGGAGGAATCCAAGATGCTCAACGCGGACAGGACGCCAAAGGTGATCATCTCCGCCTCCGGCATGTGCGACGCGGGCCGTATCCGGCACCATCTGAAGTACAACCTGTGGCGGAAGGAATGTACCATCGTCTTTGTGGGCTACCAGGGGGAGGGCACCCTGGGCCGCACCCTGCTCAACGGCGCGCAGACGGTGAAGCTCTTCGGCGAGGAAGTGGCCGTGCTGGCGGAGATCGAGAACTTCAAGGGCCTCTCCAGCCACGCCGACCGGGACCACCTCATCGAGTGGGCCAAGTCCTTCACCGCGCCCGCCCATTTCTTCGTGGTCCACGGCGACCGGGAGGTAGCCCCCTACTTCGCCGACACCCTTGTGCGCCTGGGTTACCGGGCCCACGCGCCCCAGTACACGGAGGTCTACGACCTGGCTTCCGGCAAGGTGCTGGAGCTGGGCTACCTGCCCGAGCGGAAGACGGCCACGCCCGCAGGCAAGGTCTCCGGGCCGTATCAGCGCCTGGTCGCCACCGGCAAGCTGCTCCAGGAGGTCATCGCCCGCAGCAAGGGCCGCGCCAACCGCGACCTGGGCCACTTCGCCGACCAGCTCAAGCAGCTCATCGACAAGTGGGAGGAATAGGCAGCAGAAAAATACGAACCCGGCGCGGCTCAACACCGCGCCGGGTTCATATTTTCTCCACCGGTTCAGCCGCCGGACAGCCGCTTGCGGTACTCCCGCGGCAGGACCTGGAAGGACTCCTTGAACGCAGCGGAAAATTTGCTCTGACTCTCATACCCCACGGCCTGGGCGATGGCGGCGACGCTCATATCCGTCTCCCGCAGCAGACGCGCGGCCTGCTCCATGCGGTGCTGCTTGATGTGCGAGGCGAGGGAGGCGCCATAGACGGCCTTGAACGCCGCTTTCAGCGTGGTGGGATTGATGAGGTACTGCCTGGAGAGCTCTTCGATCGTGACCCGCCGCTCCATGTGCCGCAGGAGCTGATCGTGGATCTCCCGAACGACCTCCAGCTGCTCCGCCGGATACTCCGCCAGCTGCTTCTGATACTCCGTCCCGGCCAGGTACAGAAGCAGCTCCAGGACCTTCAGGCGCTGATAGGGGAGCCGCAGGTTCTCCGGCTGGCCGTAAAAGCCGGAAAAGATGCTCCCCGTCTGCTCGTTTCCCTCCAGGAACGCCACCGTGCCGTCCAGACAGAATTTTTCCCGCAGCAGCTCCCCGGAGATGCCCGCCTCCGCGAGCAGCGGCTGCGCCGCCACCTCCCGCAGGTCCACGGAGACGGTGAGCCCCCGGTACTGCCCGGTGGGGAACTGAAACAGGGAATCGGTGCAGACATCCAGCGTGTGCACGGAAAAATCCCCCGGGTTGAGAAAGACGCTGCTCCCGTGCCTCATGCTCCACGCGGCCTGCCCGGCCCGGCAGTAATTGACCTGCATGATATGCGAAAGCGCCTCATGCCGATGGGGGAGGGCGTCCGACACGATGTCCACGTAAGACAGCTCAATGCCGTCGTAGAGGTGGATGCGCTCCCGCTTGCTGCCCCGGGGGAGCGCTTCAAAATCATGCACCATGGTGTTCCCCCCGCACCTCCGGACAGGTGATCTCCATGATCCGTTCCATCATCTGGTGGAGCAGGCGGCTTTGATCCGTGTCGGCCGCCCGGTAGTAGACCTCTTTTCCCACCCGGCGGGAGACAATCAAACCGCTGTTCTTCAGGGGGCGGAGGTGGTGGGACACGGCGGGGCTGGACATCCGCATCATGGCGGAGATATTGACCACGCACTCCTCACAGTGGCACAGCAGCCAGAAAATACGGATCCTGGTGGTGTCGTCCAGCTGCTTGAAGACCTCCGCCACCGCCTGAAAATACTCGATGTGGTCCAAGTGCTCCTGAAGCAGAGCCGCGTCATGTTCCCCGCCGTGCTGGTGGGGCAATTCAAGCTTGTCCATGATGATCGATATAACCTCCAATTTGAACAATGTGCCGTTACCGTGCGGGAATCTCGGTATCACAGCGCAGAAAAGAGCGCGCCAAAGTTCTTTTTGACTCCTTTTTCTTTCAAGAAAAAGGAGTTCGCCCAATCGGAAATAAATTTCGCCCATTTAGCAGGGAATGGGCCACGGGCATTGACTTATGCCGCTGCCCGGATTATACTACAACCATCATGATTAAGCAAGCGCTTAATTGATAAATTCAAATTTCAGGAGGACCACCCCCATGAAGAAGAGCTACAAAATCGAAGTGGACTGCGCCAACTGCGCCAACCTGATGGAGGATGCCGCCCGCAAGACCGCCGGTGTGCAGGCTGTGACCGTCAACTTCATGACGCAGAAGATGATCGTGGAGTTTGCCGAGGGCCACGAGCCGAAGGCCGTCATGCAGAACGTCCTTACCGCCTGCAAGAAGGTGGAGCCGGACTGCGAGATTTTCTTATAAAAGGCAGGAAAGAGGAGCTTTCTATATGCAAGAGCTAATCGTCAACGGGCTGCTGGCGGTGGTGATCGTGACGGCGGCGATTCTGCGCTTTGCTGTCGGCCAGCGCCCCGACAGCGGCATGACAAAAAAGCAGAAGACCATGCTGGTCCGCATCCTCCTGGCCGCCGCCGTACTGCTGGGTCTCCAGTTTCTCCCGGCGGAGGCGTTTGCGCAGATCCCCGGGGGACGCTGGCTGCGGTTCGCCCTGTACCTGGCGGATTACTTCGTCATCGGCTACGACATCCTGCGGAAGGCCGTCAAGGGAATCCTGAACCGCCGGGTGTTTGACGAAAACTTCCTGATGGCGGTGGCCACGGTGGGCGCTATGGCCATTGCCATCTATGAAAACGGCGACTACCTGGAGGCCATCGCCGTGATGCTGTTCTACCAGGTGGGGGAGTGGTTCCAGAGCTACGCCGTGGGCAAGAGCCGCCGCAGCATCAGCGAGCTCATGGACATCCGCCCCGACTACGCCAACGTGGAGCGGGACGGTCGTCTGGAGCAGGTGGACCCCGACGAGGTGGAGGTCGGCTGCGTAATCGTGGTTCAGCCGGGGGAAAAGGTCCCCATCGACGGCGTCATCCTGGAGGGCAGCTCCAGTCTGAACACCAGCGCCCTCACCGGAGAGAGCCTGCCCCGGGAGGCCGGGGCGGGAGACGAGATCATCAGCGGCTGCATCAATATGACCGGCGTACTGAAAATCCAGACCACCAAGGAGTTCGGCGAGTCCACGGTCTCCAAGATCCTGGACCTGGTGGAGAACGCCAGCTCCCGCAAATCCAGGTCGGAGGACTTCATCTCCAGGTTCGCCAAGATCTACACCCCCGCCGTCTGCTACAGCGCCCTGGCCCTGGCCGTGCTGCCGCCCCTTGTCCGTATGCTGGTCCTGGGTCAGCCCGCCGAGTGGGGGACATGGATCTACCGGGCGCTGACCTTCCTGGTCATCAGCTGCCCCTGCGCGCTGGTCATCAGCATCCCCCTGAGCTTCTTTGCCGGGATCGGCGGGGCCAGCAGGGAGGGCATCCTGGTCAAGGGGTCCAACTACCTGGAGGTCCTCTCCCAGACCAAGGTGGTGGTTTTTGACAAGACCGGCACCCTGACCCAGGGGGTTTTTGAGGTCAGCGGCATCCACCACAGCGAGATGGAGGACGAGAAGCTCCTAGAATACGCCGCCCTGGCCGAGAGCGCGTCCTCCCACCCCATCAGCAGGAGTCTGCGCCGGGCCTACGGCAGAGAGCCGGACCGCGCCCGCGTCAGCGATGTCCGGGAGATCAGCGGCAGCGGCGTCATTGCCAAGGTGGACGGTATAGAGGTGGCCGCGGGCAACGATAAGCTGATGCGGCATATGAATATCCCGTATATCGACTGCCACCACACCGGCACCATCATCCACGTTGCCATCCATGGGGCCTACGCCGGACATATTGTGATCTCCGACATCGTGAAGCCCCACGCCAAGGACGCGATTGCCTCCCTGAAGGCGTCGGGCGTGGAGAAGACCGTCATGCTCACCGGGGATGCCAAGAAGGTGGCGGACCAGGTGGCCTCCTCCCTGGACATCGACTGCGTGTTCAGCGAACTGCTCCCGGGGGATAAGGTGTCCAAGGTGGAGGAGCTTCTGAGCAGGAAGACCGGCAAGGCGAAGCTGGCCTTCGTGGGCGACGGCATCAACGATGCGCCCGTGCTCTCCCGGGCCGACATCGGCGTAGCCATGGGCGCCATGGGGTCCGACGCGGCCATTGAGGCGGCGGACATCGTCCTGATGGACGACGATCCCCTCAAGATGGCCAAGGCCATCCGGATTTCCCGGAAGTGCCTGGGGATCGTCTATCAGAACATTGTCCTGGCCCTGGGGGTCAAGTCCGCGTGCCTGATCCTGGGCGCGGTGGGCGTTGCCAATATGTACCTGGCGATCTTTGCGGACGTGGGCGTTATGATCCTCGCGGTGCTCAACGCCATCCGCTGTCTGTTTGTCAAAAAGCTGTAGGGAAATCGCAAAAAAGGACGCCCAGCTCAGCTGGGCGTCCTTTTTATTGCCATTTCTTAGTAGTACCGCTTGTTGCGGTTCTTCCGGGCAGCCTCGGACTTCTTGCGGCGCTTGACGCTGGGACTCTCATAATGCTCCCTGCGGCGGACCTCCGCCAGAACGCCAGCCTTGGCGCAGCTGCGTTTGAAACGCTTGAGCGCACTGTCCAGCGATTCATTCTCCTTGACATGAACTTCAGACATCTATTTTCCCTCCCTCCGATACATCCGGCTTACTCCAGGATGCGCTCTGGGGCCAATCTTGGCTTAACAGATTGAATTATAGCCATTTTTTCTCTGTTTGTCAAGGCATATCCGCAAAATTCCTGGAAAAAGGGAGGACGGGGCCTATCCCGCAGGCCGGTTCAGCCAGTCGTGCAGGCACTGCAAGAGCTTGGGCACATCCAGCGGCTTGGTGATATGTTCATTCATCCCGGCCTCACGGCTGGCGGCGATGTCCTCGGCGAAGGCGTTGGCGGACATGGCGATGATGGGTGTGGAGGCGCTGTCGGGGCGGGAAAGGCCCCTGATCGCCCGGGCGGCTTCACAGCCGTTCATGACGGGCATCTGGATGTCCATCAGGATCAGATCGAAGTACCCGGGGGCCGCCGCGGAGAAACGGTCCAGGGCCTCGCGGCCGTTCTCCGCGCACTCGACCGCGGCGCCCACGTCCAGCAGGATCTCGCAGGCGATCTCCCGGTTGATCTCGTTGTCCTCCACCAGCAGCAGTCGGCAGCCCTGGAAGGAGAACTGCTCCGCCCCGGAGGGGGCGGCCGCTTCCGCCGTCCCGTCCTGCTGGCGCAGGAAGAGGGTGACGGTAAACTGGGAGCCCTGGCCGGGGCGGCTCTTCACGGCGATGCTGCCGCCCATCATCCGCACGATGTTCTGAGCGATGGTCATACCCAGGCCGGACCCCTCGATGCTGCTGATGCGGGAGTCCTCCGCCCGGCTGAAGGGCTCGAAGATCCGGCGCACGAAGGCCTCGTCCATGCCAATGCCGTTGTCCCGGAAGACAAAGTCGTAGCAGCAGTACCCGTGCTGCCGGGACTCCTTCTCCCGGACCTCGATCTCCAGCAGTCCGCCCGGCGGCGTGTACTTGACGCTGTTGCCCAGGATGTTGACGAAGACCTGCCGCAGCCGCCCCGCATCGCCCAGTACGGCATCGTGCTCGACGGCCGGGGGATGGATCCGCAGCTCGTGGGACTTCTCCTGGATGGGGGAGCGCAGAATGGTGGCCAGATCGTGCAGGAGCTCCGAGATCAGGAAGGGCTCCTCTGCCAGGTCGATTTTTCCCGACTCGATCTGGCTCATATCCAGCACCTCGTTGACCAGGTTGAGCAGGTGGCGGCTGGATACGGCGATTTTCCGCAGGCAGTCCTGCACGCGGTCCGGCTCGCCTATGTGGGCCAGGGCGATGTTGGTCATCCCCATGATGCCGTTCATGGGGGTGCGGATGTCGTGGCTCATGCGGGAGAGAAATTCGCTCTTGGCGGCGTTGGCGTGACCGGCGGCCTGGCAGGCCTCCAGGAGCGCGCGGTGCTCCTGGGCCTCCTTCTGCTTGCTCTCGGTGACGTCCTGGGCGGCGTAGAGCACCGTGAGGGGGCGGCCGTCGCTTCCGGACCGGACCAGCACCGCCGTGGCCCGGATCCAGCCGCACGCGGCGGAATCGGCCCCGGAGATCTTGCGGTACTCCACGGCCAGGAAAGGCCGGGAGCGCCCCAGGCTCTCCCGCAGATTCCGGATGGACATGGTCTCCAGGTATTCCGCCCGGTCGTCCGGGTGGATGAACTTCTCCGCGTAAGCCTGGATACCGGAGGCGTATTTCGCCCGGCGGCCCAGAAATTCCCCCACCTCCCGCAGCTGGGTCACGGGCTGGAAGGTGTCCGCATCCAGGTCCACGTAGTAGGAGGCGAAGAACATGGCGCTCAGAGAGCGGATAATGTCCAGCTTCTCCTGGTCCCGCTCCCTCTGGGCGGCCTCGCTGCTCTTCTCATTGGTGATGTCCCGGCCCAGGATGTTGACCATGATCTCACCGGCGTGGCGGCTGTAGACCACGTGCTGCTCCAGCCAGCGGGGCGGCTCCTCCTGGGTGCGGTACTGGCACACCTCCTCCGCGTAGTCGTCGGTATCCAGCGCCCGCTGGCGGATGTGGTCCAGGGACATGGTGTGCCGGAAGCGCTCCGCGTCCTCCGCGCAGACCACGGTCTGCAAGGCGCACTCCACGTGCTGCGTGTAGTCGTCGGAAAAAGAATCCCGGGTGCTGGACGCCTGCCGCAGGTCGATGCGCTCGCATAGCCCGGTGTCCAGGTGGACCGTGTTCATCATGCTGTACCGGCATTTCAGAATGGCGGCCATCTGGATGTCCCACTGGCTGCGGGCCATCTCCTGGCGAACCCGGTCGTCGGTGTCCTGTAGGGCCAGGACCACGTAGCGCCGGTGCTCCCGCTCCTGGTTGAAGCAGACGCTGACGGATATGTAGCTGTACAGCTCCCCATCCACGGTCCGCTGGCAGAGGAGCTCCACCCGTCTCCCGTCGTTTTCCCGGGCGTGCCGCAGGCTGGCGAGGGAGAAGCGGCGGTCAAACTCCTCCTGGTACTCCCAGTGAAGCGAGTTCTGAATCTGCATCCGCAGCCCGTTGTCCCAGGGGAGCAGGCGGTTCTTCCCCAGGGGCTGCATCTGGCCCTCCACGCGGATGGGATCGGCCAGGTCCGCGTCCAGATCGACCACGTAGATGCTGAAATTCTGCTCCCCCAGGGCGCGGATGAGCTCCTGGCGGCGGATACTGCTGTCCTCCCGCTCCAGGCCCTCCCGCAGCACGTCGTGGACGTCCTTTGCGTAGAGCAGCGCCCGGGGGTTCCCGCCGCTGTCCACGGAGTCGGGCACGACCTCCAGCAGGTTCCAGCGGAAGCCCCCGCGGCCCCACCGGCGGTAGGTGCACGTCATGACCTTTTTGCCGGAGAGCAGGCCCTTCCGCAGGTGGTCCAGTCGGACGAAGGCGCGCAGGCGATCCACGTCCTCCGGGTGCAGCCGCCCGTTGCGCACGAAGCGCTCGATCCACACATCCAGGGTCTCCCCCGCCCGGGTGCAGGCCCAGCTCTCGTCCTGCTGCCCCAGCTGTACGGCGTCGTAGGAGCCCCGGACCAGGTCCACCCGGATCAGGCGGTGGTAGGGGGAGCTGTATACCTCCGTGTGGGGCATCAGCATGATGATAAAGGCGGGCTGGTTTTCCTCCCAGTCGATCCGGGTGGCCGTAATGTCCACCACCTGGCCAAAGGGACTGTTGTAGAAGACGGAACGGCTCTCCCGCCGATCTCCCATGGCCAGCAGCGGACAGCTGCCGCAGTTGTCCGGCCAGAGCTCATGGCAGACCATTCCCTCCCTTGCCTGAGGGGTGACCTCCCGGACGCGCTGGTTGAGGTACAAGATCCGGTGATCGTCCTCCCGGATCACGTATATGCCCGCCGCCTGCATGGCGTCCAGTATTTTTTTGTAGTCCCCGCTGCCCATGACATACACCTCCCGGTTTTTCGGTCGCTACATCCCAAGTAAAATGCCCACGACGGCTGAGGCGAGAATAAACAGAATGGGGTGCAGTTTCTTGGTCTGCTTGACCTTGTTGGTCAGCAGCCACAGTACGATGGCCAGAGCCCAGCCCTTCCAGTTGAACACCGCGAGGGAAAGGCCGTTTTCCAGAGCGCCGGTAAAAAACAGGTTGGAGACCACGACCGACAGCCCCGCCGCCGCGATGAGCCCCGTGGACGCGGGGCGCAGGCCGTAAAAGGCGCTGTCCACGTACCGGTTGTCCCGGAAGCTCTTGAGGAAGGAGGCGATGATCAGGATGACGATGATGGAGGGGGTGATGAGGCCCAGGGTAGCCACCAACGCCCCCAGAAGGGCAAAGGGCAGTCCGCCCGCATTCCCCCCGGTGAGATAGCCCACGTAGGTGGCCATATTGACCCCGATGGGCCCCGGGGTGGACTCGCCCACGGCGATCATGTTGTCCACGTCCATGCGGGTGAACCAGCCGGTGGCATCGGCCATGTTGTAGAGGAAGGGGATCGTGGCCATGCCGCCGCCTACGGCGAAGAGACCGGTTTTGAAAAACTCAAAGAACAGGCGCAGATAGATCATCATTTCCTCACCCCCACGTTCTTCAGCGCGATGCCGATAACCGCCGCCGCCAGTACAAAGGCCACCGGACTGATGGCCGTGAAGAAGCTGCCCAGGGCCACCACCAGGAAGATGACCATGGTGGGCTTGTCTATGACCGCCTTTTTGAACAGCTTCACAACTGCATTCAGAATGAGGACGCACACGCACACCCGGATGCCGCCGAAGGCGTGGTTCACCCAGGCCAGGTGGGAGAAGGCGGTGATGACCCCCGCCAGCAGGGAGATGATGACCAGGGAGGGGAAGACCACGCCCAGCGTAGCCAGGATCCCCCCCGGGATGCCCTTGTTCTTCTGCCCGATGAAGGTGGCGGTGTTCACGGCGATGACGCCGGGGGTGCACTGCCCGATGGCGAAGTAGTCCGTCAGCTCCTCCTCGGTGGCCCAGCCCTTGTTCTCCACCACCTCCCGCTGGAGGATGGGCAGCATGGCGTAGCCGCCGCCGAAGGTCATGACCCCCACCTTGGCGAAGGTGAGGAATAAATCAGGATAGATGTTCATGGTTCTCTCCTTTTCCAAATTTATTGTGGTAATGACCGGATAAAGTTCCGGATTTCTGCGCTGATGCGCCGGTATTCATGGTCGTGAACGTAGTGGGGACAGTCCAGCTCCACGATTCGGCCGTTTTCCACGCCCGCCAGATAGTCCCGCTGGAAGCCCCGCCATACGTCCGTTGAAAAGCCCGTTCCACCGGAGCCGTCGGAGACGAACAGCAGCATGGAGACCCGGGGGACGCCGCCTGCCGCCACGGCCCTGGCGTTGTCCTTCACGACCTCCGCCTCCGCCAGCATATCCGGCGAGGCGGTGCGGCGGTAGAAGAGGGCGCGGTAGGTCTCCTTCTCCGCCTGCGTGAGGGTCCCGAAGCGAACGGCATCGCCCTCCGCTATCCCCGGCAGCAGCCGGGGGATCCCGGCGCGGACCGCAAATTGGCCCAGATACAACGCGGGCATGTGAATGGGCATCTCCCCGTAAGCTTCCGGTACTGCCATATCGAGCCCCACGATGGCCGAGATCTCGCCGGGGTACTTCTGCGCCCAGCGCAGGGCCTCCAGTCCCGACATGGAGTGGGGGCAGAGGACATAGGGTCCCTCCACGCCCGCCGCCAGCAGGGCGCTGCGGGTGTCCCCCAGAATCGTGTCGATGTCCCGGGACCTGCCGCCGCTGTCGCCGCTGTAGCCATAGCCGAATTTTTCCACGACGGCAATCCGGTATTCGCCGCTCAGCAGGCTGTATAGGAATTTGAAATCTAGCACGGGGGCGCAGGTCCCGCCGCCGGAGAGGAATACCAGCGTTTCCCCGCCGGAGCCCTCCGTATAGACGTGCATCTGCCCGCCGCCCATGTCCACCATGATCCCCGGCGGCGTCAGCAGTCCGCTCTCGCTGCGGAGGTGCGCCTGATGGTTGATAAAGCAGGCCAGAAAAAGGGCGGCAAATACTGCCGCGATGATACCTGCGATAAGCAGAGCCCGCTTTCCATGCCAGCCCTGACGGGGGGAAAACGCCCTTTGGGAGTGCTTTTTCATGCCGTACCAACTCCCTCCCTTAACCGGGCAGGATGCACAGTGTGACGCCATTGGTAAAATTGCCCTTGAAATACCACGTGACAAACGGCCCGTCCGGGTTGTTGACCATGGACCACTGGGTGGGCCACGTCCCATCGGTCTGGGCCACGTGGGACATGGAATTTTCCACATCCTTCAGACTGGGCGCGGTACTGCTCAGGAGCGAGCCCATCAGCCGATCATACCGCTCCTTGGCGTTCTCCCCTCCGGCGGCGGTATCGCCGTTTGCCAGATTGAAGTTGGTCACCACAGGCGTGTCCACGGCCTGGAAGCCGTCGGCCGTAAATTCCACCGCCACGGACTTACCTGCCGCGTCGGAAATCGCCAGATGGTGGCTGATGCCCCCGGAGGGGTGGACGTCGTACTGCGCCAGCAGCGCCAGGGCCTCGTCCACGGTGGCCGCCCGGTCCAGCAGCAGCCGGATGGCGGTGGTGATGGTAAGGTCCGGTTTCTCCGTATCCGGGTCGGGCATCCCGCCCTCGTTGACCTCCAGGTCCGCCACGCACAGCCCCGCCGCGTTCACCCCGTCCAGGGGCACGTACAGGGCGGCGATGGCCAGCATCTCATTTATCATCCCTTCCGGCAGCGTCTCCGCGCTCCCGGTGACGTTCTGGAAATCACAGGTGGAGAGGGAGGCGTAGCCCTCTTTGGGAATGTGCCGGACGATGATGGGCACGGACCCGGTCCAGTCGTAGTTCCGGCCCCAGAGGTGGTCCCCCTGCGCGTCCTGCCTGCTCAGCACGCTGCACCCCGTCCCGTGGCCCTCCGCCGGGGCGGTGTAGAAGCCCTTGGAGATCTTCCTCGACAGGAAGGCGCTCACCTCCCCGTCGGAGGACGCGCCGCCCCGGTCCAGAAACTCCTCAAAGTGGTAGTCCCCCTTCACCTCCATAAACCAGGCGGGGGAGGAGGCGTCCAGCCGCTGGATGGTCCTCGTGATGGCCAACTCCTGCCGGAACAGGAGCCAGGCCGCCGCCAGAAGCAGCAGCACCGCTCCCCCGATCACCGCCAGCACGCGTGGGAGGAGCGCCCGTCGGCTCTTCCCGCGGTAGGCGCGGTACATCTTATTATAGGCTTTGAATTTCATCTCGTTACGTCACTCCACATACCCGTATAGTCCGCGGACGGACACCTCGCCGGTGCGGACGGTGGTCTCGCTGCCGTCGTCCAGCCGGACCCGCAAGCCGAACTGCTCGTCGATGTCCACGGCAACCGCCTCGGTCTGCTGATCCGTCCACAGCAGCCGCACCGGCCTGCCCAGATTTACGCAGTCCCGGCGGTACTCCTCCACCCAGGGGCCGATGTCCCCGCCCAGGCAGCGGTCCAGCTCCCGTAGCTCCTCGATCATCGCGGCGGCCAGGGCGGCGCGGGATACGCGGTGGCCCTCCTGGAGGAGGGAGGTGGCCATCGCCGACACCTCGGGGCTGAAGTCCTCCGGCGTGTGGCTGACGTTGACCCCGGCCCCGATGACCAGATGCTGGGTCAGCCCCGTCTCGCTCTCCACCGACAGCTCGGTCAGGATGCCGCACAGCTTCCGGCCGTTCAGCACCAGATCGTTGGTCCACTTAATTCCCGGCCGGACTCCGGCGGTGCGCTCCACTGCGCGGCACACCGCCACTGCGGTCATGCCCGTGACGCCCATCAGTGCGGACGCGGGCAGCTGGGGACGCAGCAGCACGGAGAGGTAGACCCCCCGTCCCCGGGGGGACTGGAAGGAGCGGGTCATGCGTCCCCGCCCGGCGCTCTGGGAGTCGGAAACCGCCACGGTCCCGTGGGGAGCGCCCGCCAGGGCCTCCCGCTTGAGGTAGGAGCTGGTGGAATCGATCTCCTCGAAGCACCGCAGGTCCGGGCAGGGAACGGAGAGATACCGGCGGATCTCCCGCTCCGCCAGGGAGTCCGGCGCGGCGGCCAGCCGGTATCCCAGGCCCGTGCGGGCCTCGACGATGTAGCCGTCCCGGCGCAGACTGTCGATGGCTTTCCACACCGCCGCGCGGCTCACGCCCAGCCGACGGCTGAGTTCCTGGCCGGAGATGTAGTCCCCCGGCGATTCGTGCAGCAGCTGATAGACCTTCTCCTTGCTCATCTCATCACCCCACTATGGATACAAAGGACCCTGTTACGGGGGATAGTATAGCATCATCCGCAGGATTTGTAAACTATGGAAACGATTTATTCCTTACGGTCTGAGAGGCCGGTGGCAAGAAGCTGTATTCATGACCGGAGGAACGGGCGTTCCCGGGGTTGAATATTGTTTCGTTTCGTGCTATACTTTGAGAAATCACACAGTAAGGCAGGGCACATCATGGACGGCATCATGGAATTTACCGGGCGGGAAGAGTTCAGAGCGTGGCTCTCGGAGCACTGTCTGACCAGCGAGGGCGTTTGGCTTTTGTTTGGCAAGGCCGGTGGACCCCAAACGATCCGGGCGGGGGAAGCCCTGGAGGAAGCGCTCTGTTTCGGGTGGATCGATGGGCAGATGCAGCGGCTCGACGGCCGGTCATATAAGAAATATTTCTCTATGCGCAGGAAGAACAGCAGGTGGTCGGAGAAGAACAAGGCCTTGGCCAGGGCGCTGGAAGAGCGGGGGCTGATGACCGAGTTTGGCCGGAAGAAAATTGCGGAGGCAAAGGAGAACGGCCAGTGGGATGCGCCAAAGCCTGATGCAATCACGGAGGAACAGGTGGGGCAGCTCTCCGCACTGCTGGAGGGGGAGGAACCGGCCTTCACAAATTTTCAGGCCATGCCTTTCTCCGTAAAGAAAACCTACACGCGGGCATATTTGGATGCAAAAACGGACGCCGGACGGGAGAAGCGGTTTGCCTGGATGGTGGACAGGCTCAACCGCAACCTGAAGCCGATGTAGCGAGTGCTCCTGAAAAGGGAAAAATATTTTGAAAAATACAAGAACAGGTGTTGCAAAGCGGAGAAACTCGTGGTATACTAGGCGCAGAAGAGCGATTTCTGTGGTCGGGAGGAACTACCATGCCAAAGAAAACACAGATGACGGACAAAATATATGAGTACCTACAGCGGGTGATCCCGGAACAGGGATACGCCCCCTCCGTACGGGAGATCTGCGAGGCCGTTGGGCTGAAGTCCCCGTCCACGGTCCACTTCCATCTCAAGCGGCTCCAGGAGCGGGGCCTGATCGAGAAGGGGGACTTCAAGGGCCGGGCCATCGTGCTGGTCGAGCCCCGGGAGAAGAACAAGGTCCCCATCCTGGGGGACGTGGCGGCGGGCTCGCCGATCCTGGCCCAGGAGTGCATCGACGACTATCTGACCTTTGACTGCGGCGGGCGGGAGGGGGAGTATTTCGCCCTCCGCGTCCGTGGGGAGTCCATGCTGAATGCGGGCATCCTGCCGGATGACCTGGTGGTGGTGCGCCGCCAGTCCAGTGCGGTGAACGGCGAAATCGTGGTTGCCCTGCTGGAGGACGAGGCCACCGTAAAGCGCCTCTCCAAGCAGAACGGGGAGATCTGGCTGCTGCCGGAGAACGAGGACTACCAGCCCATCGACGGGACAAATGCCCAGGTCCTGGGCCGCGTGACGGCGGTAGTGCGGCAATACGACTGATCGGAGCGCAAGCAGGAAGGGCCGCGTCAGCGGCCCTTTTGTTCCGCAAAAAAAGAAAAACGAGGAAGACACATGCTGTATCGAACCTCCAACCCCCACGGCGGCGACCTCTACGGCCGGAGGGTGAAACTGGATTTTTCAGTCAATACCAATCCGCTGGGCACGCCGCCCGCCGTGGCGGAGGCGGTGCGGGAAGCGGCAGGGGCGCTCTGCCAATATCCGGACCCCGCGTGCAGGGAGCTGACGGCGTCGCTGGCGGCCCATGAGGGCGTGGGACAGGACTGTATCCTCTGCGGCTGCGGCGCGGCGGAGCTGATTTACTCTTACTGCGGCGCCATCGGGGCGGAGAGCGCGCTGATGACCGCACCGACCTTCTCGGAGTATGCCGCAGCCTTGGTCCCGAGGGGGATCTCCGTACAATATTATCCGCTGTGGGAGAAGAATGGATTTCTGCTGGAAAATGGGTTTTTGGAGGAGTTGGAGCGGTGCGGCTGCGAGGCCGTTTTCCTCTGCAACCCCAACAATCCCACCGGGCGGCTGATTCCCCCGGAGCTGTTGGAGGAGATCTGCCGGGTCTGCCAGAGGCGGGGGATACGGCTGTTTGTGGACGAGTGCTTCCTGGAGCTGAGCGAGGGCGGAAGGTCCCTCGCATCCCGCTTGGAGGCGTACCCAGGGCTGTTCCTGCTCAAGGCGTTTACGAAGAGCTACGGCATGGCGGGGCTGCGGCTGGGGTACTGCCTCACGGCGGACCGGGCGCTGCTGGCGGAGATGAGCCGGATGGTCCAGCCCTGGAACGTGTCCCTCCCGGCCCAGATGGCCGGAGTGGCGGCGCTGCGGGAGAAGCGCTTCCTGGAGGAGGCCCGGGAGCTGATCGGCTCGGAGCGCCCCAGGATGGCGGCAGAGCTGGAAAAATTGGGCTTATCGGTATGCCCGTCCCAGGTGAATTACCTGCTGCTGAAAAGTCCGGCGGACCTGTACGGCCCCCTGCTGGAGCGGGGCATCCTGATCCGGGACTGCTCCAACTATGAGGGGCTGGGCGCACGCTGGTATCGCGTGGCGGTGAAGCGCCCGGAGGAGAACCGCGCGCTGCTGGACGCGCTGCGGGAGATTTTAGGATAGAGGAGCGACCATATGGCAAAGAGCATCATGATCCAGGGGACCATGTCCAATGCGGGAAAGAGCCTGCTGGCGGCGGGGCTGTGCCGGGTGCTGCGGCAGGATGGCTGCCGGGTGGCCCCCTTCAAGAGCCAGAATATGGCTCTCAATTCCTTCATCACCGCTGCCGGAGGCGAGATGGGCCGGGCCCAGGTGGTCCAGGCGGAAGCGGCGGGGGTGGCGCCGGACGTGCGGATGAACCCCATCCTGCTCAAGCCCACCACGGACATGGGGAGTCAGGTGATCGTCAACGGCGCGGTGCTGGGCAACATGCGGGCTGCGGAGTATTACCGCCGGAAGCCGGAGCTGATCCCGGCGGTGCTCACGGCCTACGAGAGTCTGGCCGCGGAGTACGACGTGATCGTCATCGAGGGCGCGGGCAGTCCGGCGGAGATCAACCTGAAGAAGGACGACATCGTCAACATGGGCCTGGCAAAGCTGGTGGACGCGCCGGTCCTGCTGGTGGGTGACATCGACCGGGGCGGCGTGTTTGCCCAGCTCTATGGCACCGTGGCCCTGCTGGAGGAGGACGAGCGCGAGCGCATCAAGGGCGTGGTGGTGAACAAATTCCGTGGGGACCGGGCCATCCTGGAGCCGGGACTGGAGATGCTGGAAAAGCTCTGCGGCGTGCCGGTGGCGGGCGTGATCCCCTACCTCCACGTGGACATCGACGACGAGGACAGCCTCTCCGAGCGCTTCCACCGGGACCAGGCGGCAAAGCTCATCGACATCGCCGTGGTCCGTCTGCCCCGGATCTCCAATTTCACGGACCTGGGCCCCTTTGAGCGCTACGGGAATGTGTCGGTGCGGTATGTGACCTCTCCCCGGGAGCTGGGTGCGCCGGACATGGTCGTGCTGCCCGGCACCAAGAGCACCATGGAGGATCTGCGCTGGCTGCGGCAGAACGGATTGGAGGCGGCGGTGAAGCAGGCCGCTTCCCGGGGGACGCCGGTGGTGGGCATCTGCGGCGGCTACCAGATGCTCGGGCGCAGCGTCTCCGACCCGGAGGGGGCGGAGGCCCGGGCGGGGGCGGAGATCGCCGGACTGGGACTGCTGGACATGGACACGGTGTTCCATGGGGAAAAGGTGCAGTCCCAGACCCGGGGCGTTTTCGGCGCGGTGGAGGGCCTGCTCTCCCCCCTGACGGGGATGGCCTATGAGGGCTATGAGATCCACATGGGCCGCAGCGGGGAGGCCCGCCCCGCCCTGACCGGCGGCGGGAACATCTACGGCACCTACATCCACGGTGTGTTTGACGCCCCCGGCGTGGCCGAGGCGGTGCTGCGTGCGCTGTGCGGGCGCAAGGGCGTGGACTTTGCCCGTCTGGGCTCCTTTGACGCCGCCGCCTACCGGGAGAGGCAATACGATCTGCTGGCCCAGGCGGTGCGGGAGAACCTGGATATGGAGCTGGTCTATCGGATCCTGTCCGAAAAATGAGAAGAGGGCGGTTCCGAGGAACCGCCCTTTTAATGGATACAATTTGTCAGTCAATGGGGGTAACGACCGGCTTGCCGTCCCGATCGACCAGGATGGTCAGCCCGGTGCCGTTTGCCTTGTTGTGGGAAGCCAGCAGGTAGTTCACGCCGGTTTCTGTATCCACAATGATCCGTGCCACATTCACAATGCCCTGATT
Source organism: uncultured Oscillospiraceae bacterium (assembly GCA_910588045.1). Classification (GTDB taxonomy): domain Bacteria; phylum Bacillota; class Clostridia; order Oscillospirales; family Oscillospiraceae; genus Pelethomonas. Next base: position 17,137 of record CAJUPS010000024.1, on the reverse strand, counting down.
GTAGACCTCCACGAAACGCTCCTTTGCCATGCGCTCACCTCCTTTCCCACGCTGCCGTTTGACGGTGCTACCATACCATATCAGCGCGGCCCTGTGTTCGATATTTCCTGAATCAGCGCAAATATTTCCTGAATGGAGAGGGAGGGGACCACCTTACCGGTCCCCTCCCATTTTTTCGCGCAGCGCCGCTTTCCCGGCGCGGGAGAGCAGGCACTCATGCCCGCCGACCCACAGCTTGCTGTGCTTCCAATCCACCGCGTCGATCCTGTTCAGCGCCACCAGATAGGCCCGGTGCGTGCGGATAAAGCGACTTCCCAGCTGCCCTTCCAGTTCATTGAGGCTGCCTAAAAAATCCATCCGGCTGTTGGCGGTATGGAGCAGGACGTGGTGGGAAACCGGAGCGGTTTCAAAAAAGAGGATCTCGCTGAGGGGAACGTGCCGCACGGATGCGCCCGCCCGCAGCGTGAGCGTCTCCGCCGGATCCTGCCGCTCGTCCAGCAGGCGGGCGTGGATCTCCTCCAGGCACCGTGCCGCAGGTGGTCCCACCGGATCCGACCCCTTCACGATGTAGTCGAACGCCTCCAGATGACATTGGAAGGTGCGCCAGGCCAGGTCCCCGTAGCTGGTGATATATACCAGCGTACCGTGGGGGTCCCGCCGCCGCAGCTCCTGCCCCAGCCGGAACCCATCCCAATCCTCATCCCGCAGCTCCACGTCCAGAAAGTAGATCCCGCGCCGTCCGTTTTCCACCGTGGAGAGCAGTTCCTGCGCATGGGAGGCGCTGCAAAGGACTTTCATATCGTAGTTTTCCACCAGGATTTTCCACTCCAAGGCGGACTGGATCTGGTGGCGGACGGCATCGTCGTCGTCACAGAGATAAATTCCAATCACGACCTACCCTCCACGGTCAGCTCTTGCACAAACACGCCGTTTTCCCAGCTGGTAAAGGGGGAGGCGTTGGGATAATTCTCCAGAATGTGCCGGTAGCTGGACAGTCCCAGTCCCCGGCCCGCCCCCTTGGTGGACCAGCCCTCATCCCACATCCGTTCCGGGGCGGGAGCGGTCGCGTAGGGGTTGGATACCCGCAGAAAGACCCGTCCCCCCTGGGCCAGCAGCAGGATCTCCACCCAGGGTTGATCCGTCTCCAGCGCGGCCTCCATGGCGTTGTCCGTCAAAATCCCCAGACAGCGGACAAAATCCCACACATCCATCTCCAGCGCCGTGACGGGATACAGCACCTCCAGACGGCACGACACGCCCTTCTCCCGCATGGCGGTGAGCTTGCTCAACAGGAGGCTCCGGACCTCAGGGATCCGCAGGTTCCCGATCTGCGTGGAAGCCTGGATTTTTTGCCCCAGCCGCTGGTCAAACCCGGCGTCCAGCTCGGACAGAGTGCGGCGCAGCGCCTCCCCATCCCCCGCCTGCTGGGACAGGCCCGCCAACAGGTTTTTATAGTCGTGCCGGAAGGCGCGCACCTCCCGGCGGATCGTCTCCAGGTCCTGCTCGTAGAGCTGCTGCTGTGCGATGACGTCCTGCTGGGCCTGCATTTTCCGGGAGTCGTCGAACCGCTGGGCCAGGTGGACGATCAGCGCCGCGATCAGGACGGCCATCACCGCCGCCAGCAGGTAGTAAATCGGCAGATACTGCGGCAGAATGCCCTTTGCCAGGAAGAGGAAGACCTCCATGGCCGCCTCCAGGGCGAACAGGAGGAGGGCTGTCCGATGCGGCGTGACGTCGCTGTCCAGCAGCAGGCGGAACCAGGTCCCGAACCGCAGCTTGTACAGCAGCAGCGTGGCGGCAATGCCGACGCCCAGATGCAGCCCGATTCCCAGCATATATTGTGGGAGACCGCGGTTCAGGGACCAGAAGGACAGTGTGGCGCCGGCCACCTGGAAGATCCCCGCCATACAGGTGGTGGCAAGGGCCTGCCAGAAGGAGAATCGCCAAGCCCACCGCACCCACAGGGTACACAGGATAAGAACGGCGAGGGAGTTGATGAAATACCGGCTCGTTCCCAATTCCGGAATCATGTACAGCCTGGCGGCGAGCAGCACGACAAGGAGCGGGGACAGGAGCAGCGGCGGCAGTTTCTTCAGTCGGCTCCAGACCGCCCGCTCGTCCGTCACCGCCAGGAGATAGGCTGCCAGGACCAGATGGCCTGTCAGGGTGTCCAGAAAGCTGGGAAAAAGATCGCGGAACGAAAGCATGGTGGAATCAACCACTTTCTATCTGGTTTCGATTTTGCGCAGTCATTATAGCATTGCTGCATGGAGATGGCAAGCCTGGAATCCGCCTGTTTCGCAGTATCCATCAGCAGAAAACGCGCCCGCAGCAGCGCAATCAGGACGGGTTATCCCTCTTTTTGGAGTTTTTTCCAAGGAAAAGTATTACAATTTCGTTACAAGGCAGCGGAAATGGTTGAAAGTTCCACAGCCCCTGTAGTATACTACGCCTTAGTCTGCGCCTGTGGGGGAGACGCGGACCGAGGCATTTTTCACCACTCCGGCTGTCCGTGGGGGGCGGACGGCCTGGACGACCAATGAGGAAATCTGTTTATGGAACAAACGAAACCAACCCGTGCCGCCCGCTGGAAACGGCTGTGGCGGCTGATTCGCGGCTGTCGCCGCTACTTTTTCTACACCATTTTGGCCACCTTCCTGGCGGCGCTGTTTGCCTACCTCAGTCCGCTGATCATCAGCTTCACCGTGGACGGAATCGTGGGCGGTAAGGAGATGAATCTTCCCGGCTGGCTCCAGGGGTGGATCAACGCCGTGGGAGGCCGCGCCTTCCTGGCGGCCAACCTGTGGCTGCCCGCCCTGGCGGTACTGCTGGTCCAGGGGCTCAACGGCGTGTGCGCCTACTTCCGGGGGCGGTGCGCCGCCCTGGGGGGCGAGGGGACGGCCAAGGCCCTGCGGGACGCCCTGTACCGCCGCCTGGTCCGTGCGCCCTACGCCTGGCACAAGGCCAGCAGCACCGGCGATCTGGTCCAGCGGTGTACCTCCGACGTGGAGACGGTGCGCCGCTTCCTCCAGATGCAGATGATGGAGGTGGTGCGCACGGTGGTGATGGCCCTGACGGCCCTGTCCATCATGTGGCCCATCCACCGGAATCTGACGCTGCTGGCCTGCTCGCTGCTGCCGCTGCTGCTGCTCTTCTCCTTCTTCTACTCCAGGGGGGTCCAGAAGCTGTTTCTCACCGTGGACGAGGCCGAGGGGGCCATGACCACGGCCCTCCAGGAAAATCTCACCGGGATGCGGGTGGTCCGCACCTTTGCCCGGCAGGACCGGGAGCTGGAGAAATTCACCCGCTTCAACGGGGATTACCGGGCCAAGGCCCTGCGGCTGAATCACCTGATGGGGGTCTACTGGGGCTCCTCGGACATCATGGGCTACCTGCAGATCGCCCTGGTGATGCTGGGGGGTATCCTGCTGTGCGTCCGGGGGGAGATCAGTCTGGGAACCGTGATGCTCTTCTCCACCTACTCCAGTATGCTCACCTTTCCCATGCGCCAGCTGGGACGGATCCTGGCCGACCTGGTGAAGGCGGACGTCTCCCTGGGGCGTCTGGACGAAATCCTCACCGCGCCCCAGGAGGAGGAGCCGGGCAAGGCCCTGACGCCGGACATCCGGGGGGAGATCACCTTTGAGAACGTGTCCTTTGCCTATCCCGACGGCGGGGAGATCCTCCACCAGGTGAGCTTCACCGCCGCGCCGGGACAGACCATCGGCATCCTGGGCAACACCGGCAGCGGCAAGAGCACCCTGGTCCACCTGCTCCAGCGGCTCTACGCGCCCACGGAGGGCCGGGTGTGCATCGACGGCGTGGACATCCGGGACATCCGGCGGGACTGGCTGCGCCGCCACGTGGGCATCGTGCTCCAGGAGCCCTTCCTGTTCAGCCGTACCATCGGGGAGAACATCGCCCTGGGGGACTCCTCCGCCAGCGAGGCCGAGCGGTTCGACGCCGCCCGGACGGCCTGTATCCACGATGTGATCGAGGGCTTCGCCCAGGGCTACGACACCATGGTGGGCGAGCGGGGCGTGACCCTCTCCGGCGGGCAGAAGCAGCGGGTGGCCATCGCCCGGATGCTGGTCCAGAAGACGCCCATCTGCATCTTTGACGACTCCCTGAGCGCCGTGGACGCGGAGACGGACGCCGCTATCCGGGAGGCCCTGCTCAAGCGGGACACGGGCACCACCATCCTCATCAGCCACCGGATCTCCACCCTGCGGGGCGCGGACAGCATCCTGGTACTGGAGAACGGGAAGATCGCCCAGCAGGGCACCCACCGGGAGCTGGCATCCCAGGAGGGCCTGTACCGGCGCATCTGCACCATCCAGAATGAGTTGGAGGGAGGTGAGGCCGTATGATGAGAGAGGAAATCCGACACGCGGACAACGAAAAAATTGACCTGAAGGTCTGGAAGCGCCTGGCGAGCTACGGCCTGCGGTACAAGGCCCGGGTCATCCGCACCATCCTGGTGCTGCTGGTGGTCTCCGGCGCGGACCTGGCGTACCCGCTCTTTACCCGCTACGCCATCAACCACTTCATCGGGGGGGAGACCACCGAGGGGCTGCCCCTGTTCGGGGCCCTCTATATCGCGTTGGTCATCGTCCAGGGCCTGGGCGTGATGCTCTTCGTCCGGGGGGCCGGGCGGCTGGAGATGGACATCAGCTACGACATCCGCCAGGAGGCGTTCACCCACTTGCAGCAGCTCTCCTTCAGTTACTACGACACCACCAGCGTGGGATGGCTCATGGCCCGTCTGGGCAGCGACGTGTCCCGGCTCTCGGAGATGATCGCCTGGAGCATCGTGGACGTGATGTGGTCGCTGACCTTCGCCGTGGGCGTGGTGACCGTGCTGCTGACGATGAACTGGAAGCTGGGCCTGCTGGTGCTGGCCATCACGCCGGTGCTGGCGGTGCTGTGCCTGTTCTTCCAGCGGCGTATCCTGCGCCAGCAGCGCATCGTCCGCAAGGCCAACAGCCGCATCACCGGGGCCTTCAACGAGGGCGTCATGGGCGCGGTGACCAACAAGACCCTGGCCCGGGAGGACGCGGCCCAGGTGGAGTTTGAGGCCGTCACCGGCGATCTGAAGTCCGCCGCCGTGAAGGCGGCCGTCCTCAACAGTACGTTCATGCCCCTGGTCATCAACCTGGGGGCCATCGCCACCGCCCTGGCCCTGTGGCGGGGCGGCGTGGAGGTGTTCGCCGGGATCATCGACATCGGCACCCTGGCGGCGTTCATCAGCTACACCACCCAGCTTTTCGACCCCATCCAGCAGCTAGCGGGCATCCTGGCGGAGATGCAGGCCGCCCAGGCCAGCGCCGAGCGGGTCATCGACCTGCTGGACACCCAGTCCGACGTCAAGGACAGCCCGGAGATCGAGGCCCGCTACGGCGACCTGTTCCACGGCAAGCGGGAGAACTGGCCGGACATCCATGGCAAGGTGGAGTTCAAGGACGTGACCTTCCGCTACAAGAGCGGGGAGGAGGTCCTGTACAATTTCAATCTCACGGTGGAGCCGGGACAGAACATCGCCCTGGTGGGGGAGACCGGCGCGGGGAAGACCACCATCGTCAACCTGGTCTGCCGCTTCTACGAGCCCAGCGAGGGCGAGGTGCGTATCGACGGTACGGACTACCGCCAGCGCAGTCAGCTGTGGCTGCAATCCAGTTTGGGGTATGTGCTCCAATCGCCCCACCTGTTCTCCGGCACCGTTGCGGACAATCTGCGCTTCGCCAAGCCGGACGCCACCGACGAGGAGATCCGCCGTGCCGCCCAGTTGGTCCACGCGGAGGAGTTCATCCTGAACCTGCCCAAGGGGTACGATACCCAGGTGGGCGAGGGGGGAGGCAAGCTGTCCACCGGGCAGAAGCAGCTCCTGAGCCTGGCCCGGGTGCTGCTGGCGGACCCGAAGATCTTCGTGCTGGACGAGGCCACCAGCAGCATCGACACGGAGACGGAGGCCCTGATCCAGGACGCCATCCAGACGGTTCTCGCGGGCCGCACCAGTTTCGTGGTGGCCCACCGCTTGAGCACCATCCGGTCTGCCGGACGGATCCTGGTGATTCACGACGGGCAGATTCGCGAGAGCGGCACCCACGAGGAGCTGATGGCCAAGCAGGGAGAATACTACAGCCTTTATACCCACCAGTACCGCAGGGAAGCAACCCAGGCGGCGCTGGAATAAGACAGATCAAGGCCCCGGAGGACGTTCCTCCGGGGTCGCTTCATTATTTCGCCAGCTCCCGCGCGAACGGCAGCACAACCGCGTTGAGCTTCGCCATCGCCTCGCCGTAGTTGAAGTATTCCTCCGCGTTGTTTTCCTGGCACAACCGGTCGGAGACGGACTTCAACGCGGTAAATCTGACCGCATTGCGCATACAGACCTGTGCAATGGCCCCGCCCTCCATCTCGCAGAGCATGGGGGAGAAGGTCCGTGCTACCCAATTCGCCCGCTCTCCCCGGGTCATGAATACCTCCCCGGTAGCCACCCGACCCACCTGGTGGGCAACCCCCTGGGCGGTGAGGATCCCGCTGAGCCGCTCCCATTCGCTGGTAGGGAAGTCCACCCGGTCCACGGTGGAGACCATCCCGATGGGGTCCCCCATGGCAGTGGTGTCCACGTCGTGCTGGACGAAGTCCTTTGCTAAGACGATGGTCCCGATGGGCAGGTCCAGGAAGCTGCCCGCGCATCCGGCGTTGATGATCCAGTCCGGGTGATAGCGGTCGATAAAGAGCTGTGCGCTCATGGCGGCGTTTACCTTGCCCACGCCGCCCAGATAGGCCAGGATGCCGGGTTCGATCTCATATACGGCCACGCCGCTGGCGGTCTCCAGCGGTTTTGCATCCGCAGAGCGCAGCAGGCTCCTGATTTCCCCTTTCAGGGCGTATGCCAATCCGATCATGTCAGATGGTCCTCCTTTGTGTTTGTGCTCCTATTATACCATAACGGCAGATTCTGGTAAAGGACAATATTTTTATGGAATATCAATAAAAATATATTGACAAACAAAAATTTCCGTGGTAGGATATGGGCACAACCACACAAGGAGGAAGAAACATGAAACGAGTAGGACTGGTGCGCACCCTAAAGGGCACGATTCTTTTTCTGGCGGCGATGACGGCATTTTTTTATATTGTAGTTTTCCCCCAGAGGATTCTATTGCTGGAGGAGCCTGGGCGGCTGAACTATGATGCGTCCTGGCTGGTCACGCCGGGGCTTATCGCTTTCAGTCTCAGCGCCATCCCCATTGCCATCGCCCTGGTGCTGTTCTGGCAGATCTGCACGGAGATTGGTCGGGACAACTCCTTCTGCCACAAGAACGCCTCGCGGCTCTCCGGCATTGGCTTCTGCGCCCTGGTGGACACGGGCTACTGCGCGGTGGGCACGGTGACGCTGGAGATCCTGGTAGGGTCGCCCATTTGGGTCACGGGGCTGATGGTGTGCACGGTGGGGCTGGCTATTGCCCTGGCGGCGTTCCTGCTCAGTCACCTGGTGCTGAAAGCTGCCGACATGAAGTCGGAGAACGATCTGACCATTTGAGAAAGGGGGCGGATTCATGCCGATCATTGTAAATCTGGACGTGATGCTGGCGAAGCGGAAGATGTCCCTCAGCCAGCTCTCCGAGCAGGTGGACGTGACCATCGCCAATCTGTCCATCCTGAAGACCAACAAGGCCAAGGCGGTGCGCTTCACTACCCTGGAGGCGATCTGCAAGGCCCTGGACTGCCAGCCGGGGGATTTGCTGGAGTACGTGGGGGAGGGAGATCAGGGATGTTGATGTTTGGTTGGATGCCGCTGGGCGCCGCCGCATTTATCCTGGTCCTTATCAATTTGATCCGGGGAGCAATGGGAAAGCGCCGGGGGTGGCAGATCCTCCTGTTTGCCAGCCTGTCCTGCGGTTTGCTGGCGATGATGTGCGCGCTTCTGGAGATCAACGGTTATGTGCAGGAGTGGCTGGTGGACTCGCTGCTGGACGTGGAGCCCACACTGGCTAAGCTGAGCGTCTGGGCGGTCTTTCTGGGCATCGCGCTGAACCTGATTGCACTCTGTCTCCATATGCGTACAGAAAAGAAGGAGAACGGATGAAAAAGATGCCAACGTGGCTGAAGCGGGGCGCCCTGGCCCTCGTGGGGGCAGCCATATTGATCCCCATCCTGGACCGGACAGTGCTGGCGTCCCAGGGGCTGACATGGCGGGCAGGCGTCAACCAGTGCTGCATCATCTTCCCGGCCGTAGCCGCCATCGCTCTGCTGGTCTGGACGGGCGTCCTCCTGTGGCAGCAGCCCAAGGAGAGCCTGCACCAGTGCGTGGTACTCATGGCCATCGGACTTCTGTGCCTGATTGTTGGGGTTGCCGGACGCTTCGTGTTTCGCATCAGTATCCCATACGAGCGCGTGATCGAGCGGAACGGACAGCGCGTTGTAGAATCGAGCCCGCCCCTGGACAGCGGTAGTAACTACTATATCTGCCACGGCCCGCTCCTCCGCGGTACGGAACTGCTGGAGGGGAGCTATTATCTGGGGATGCGGAAGGGAGGCTAAAGAAATGCTTTTCTACATCGAAATATTTTTCCTGCCGCCCCTTGCCGCCCTGCTGGTTGCCCTCCGAACCTCCGGTAAGAAAAAATTCCTGGCCTGGGGCATCTTCGCCCTGCTGGCCCTGCCGCTGGTCGTGGCGGGCGGCGGCGGACTGCTCCTGTCGGCCAACGGCCTGGCCTGGCGCAGCTGCGTGAAGCTGCCCCTTGGATTTGCCTACGTGGCGGGTGTGCTGGCGCTGCTGGTATGGGCGGGCGTGTTCGTATGGCGTATCGAGACGGTAGGCCGGTGGTTCCTTGTGGCAGTAATAGGATTTATTGCCCTTGTAGTGGGCTGGTACGGCCTGCTGTTCTCCGCCATCTGGGCGGGGCAGGACAAGGTGACGGAGTACAAGGGCCAGGAAGTGGTGGCAGAGCACGTCTGGATGGACGTGGACTACTACGCGTACCACGGCCCCCTGGTACGCGGGAAGGACCTGCTGGGACACAGCAACTAGAGAAGTTTTGATTGATGCAAAGTGCGCCGCTTCTGCGGCGTACTTTTTTTGCGCCCTCCGCTTTTTTCTGTTGCGTTTTCTCTCCATATCATATATATTATTGGCGGGCTTGTACTGCCTGTGAGATTTTTTTGAGCGCGGCTTTTGGAGTGTTCCGCGCTCTGCGGAGCGCGGCCAGGGGCTCTGCCCCTGGACTCCGCCACCTTTGAAAAGGTGGACGAAACTTTTAATGATGAGGGAGTGGATGCTATGGAGCGCTTGGACAAACTGCTTGCCTCCACGGGCCGCTGGTCCCGGCGGGAGGTCAAGAGTCTCGTCAAGGAGGGCCGGGTCCTGGTGGACGGCGTCCCCGCTGCCGCACCGGAGCAGAAACTGGACCCCGCCCTCTCCCGCGTCCTGGTGGACGGGGAGGAGCCGGACATCCGGCAGTACACCTATGTCATGCTCCATAAGCCCCCCGGCGTGCTCTCCGCCACAGAGGATGCCCGTCAGGAGACGGTGCTGGACCTGCTGCCCCCCGACCTGCGGCGGCGAGGGCTCTTTCCCGTGGGGAGACTGGATAAGGACAGCGAGGGTCTGCTGCTGCTGACCAACGACGGCGACCTGGCCCACCGATTGCTCTCCCCTAAAAAGCATGTGGACAAGGTCTATTGCATCCGTACCGACCGGCCTCTGACGGCGGAGGACGCCGCCGCCTTCGCTGCGGGCATCGTCCTGGCGGACGGCACGGCCTGCCGCCCGGCAGGGCTGGAGGTCCTGGGGGACGGCACCGAGGCGTTGGTCACTTTGCACGAGGGGAAATTTCACCAAATCAAACGGATGATTGCCAGTCGGAGCGCGGCAGTCTGCCGGTTGAAGCGACTGTCCATGGGAACACTTGTGCTGGATGCGTCGCTAAAACCGGGGGAATTTCGTCTTTTGACCGGGGAAGAAGTTATAAAAATCGGCGGAAAACCTTGAAAAGACGGGAAACTTACAAATCAGCCAAAATGAATTGAGTTTTTTTGTGGAAAAAAGAAAAAATGTCTTGCAAAGTGTCGAAGGGCACGGTATAATAAAAACAAGCCCGACAGATTGCACAAAGCGATGGAATGACTGCTGATGGAGGAGAACCGCTATGTCAGGAAGAATTTTTCAGAATGTTGTCCTGCAGATCAAGGAGGCCACCGACCGGGTAGTGGGCGTAATCGACGGGGAGGGAACCGTAATTTCCTGTAGTGATCTGGGACTGATCGGGAGAAAGTGGCCGGAGTACGTGGCGCATATCAACCAGGCGGACGGCGCCGTCACCACCACGGATGGCCGGACCTTCCGGGCCCTGGGGGGCTGGGGCTCCCGTTTTGACTACGCCGTGTTCACCATGGGGGAGGACGAGGCCAGCCACACCGTGTGCTCCATGGCCGGTGTGGCGCTCAACGAGGCAAAGAACCACTACGAGGAAAAGCACGACCGCGGCTCATTTATCAAGAATATCATTTCCGACAACATCCTCCTCAGCGACATCTACATGCGGGCCAAGGAGCTCCATGTGGCGCCGGAGGTGCCCCGGAGTGTGTTCCTGGTCCGCCAGCTGGAGGACGGCGACGCCGCCCTCATGGACGTGGTTCAGGGCCTGTTCCCGGACCGGCAGAACGACTTTGTTCTCAGCGTAGGGGACAGCGACGTGGCGCTGATCCACCAGCTGCCGGAGAACGGCGGCGAGAAGGAGATCCAGCGCGTGGCCTCCCTGCTGGAGGACAGCCTGCGGGTAGGCGGCGACGGCCGCGTGGTCGTGGGCATCGGCACGGTGGCCCTACACCTGCGGGACCTGGCCAAGAGCTACAAGGAGGCCCAGATCGCCATCGAGGTGGGGAAGGTCTTCGACACGGAGAAGTACATCATCAATTATGAAAACCTGGGCATTGGCCGTCTGATTTACCAGCTGCCCACCACCCTGTGCGAGATGTTCCTGGTGGAGGTCTTCAAGAAGAACCCCATTGACTCGCTGGACCAGGAGACCTTGTTCACGATTCACAAGTTCTTTGAGAACAACCTCAACGTCTCCGAGACGGCCCGGAAACTGTTCGTTCACCGCAACACTTTGGTGTACCGGTTGGAGAAGATCAAGAAGCTCACGGGTCTGGACCTGCGGGAGTTCGATGATGCCATCACCTTCAAGGTGGCGTTGATGGTCAAGAAGTACCTGACCAGCCGGGGCATCGACGCATAATAAAAGTTTCGTCCACCTTTTCAAAGGTGGCGGAGTCCAGGGGCAGCGCCCCTGGCCGCGCTCCGCAGAGCGCGGAATCCCCAAAAGCCGCGCCCGAAAAAAATCTATCTAAAAGCAAAATCCCCAAATTGCGCGGCTTTCCCGTGTATTTGTCGCCGGGGGCGACAAACAGCGGCGGGAGTTCCCGTCAGCCTTTGCTCCGCACAATAAGTCAGCATATAAGACAGAGCCCGGAGGCGCACACCTCCGGGCTCTTTTTGCTTGCTCTCAGTCCCCTGGACCCGGGTAGATGACCTTCCCCATGTTCCAGTTCCGCGCCACCCGCCGGGCGGCGTCCAGGCGCTCGGTTTCATCCTTGAAGGACAGCTCGGCGGTGTGGCTGCCGCAGTCCACGCACTGCACATACACGCACCAGCCGCCCTCCTCCTCGATGACGCCCGTGCCGTGGCAGCAGGGGCAGTCCTGGAGCTCGATCTCGTCAAAGGGATTCATAAGGGTAAACCTCCCGCATAAAGTAACAGAGAGATTGTACCACAACTCCCGACAAAGGGCAACCCCATCAGAAAATCTCCAGGTTTCCGCTGACGGTCTCCACCTTGATCGCACATCCGCCGCCATTGCGGACGTACTTCCCATCCTGAAGGGCTGCGTCCATAATGTCGGTAAGGTCCCCCGAGACGGTGGAATAGTTCAGCGTGAAGCCCAGTTCGTAGGGCAGGCTCAGGGAGATGTCCCCGCTGACGCTGCTCACGCCGATGGACTGGGCGGCGGCGTCCTCCAGGGAGAGGAAGACGGTTCCGCTGGTGGTCGCCAGCTTCGCGCGCTCCAGTGTCTCCTTGGAGTAGAGGCATATATCCCCGGAGATGGAGTAGACCTCCAGGTCATTGGAGACCACCGTCCCGGAGACGTCCCCGCTGGTGGTGGACAGCTCCGCCGTCTGCGCATAGCACTCCTCAGTGTTGAGATCTCCGCTGGTGGTGCTCACGTCCAGCTCCTTGACTTCCAGGCCGTACAGCTGCACATCGGCGGAGATGGTCTCAATGTCCAGTTCCGTCAGCATCCCGTCGGGCACCAGGACGGTCAGCCACTTGCTGCCCCTCACATTGCCCCAGCTGCTGCCGTTCCGGTAGCGGATCTCCAGGGTTTGGTCATCTACGATACAGGACATCCTGGTCCGGTCGCTGAGCTCGGTCTGGGCGTACTCCTGGATCTGGACGCTGTCCCCGCTCCAGCTCTGCACATACACCATGCCGCTGGCCCACTGGATGTCTATGCTGCTGACCTCCTCATAGTCAAAGATGTACTCTCCGCTGCTGTACTCATAGCCCTCCATGTAGGGCGCGTCTGCATAGGCGTATTCGTACGCATAGGGCGCTTGTGGAGCGGCCTCTGCACCTACATCGGCGGGTATATCGGGCGCTTGCGGGCCGTAGGACACCTCGGTTATGTCAGTAGGCGTATCGGGCGCCCGGAAGAAGACCCGCCGCAGGATCCACCGGCTGGCGGCCCCTAAAGCGATGAGGATGGCCAAGGTCCACAGCGCAACCTGGATGACCCGCCGCCGGTTCCACTTTTTGGGGACCTGATAGACCCGTTTCCCACCGTCACCCTCCGGCTTGGGGACGTCCGGGTACTCCGGCGGCTTTACGGTTTTTTCCAAAGGCCGGTAGGGCAGGCGCTCCTCCTCCAGGATACGCCGGGCGATGGTCTCCACGTCCTCCATGCTGCCTACGGCGTCGTCCTCGCTCATGCCCTCCTCCATGCGGTCGGCCAGCATTTCGGCGTAGTAGGTGAGGTGCTGCTCGGCCTGCTCCTTCTTCATTCCGCTCCCGCTCAGGCGGCGGTACAAATCATTGAGAAACTGCGCTCGTGTCATCTCCGGCACACTCCTTTATTAAATCATATATTCTCTGGATTTCCGGCCAGCTCTCCAGGAACTGCCCAATGACTTTCACCCCTTCGGGGGTGATGCGGTAAAACTTCCGCAGCCTGCCGCTGTGCTCCACGGAGTAGACGGTCAGGCACCCTCCGCTCTCCAGACGGCGGAGAATGGGGTAGAGGGTGGATTCCGAAATCTCGATACAGCCGGAGAGGTCCTTGATGATCTGATACCCATAGGAGTCCCCCCGCCGCAGAAGGGAAAGCACGCAGACGTCCAGCAGACCCCGCTTCAGTTGTGGATCAATCACGGCCATGCCCCCTTTCACACGATACTATACAACGCATAGTGCATCTTGTCAAGAGGTATTATGGGATATTAAGGAAAAATAAAGACATCGAGCAAGCCCCGGGGCGGTGTGCCCCGGGGCCGGTTGCAGCTATGTGGGTGTTGGTGATGCGAAGCAGGAGTTGACGGGAACTCCCGGCGCTGTTTGCCGCGCAGCGGCAAATGCGCGCGAAAGCCGCGCAGTTTTGGGATTTTGCTCTTTGCTGGATTTTTTCGGGCGCGGCTTTTGGGGGTTCCGCACTTGCGAGTGCGGCCAGGGCTTTGCCCTGGACCCACCGCCCTTTGAAAAGGGCGGCCCGAAACTTTTAGGAAGCTGTGCCGTTTACTCTGGCCTCATTGTCCAGGTCCTCCTGCTCCTTGGGGATGGCGATGTTGAGGATGATGGCCAGCACCGCAGCGGGCACGATACCCGAGCCGCCGAAAATCAGCTGTACCGCCTGGGGCAGACCCGCCAGTGCGCCGGAGGTGGCGCCCAGGCCGAAGCCCAGACCCATGGCGATGGACACGATGGTGACAACCCGGTTGGTGATGCCATACTTGGTCAGCAGCTTGATGCCGGATACCGCGATGGAGGCGAACATCATCACCGCCGCGCCGCCCAGGACGCTCTGGGGCATGATGGAGATCACCGCCGCCAGCTTGGGGGAGAGCCCCGCCAGGACCAGGAACACCGCCCCGCAGGTCAGGGCCATCCGGTTGACCACCTTGGTCATGGTGACCAGGCCCACATTCTGGGAGAAGGACGTGGTGGGCAGGGAGGAGAACATAGAGGAGATAAAGGAGCCAATGCCGTCGCAGATGACGCCGCCGGAGAGCTCCTTGGCGGTGGCCTCCCGGCCCATGCCGCCCTCGATGCACCCGGAGATGTCGCCGATGGTCTCCACGGCCGTGACCAGGAACATGATGAGGATGGAGAGGATCGCATGGAGATTGAATACCGGCTTTACCGGCAGGATCTGGGGAATGGAGAACCATTTGGCCTGGCCGATCTTGGCCCAGTTGACGTACCAGGATGCGACATAGGCGTTCCCCTCGGCGTCCACCAGCTCGTGGGGCATGACCAGGCCCATGAGGGAGGCCACGATATAGCCCACAATAATGCCGCAGAGGATGCAGGAGGTGGAGGTGATGCCCTTGGTGAAGTGCTTGAGGACCACGATGACCGTCAGCACCAGCAGTCCCAGCAGCAGGTTGGGCACAGAGCCGAAGTCCTTGGCCCCGCTGCCCCCGGCAAAGGAGTTGACGCCCACGCTGATGAGGCTCAACCCGATGGCCAGCACCACGCTTCCGGTGACCACCGGGGGGAAGAACTTCCGCAGGGGCTTGATAAAGAAGCCCAGCGCCGCCTCACACAGGCCGCCGATCATGCCCGCGCCGATGATGGCGCCGTAGGACATCAGTCCGCCGCCCAGAGCGGCGTTGGCGGCCACGCCCTTCATGACGCCCAGGAAGCCGGAGCTGGTGCCCATGATGACGGGCACCTGTCCGCCTATGGGGCCAATGGACCAGAGCTGGATCAGGGTAATGATGCCCGCCGCCAGCATGGCATTTTGCAGCAGGGTCACGTAGATCTCCGGGTGGTCGCTGGTAATGCCGCAGATACCGCAGATAATCATCAGCGGCGTCAGGTTGCCAACGAACATGGCCAGCACGTGCTGTAGGCCCAGAGGGATTGCCTGACGCAGAGGAATCCGTCCGCGGAACTCGTAGGGACTGGTGTACTCTGCGCTCGCCGTCGGGTTTTTCTTCATTGGAATGTACCTCCTAAAATGTTGCCCGCCGCAGGTCGCGGCGGATTGGGGGGTATGCAGTATACCGATTATACCAAAAGGGGAACCACTTAACCATGCACATTCCCTCTAATTTTCCGGAAATTATTTATACAATTTGCACTACATGTCTCTTTTTTGAAGCGGAATTACCCGCCGTTTTACCGGCCGGTCCCGCCCGCTAAGTGGAGCGGCAAGTAATAATATGCAGGATATGCCGCATGATTCTCATAAAAATTGGCCGTCGATTCTGGGGGACGCAGGAAGAAAAACAGATGAATCACCACACAAAGAAAATTTTGCCGGTAAAATGCACAAGGGAAAACCGTTGTGCCCCCTGTAATTCATGAAAACTTTGCATTGCATAAAAAAACGCGCAGCAGTAATATATATACACATCAAATAAGTAACCCACATTTTTGAAATGGAGGACATACATCGTCATGAGCAAGAAAGAGATCAAGAAAATCGTCCTGGCCTATTCCGGCGGGCTGGATACATCTATTATTATTCCCTGGCTGAAAGAGAACTACAACAACCCGGAGATTATCGCCGTAGCGGCCGACGTAGGCCAGGGCGACGAGCTGGAGGGCCTGAAGGAGAAGGCCATCAAGACGGGCGCGTCCAAGCTGTATATTGAGGATCTTGTGGACGAGATGGTGGACGACGTGATCGTGCCCTCCATGATGATGGGGGCCAAGTACGAGGACTACCTGCTGGGCACGGCCTTTGCCCGCCCCATCATTGGCAAGCGGCTGGTGGACATCGCCAAGAAGGAGGGGGCGGACGCCATTGCCCACGGCTGTACCGGGAAGGGCAATGACCAGGTCCGCTTTGAGCTGGCCATCAAGCGTTTTGCCCCCGAGATGACCATCATTGCCCCCTGGCGGGAGTGGTCCATCAAGGGCCGTGACGAGGAGATCGACTACGCGGAGGCCCACAACGTCCCCTTGAAGATTAGCCGGGAGACGAACTACTCCAAGGATAAGAACCTGTGGCACCTGAGCCACGAGGGACTGGACCTGGAGGACCCGGCCAACGAGCCCCAGTATGATAAGCCCGGTTTTCTGGAGATGGGCGTCTCTCCCGCCATGGCGCCCGACGCGCCCACCTATGTGACCCTTGACTTTGTCAAGGGCGTGCCGGTGGCGATCGACGGGGAGAAGTTGAAGGCCAGCGACATCATCCGCAAGCTCAACAAGCTGGGCGGAGCCAACGGTATCGGTCTGCTGGACATCGTGGAGAACCGTCTGGTAGGCATGAAGGACCGGGGTCTCTACGAGACCCCTGGCGGCACGATTCTCTATCGTGCCCACGAGGTGCTGGAGATGATTACGCTGGATAAGGACACCAAGCACATGAAGAGTAAGCTGGCGGTAGATTTTGCTGATTTGCTCTATAATGGGAAGTGGTTTACCACCTTGCGGGAGTGCCTCCAGGCGTTTGCGGTCAAGACCCAGGAGCACGTCACCGGGCAGGTGAAATTGAAGCTCTACAAGGGGAATATCATTACTTCTTCCGTGACGTCGCCGGAGAGCCTTTATTCCGAGAAGCTGGTCACTTTTGAAGAGAGTGACTATAACCAGAATGATGCTACAGGGTTCATCAATCTGTGGGGGCTGCCCGACACGGTACAGGCCTATCGGGAGCAGGGGAAGCTTTAATACAATACCGGGGGCTCTGCCCCCGGTTCCCCCATATTATTGCGGCCCTGCCGGGCGGGCGTTCTTTTCGCTTGTGCGAAAAGAACCAAAAGCACCCTCAAGGGGGCTACGCCGCCCTTGAGAATCCCCTGATTACGGGGGGTATTGTTTACGCTACGACCTTTAGATTTCCAGTCTATCTCCAGTGCCGTGGGCCGATGCCGGTGCTTACTTCTGCGCACGGTTCTA
>CAJUPS010000023.1 GCA_910588045.1 uncultured Oscillospiraceae bacterium | reverse complement strand
GTGGTGTTCGTCAACACCTCCCGGGGCGACAACGTCAACGAGGACGACCTGCTGGCGGCCCTCAACTCCGGCAAGGTCCGCGCCGCCGGTCTGGACGTCTACGCCGACGAGCCCGCCACCAACGCCGCGCTCTACTCCCACCCCAACGTCTCCTGTACCCCCCACATCGGCGCCGCCACCAAGGAGGCCCAGAAGCGCATCGGCGCGGAGATCGTGGACATCATCGAGAATTTCGGGAAGTAGGGCGTGGGGGCGTACTTTTTCTTTGTGAACAAAGAAAAAGTACCAAAAAGAAAAACTTTTTAGTTGCCCTACGGGCCGTGGGGTGGAGTGTCTGCTCCATCCTACGGCCTTTTACTGCTTGAGGGCGCGGAAAAGGGCGAAGCGTTCGCTTCGCCCTGTATTTTTTCGCTCTATATTCGGCCGCACGGCTCACGCCGTGCTGGGGGGCCCCTCCGAGATGCTGCGCTGCGTTGACGGCTCAACGGTCTGCTTGCTCCTTGTCCCAGAACAGGTCGTCCAGAGTCTTATCCAGCGCCTTGCAGATGGCAATGCACAGGTTGATGGTGGGGTTATAGTCCCCCTGCTCGATGGCGTTGATGGTCTGGCGGGACGCGCCTACCAGGTCCGCAAGAGCCTGCTGGCTCAGACCCTTGGCGGCGCGGGCGGAGCGGAGACGGAGGTTTTTCATGGTGTGTCCTCGATTTCCGCTTTCTGATCCTTCCGGTATTTATAAAGCACCACACCCACAAGGATCAGTGCGTTGGCGCAGGCAAATACGAAAGGCGCCCAGGATGCGCAGTACCCGGAGACGCAGAACGACCGGACGAAGAATATCATTGGGATGCAGAGGGTCAGCGCCGTGGCGTTGGCATCCTTCCGCTTGTCCTTCCAGGTGACGAACGCGTCGTGGAGGATGCAGTCCGCCATCCACACGCCCCAGGCCAGCGGCAGCGCACACAGAGTCAGATCCAGCGTGGAACCCGTCCAGGGGAACCAACCCAATTGGTCCGCCACCATCCACACGCCGAGAAAGCCCAGCAGCACAAACAGCGCATGGTTCCCCGCCCGCAGTCGGGCGATGCGCTGGCGTTCGTCATACTCCGGCGGTTCCCCGCGCTTCCTGCGCGCCTCCAATTCCATCTGCATCGCGGCCACAAACGGCCACAGCCACGCCAGAATCGCAAACAGTATCAGTCCTACCGTAATGATGGTTTGGGATTCCTTGCTCATTTCTATCTCCCCCTTTCTGCTGCTATTGTAAAACATGTCCGATGATTTGTCAAGTATATTTTACAAACAAGGAAAAGGAGTGGCGTTTTTTATCCGAAGTGGCCTGTGAGGTACGCCTCTGTCCTCCGGTCCCGGGGCATGGAGAAGATCCGGTCCGTGGACCCCGTCTCCACCAGCTCCCCGTTGAGGAAGAACGCCGTCCGGTCGGAGACCCGCGCGGCCTGCTGCATGTTGTGGGTCACCAGTACCAGGGTGTACCGGGTCTTCAGCTCCCCCAGCAGTGTTTCGATCCGGGCGGTGGAGAGGGGGTCCAGGGCGCTGGTGGCCTCGTCCAGCAGCAGCACCTCCGGTTCTACCGCCAGCGCCCGGGCGATGCAAAGCCGCTGCTGCTGTCCGCCGGAGAGGCCCAGGGCGGGGCGGCGGAGCCGGTTTTTCACCTCCTCCCAGATGGCCGCAGAGCGCAGGGAGCGCTCCACCGTCTCGTCCAGGGCGGCGCGGCTGCGCACCCCGTGGAGCCGGGGACCGTAGGCCACGTTGTCGTAGATGGACATGGGGAACAGGTTGGGCTTCTGGAACACCATGCCGATCCGGCGGCGCAGCGCGGTGACATCCACCCCCCGGGCGTAGATCTCCCGGCCGTGGAAGGTCAGGGACCCCTCCGCCCTCGCGCCGGGGATCAGGTCGTTCATCCGGTTCAGGCACCGCAGGAAGGTGGACTTCCCGCACCCGGAGGGGCCGATAAGGGCCGTGATGCACCGGGCGGGGACGTCCAGACAGATATTGGAGAGCGCCCGGACGGGGCCGTAGTAGAAATCCAGCGCCCGGGCGGAGAGCAGGATCGGTTCAGACACGGCGCACCCTCCTTCCCACGGCGGCGGCGGCCAGGTTGATGACCGCTGTGATTGCCAGCAGGACCGTGGCGGCGGCGAAAGCCGAGGCAAAGTCCGCGCGCTCCTTGGCGTAGACGTACAGCGCGGTGGAGAGGGTGGTCCCGGAGGCGTGGAGCAGGCCCTGGATGCCGGAGAAGTTCTGCATGGCCATGGAGAGTCCGGCGGTATACAGCAGCACCGCCGTCTCCCCCACCACCCGGCCCGCCGCCAGGATGCACCCGGTGACCACGCCGTCCGCAGAGGCGGGGAGGACCACCGTCCGGATCATGGGCCAGAGCCCGGCCCCCAGTCCCAGCGCCGCCTCCCGATAGGACCGGGGGGCGGCCTTCAGGCTCTCCTGGGTGGTGCGCAGCACCGTGGGCAGCGTCATGACTGCCAGGGTGAGAGCCCCCGCCAGAAGGGTCTTCTGCAAGCCCAGCCGCCGGCAGAACACCAGCGCGCCCAGCATGGCGTAGAGAATGGAGGGAATCCCCGAGAGCACCTGGGCGGCGAACTCCACCGCGCCCACCAGCCACCGGTTTTTCGCGTACTCCGTCAGGTAGACGGCGGCCCCCACCCCCAGGGGCAGCACCACCGCCAGGGAGGCGGCGATGACGAACAGGGTGTTGAGGATGGCGGGCAGGAGACCGGCGGTGCCCTCCAGGAAGCGCTCTTCCTCCGTCAGCAGCGCCAGGGTGATATTCCCCGCGCCCCGGAAGCAGACGTATCCCGCCACCGCCAGCAGCAGCAGGGATACGCCCATGGCGCTCAGCCATAGCAGGGCTTTGATCAGCAGGTTCTCCACACGGCGGTTTCTCACGGCCGCGCCCCCCTTCCTCGGGCCAGATAGAGCAGGATGTTGATGAGCACGACCAGCAGGAACAGCACCAGTGCGATGGAGAAGAGAGCCTGCTGCCGCAGGCTCCCGGCGGCGGCGTAGCCCATCTCCAGGGCCACGCCCGCAGTGAGGAAGCGGACGCTCCCCAGCAGGGAGGGCATATTGGCCGCGTTCCCCGCCACCATGAGCACCGCCACGGCTTCCCCCACGGCGCGGCCCGCCCCCAGCGCCACGGCGGCGGCCACGCCGCTCCCCGCGGCGGGGAGGGATACCCGGAACCAGGTCTCCGCCTCCGTGGCCCCCAGGGCCAGGCTGGCCTCCTCGTAGGTCCGGGGGACCGCCGCAAGGGCGTCCTCCGACATCTCCACCACCGAGGGCAGGAGCATCACGGCCAGCACCAGCACCGCCGCAAGCAGTCCGTCCCCGGCAGGGAGGTCCAGCCGCTCCCGGAGGAACGGCACCAGCACCGTCATGCCCACCAGTCCGCACACCACCGACGGGACCCCCGCCAGCAGCCGCACCAGATACCGGATCACCGCCGCCAGCTTCGGCGGCGCGGCCTTGGAGAGAAACAGGGCCGTCAGCACGCCCAGGGGCACGCCCAGCACCACGGCCCCGGCCGTACCGTAGAGGGAGGTCAGCAGCAGGGGCAGGATCCCAAACTGGGGATGTTCCGCATGGGCGGAGTCCCAGATTTTCCCCAGCAGGAAGTCCTTCCATCCAATCTCCCGGAGGGCCGGGAGGCCCGCCAGGATGAGATATGCCGCAATGAGCAGCAGCGCCGCCGCCGTGGTCAGTGCGCAGAGAAAAAACAGGCAGCGGGCGGCCCGGTCGCTTCCTCGTCCCATAGGCTAGGCCTCCTCCGGTGCGGCCGCCCCGGCGCGGGCGAGGTAGGGCTCCGCCTCCGCGCTCAGGGCGAAGCGCAGGAAATCCCCTGCGGCCCCTGCCGGGTCCCCACGGGTCACCAGCAGGAAGGGGCGGCGGAGGGGATAGGTTCCCGCCCGGACCGTCTCCAGCGTGCAGGGGACGCCGTCCACCGCCAGGGCGTCCACCAGATCGCTCAGTGCGGACAGGGAGACGTAGCCGATGGCGTTGGGGTTGGAGGCCACGCCCCCCACCACGTCTCCGCTGGAGCAGCACTCGTTGCGGTAGGCGCACCGGTCCGTAATGCCCAGCGCCGCCTCGAAGGCCGTCCGGGTGCCGGACCCGGCCTCCCGGCCGTAGACCGCCACGGGGCGGTCCTCGCCGCCTGCCTGGGTCCAGCGGGGGATGTCCCCGGTGAACAGCGCCGCCAGCGTCTCGCGGGACAGGTCCCGGACCGGATTGTCCGGGTGGACGACCACGGCCACGCCGTCCAGGGCCAGCACATGGCCCACGGCCCCGCGGGCGATCTCCTCCGCCGTCAGGTCCCGGCTGGAGAGGCCGATGTCGCAGGTCCCGGACAGCGCCCCCTCGACGCCCGCCCCGGACCCGGAGCCGGAGCAGTTGATCTGTACCTCC
Source organism: uncultured Oscillospiraceae bacterium (assembly GCA_910588045.1). Lineage (GTDB taxonomy): Bacteria > Bacillota > Clostridia > Oscillospirales > Oscillospiraceae > Pelethomonas. Next base: position 35,868 of record CAJUPS010000023.1, on the reverse strand, counting down.
CCGGTCCGCCCGCGGTACGCCTCCCGGAGCGCCGCCATCACGCCGGACATGGCGGTGGAGCCGTCCAGGTTTACCGTCTCCCTCCCGCCTGGGCCGCAGCTGATGAGCAGGACCACCAGCAGTACGGACGCCAGCCAGGCGAGCGCTCGTTTCATTTTGACCGCCTCCTTGTGTTTTTCGATTATAGCAATCCTCAAAATTCGCAGCACCCGTAGGGGCGCACAGTGTGCGCCCACACAATACCTCGCAGCTTCCGGTAAAAGCGGGCGCACACTGTGCGCCCCTACGGGGTTGTTGTTAGCAATTTTGAATATTGCTATAGATCCTTCTATTCGTTACCGTGCGGAAATGCCGGAACAGCAGTGGCTGAAGAGCGCGCTAAAGTTCTTTTTGGATACTTTTTCTTTCAAGAAAAAGTATCAAGCGCGGCCGGAAGCCCGGCCGCGCTCTTACGGATTTCCTCATGTAATTGTATCGAACGGGCCCTTGTCCTATGCCTCGTTCTCCACCGATGCAATCTTGTCGATGCGCCGCTGGTGGCGGCCGCCCTCGAACGCGAAGGTGAGAAACGCCTCCACGATCTGCCGGGCCATCAGCGGTCCTACGCAGCCCGCTCCCATGGCCAGGACGTTGGAGTTGTTGTGCCGCCGGGTCATCTGGGCGCTCCAAGGCTCGCAGCACAGAGCGCAGCGGACGCCGCGCACCTTATTGGCGGTAATCGATGCACCGATCCCCGTGGTGCAGATGACGATCCCACGCTCGCATGTCCCCTCCGCCACCGCACGGGCAGCGGGAGCGCAGAAGTCGGCGTAGTCGCAGCTCTCGTGGCCGTGGCAGCCGAAGTCCACCACCTCATGGCCCTGCTCTGTGAGCCACGTGCGCAGGTCCTCCTTCAGGTCGTACCCGCCGTGGTCGGATGCAATGGAAATTTTCATACGGTTTCCCTCCCTCACGCGCTATTTCTTGAACTTGTCAAACCAGCTTTTCCGCTCCTTATAGTTGTGCTCCTTCAAGGTCTCGCTGAACTTCCGAAGGGCCTCCTTCTGCTCCCGGTTGAGGCCCCGGGGGGTCTCGATGTGGACCGTGACGAACTGGTCGCCCCGGCCCCGGCCGTTGACGTTGGGGATGCCCTTGCCCTTCAGACGGAAGGTGGTGCCGGTCTGGGTGCCCTCGGGCAGGGCGTAGGACACCTTGCCGTCGATGGTGGGGATCTCCATTTCCCCGCCCAGCACCGCCTGGGTGAAGGTGATGGGCGCGTCGCAGTACACGTCGGACCCGTCCCGGCGGAAGAGCTGGTGGGGCTGGACGCTCACCACGATCTGGAGGTCCCCGGCGCTTCCCCCGTTCCTCCCCGCGTTGCCCTGGCCCCGCAGGGAGATGATCTGTCCGTTGTCAATGCCCGCGGGGATGTTGACCTTGACGGTCTTGCGCTTCCGGATCTGGCCGGAGCCGCCGCAGGTGGAGCAGGGGGAGGAGATGATCTTCCCCTTGCCGCCGCACCGGGGGCAGGGGCCCGTGGTGGCGAAGACGCCCATGGGGGTCTGCCGCCGCTGCTGGACGGTGCCGGAGCCGCCGCAGTCGGGACAGGTCTCCGGGCTGGTCCCCGGCGCGGCGCCGGTGCCCTTGCAGTCCGGGCACTGCTCCACCCGCTCCAGGGTGACCTCCTTCTCGCAGCCGAAGGCCGCCTCCTCGAAGGCGATGGTCACGCCCACGCGCAGGCTGTCGCCCCGCTGGGGGCCCGTGCGGGACCGGGTGCTCCCGCCGAATCCGCCGCCAAAGAAGCTGCCGAAGATGTCCCCCAGGTCGCCGAAGTCAAAGCCGCTGCCGTCGAAGCCTCCGCCAAAGCCCCCGCCGAATCCGCCGCCATTCCTGGCGGCGTAGCTGGGGTCCACCCCGGCGAAGCCATATTGGTCGTACCGGGCCCGCTTGTCCTTGTTTTTCAGGATCTCGTAGGCCTCGTTGATCTCCCGGAAACGGGCCTCGGCGTTCTCGTCGTCCGGGTGCAGGTCGGGGTGCTGCTCCTTGACCAGCTTGCGGTAGGCCTGCTTGACCTCCGCGTCCGTGGCGGTCTTGGATACCCCCAGGACCTCGTAGTAATCGCGCTTGTTTTCAGCCATAGTCTCTCACATCCGATCTCTCACAAACATTCCAAACGGGGCGGGGAGCATTCCCCGTCCCATTTGGAGCTGATGCCCTTACTTGCTCTCGTCGTCGTCCACGACCTTGTAGTCGGCGTCGTAGAACTGCTGTCCGCCCTGGTCGCCGCCGCCGGGCTGGCCGCCCATGTCGGGGCCGCCCGCCTGGGGACCGCCCGCCTGCTGGTAGAGCTTCTCGCTGACGGCGAAGAACGCCTGGCGCAGGGCCTCGGTGTCCGCCTTGATGGCGGCGGTGTCCTCGCCCTTGAGGGTCTCCTTGAGCTTGTCGATGGCGCTCTGGACGCTGGTGCGGTCCTCCTCGGAGATCTTGTCGCCCATTTCGCTCAGGGTCTTCTCCGACTGGTAGGCCATCTGGTCGGCGGCGTTGCGGGCCTCCACGGCGTCCTTGATCCGGGCGTCCTCGGCGGCGTACTGCTCCGCCTCCTTCACGGCCCGGTCGATGTCCTCCTTGCTCATGTTGGAGGAGGAGGTGATGGTGATGTGCTGCTCCTTGCCGGTGCCCAGGTCCTTGGCGGAGACGTTGACGATGCCGTTCTTGTCGATGACGAAGCTGACCTCGATCTGGGGCACGCCCCGGCGGGCCGGTGCGATGCCGTCCAGAGTGAAGCGGCCCAGGCTCTTGTTGGCCGCGGCCATCTCGCGCTCGCCCTGGAGGACGTTGATCTCCACGGTGGGCTGGTTGTCGGAGGCGGTGGAGAAGATCTGGCTGTAGCTGCACGGGATGTGGGCGTTGCGCTCCACCAGACGGGTCATCACGCCGCCCATGGTCTCAATGCCCAGGGACAGGGGGGTGACGTCCGCCAGGATGATGTCCTTCATCTCCTTGTTGAGAACGCCGCCCTGGATGGCCGCGCCCATGGCCACGCACTCGTCGGGGTTGATGCCCTTGAAGCCCTCGCGGCCGGTGATGCGCTTGACGGCCTCCTGCACGGCGGGGATACGGCTGGAGCCGCCCACCAGCAGTACGCGGTCGATGTCGCTGCCACTGAGGCCCGCGTCGCTCATGGCCTGGCGCACGGGGCCCATGGTGGCCTCCACCAGGTGGGCGGTGAGCTCGTTGAACTTGGCCCGGGTGAGGGTCACGTCCAGGTGCTTGGGGCCGGTGGCGTCGGCGGTGATATAGGGCAGGTTGACGTTGGTGGTGGCCACGCCGCTCAGCTCGATCTTGGCCTTCTCGGCGGCCTCCTTCAGGCGCTGCATGGCCACCTTGTCGCCGCTCAGGTCGATGCCCTCGGCCTTCTTGAACTCGCTCACCAGGTACTTCATGACGCACTCGTCGAAGTCGTCGCCGCCCAGGCGGTTGTTGCCCGCGGTGGCCGAGACCTCCACTACGCCGCCGCCCACGTCCAGGATGGACACGTCGAAGGTGCCGCCGCCCAGGTCGTAGACCATGATCCGCTGGGTGTCCTCCTTCTCCACGCCGTAGGCCAGGGCGGCCGCGGTGGGCTCGTTGATGATGCGCTCCACCTTCAGCCCGGCGATCTGACCGGCGTCCTTGGTGGCCTGGCGCTGGGAGTCGGTGAAGTAGGCGGGGACGGTGATGACCGCCTCGGTGACGCTCTCGCCCAGGTAGGCCTCGGCATCGGCCTTCAGCTTCTGGAGAATGAAGGCGCTGATCTGCTGGGGGGTGTACTTCTTCTCGTCGATGGAGACCTTGTAGTCGCTGCCCATCTGGCGCTTGATGGAGGCGATGGTGCGGTCGGGGTTGGTGATGGCCTGGCGCTTCGCCGTCTGGCCTACCATGCGCTCGCCGGTCTTGGAGAAGGCTACCACCGACGGGGTGGTGCGGTTGCCCTCGGCGTTGGCGATGACGACGGGCTCGCCGCCCTCGATGACAGCTACGCAGGAATTGGTGGTTCCCAGATCGATACCGATGATTTTAGACATTGTGTTTGTCCTCCTACTATAGAAAATATTTTTTAACAAAATTGGGAATACAGGTTCTTAATTCGCTACCTGCACGGTGGCGGCGCGGATGACCCTGCCGTCCAGCAGGAAGCCCTTCTGAAACACCTGGGCGACCACGCCCTCCCCCAGCTCCTCGCTGTCCACGTGCATGACGGCGTTGTGCCGGATGGGATCAAAGGGCTGCCCCGCCGGGTCCTCTACGGTGACGCCCAGCTTCTCCAGAACGGACTCCAGCTGGTGGAAGATCATGGTCATGCCCTTCTTGTGGACATTGTCCTCGTCGCCCTGCTGGGCGGCGGCCCGCTCCAAGTTGTCGTAGACCTCCAGGAACCGGGCGATGGTGTCAACCTTGGCGTCCTGATAGATGGTCGTCTTCTCCCGGGCGGTTCGCTGGCGGTAGTTGGCGTACTCCGCCGACAGGCGCAGGCGCTGCTCCTCCAACTCCTCTACGCGGGCGGCCAGGCCCTCCATCTTTTCCATTTGCTCGCGGGTGACGGGGAAGGTCTCGGGCTCCTCCGGGGGGCGGTACTCCTCGGTGATCTCCACGGGCTCCTCCGCATGTTTGTTGTTCACGGTTTGTCCTCCTCCTTCGGGGGTAATTCCTTATTCTTTCCGAACATCCTGGTCAGGCTCTCGGCAAAATAGGTAAGTCTGGCGGCTACGGTGGCGTAGTCCATCCGGGTGGGGCCCACCACGCCGATGAGACCCCGCATGTTCTCGCCGATGTCATAGCTGGCCACCACTACGCTGGCATCCTTGAGGGCCTCGTTGACGTTCTCCGGTCCGATGAGGATCTGCATGGGCGTGTCCGCATCCAGTACCGGCAGCTCCGAGCGCTGGTCGGTCAGCAAGCTCATGAGTCCGTCGGCCCGCACCGGGTCCTGAAACTCCGGCTGACGCAGCAGCTGGGTCTGCCCGGTGGTGAAGACCTGGCTCCGCTGGCTCTGGTCGAGAACCGATACGGCATACTCGATGGCGGTGGAGAGAAGCATGAACAGTTCCGGGGGGAGCTGGCCGGTGAGGCCCATCAGCTTCTCTCCCATCTCCTCGCCGCTCACACCGGCAAAGTGGGTGTTGAGCAGGTTGGCCAGGGCGGAGAGCTGCTCCGCCTCCACAGGCAGGGGGGACCGCAGCAGCTGGCTCTTGACCCGCTTGTCGGCGGTCATCACCACCGCGATGAAGCTCCCCTCGTCTACGCTCAGAAGGTCGTAGCGCCGGACGGAGGCGCCGGTCTTGCCCACTGCCGCCGCGTAGGCGGGATAGCTGACGAAGGAGGAGACCATCTGCCCCGCCTGGGCAATGACGCTGTCCATCTCCCGCATCTTTCCGCCCAGGGCCCGATTGATCTCGGCGGCCTCCTGGTCGGATACGCTGCGCTTCTCCATCAGCTCGTTGACGTACAGCCGGTATCCCTTCGGGGAGGGCACCCGGCCTGCCGAGGTGTGGGGCTGCTCCAGGTAGCCCAGCTCCACCAGGTCCGCCAACTCGTTGCGGATGGTGGCGGAGCTGACGGTCCCGCCCATAGCCTGGGCGATATACTTCGAGCTCACCGGTTCGGCGGCGTCAATGTATCGCTCGGTGACCACCTTCAGTATTTGCTTCTTCCGGGCGGTCAATTCCATGGCTGTTACTCCTTTAGCACTCTGTTCCTTTGAGTGCTAAAGCCAGTGTATCACCATTATTTCCGCATGTCAATACGATTCGTTGCCTTCTCTTTGAACAATTTGTAAATAAACCGGGCCGGGCGGGGGACCAAGGCGGGGAGGGAGACGCCCGATTTTTAGCATTTATACGGTACATCCCGGGAAGAAAGGTAAAAAATTGTGGGGATTGCGGGTTGAAATGGGACAAATCCTGGTATACAATAAGCAGGCTAAAAAGTCCGATTATTTTTTATGATAGAAAGAGGTTTTTCCTTTGAAGAACGAAAAACTGCGCAATGTCGCCATTATCGCTCACGTCGACCTCGTCGTCGCAAAGTCCGTTTAGCTCCGCTTCCGCCTGCGGCGAAAGCTGCGCACACTCCCTTGCTCCTCCTCTCCCCACCGGAACCGCTCCGCTGGGTTCCGGCGGGGGCCCCATATTTTGATTAAAATGACGGCGCTTCGCGCCGCCCCATCTTTGATGGGGCCCCGTGGTCTTGCCGTGCAAAAGGAGATACATGGTATGAGAAATGAAAAATTACGCAATGTCGCCATTATTGCCCACGTCGACCTCGTCGTCGCAAAGTCCGTTTAGCTCCGCTTCCGCCTGCGGCGAAAGCTGCGCACACTCCCTTGCTCCTCCTCTCCCCACCGGAACCGCTCCGCTGGGTTCCGGCGGGGGCCCCATATTTTGATTAAAATGACGGCGCTTCGCGCCGCCCCATCTTTGATGGGGCCCCGTGGTCTTGCCGTGCAAAAGGAGATACATGGTATGAGAAATGAAAAATTACGCAATGTTGCCATTATTGCCCACGTGGACCACGGCAAGACCACGCTGGTGGATGAAATGCTCAAGCAGGGCGGCGTCTACCGGGAGAACCAGGAGGTCGTCGATCGGGTCATGGACTCCGGCGACCTGGAGCGGGAGCGGGGCATCACCATCCTGGCCAAAAACACCGCCATCCAGTACGGCGACACCAAAATCAACATCGTGGATACCCCGGGCCACGCCGACTTCGGCGGCGAAGTGGAGCGGATCCTGAAGATGGTCAACGGGGTCATCCTGCTGGTGGACGCCGCCGAGGGCCCTATGCCCCAGACCCGGTTCGTGTTGAGCAAGGCCCTGGAGCTGGGGCACCGGGTGATCGTGGTGGTCAACAAGATCGACCGCCCCGACCAGCGCATCTACGAGGTCATCAACGAGTGCGGCGACCTGCTCATCGACCTGGACGCCACCGACGAGCAGCTGGACAGCCCCATGCTCTTCTGCTCCGCCCGGAAGGGCATCTGCTCCTACCACCCCGAGGATCTGGGCACCGACCTGAAGCCCCTCTTTGAGACCATCCTCAACTACATCCCTGCCCCCGAGGCGGATGTGGAGGCCCCCTTCCAGATGCTGGTCAGCTCCATCGACTACAACGAGTTCGTGGGGCGCATTGCCATTGGACGCATTGAGAGGGGCGTCATCAAGCAGAACCAGGAGATCGCCGTGTGCAACTACCACGACGCCGACGCCGCCCCTAAGAAGGCAAAGGCCGTGAGCATCTACGAGTTTGACGGCCTGAGCCGGAAGGCGGTCCCCGAGTCCTCCGCCGGGAACATCATCGCAATGAGCGGCATCGGAGACATCACCATCGGGGACACCATCTGCGCTGCCGCCAGCCCGGAGCCCCTGCCCTTTGTGAAGATCTCCGCCCCCACCATGGAGATGACCTTTTCCATCAACGACTCCCCCTTCTGCGGCCGGGAGGGCAAGTTCGTCACCTCCCGCCAGATCCGGGACCGCCTCTTCCGGGAGACCCTCAAGGACGTGTCCCTCCGGGTCACGGAGATCGAGGGGGCCATGGACGCCTTCAACGTGGCCGGACGGGGAGAGATGCACCTCTCTATTCTCATAGAGACCATGCGCCGGGAGGGATACGAGTTCCAGGTCTCCCCGCCCCGGGTGCTCTATCAGGAGATCGACGGGGTGCGCTGTGAGCCCATTGAGCGCCTGGTGGCCGACGTGCCCCAGGACAGCGTGGGCGCGGTGATCGAGAAGCTGGGCTCCCGGAAAGGCGACCTGGTGGAGATGACCCCTGTGGGCGACCGGATGAAGCTGGAATTTCTGGTGCCCGCCCGGGGCCTCTTCGGCTACCGCAACGAGTTTTTGACCGACACCCGGGGCGAGGGCATCATGGCCTCCGTCTTCGACAGCTACGCCCCCTACAAGGGGGACCTGAACCGCAGGAACACCGGGTCCCTCATCGCCTTTGAGACCGGCGAGTCCATCACCTATGGCCTCTTCAACGCCCAGGAGCGGGGGGCCCTGTTCATCGGCGCGGGGGTGCCCGTGTACGCCGGGATGGTGGTGGGCGTCAGCCCCAAGCAGGAGGACATCACCGTCAACGTCTGCAAGAAGAAGCAGCTGACCAACATGCGGGCCAGCGGCAGCGACGAGGCCCTGCGTCTGGTGCCCCACCGGCAGCTGAGTCTGGAGCAGGACCTGGAGTTCCTGGCGGACGACGAGCTGCTGGAGGTCACCCCCAAGAGCCTGCGTATCCGGAAGAAGATCCTGGACCACGAGAAGCGCATGAAGGCGCTCAAGGGTGGGAAAAAGTAACCGGACCCGCCTGCGTTTCTCCGCGAAAAATTACAAATTGGTAACAAAAAGCGGCATTTGATATTCCCTTGTGTATCAAATGCCGTTTTTTGAATGTTTGTTTGATTACTATTTGTACACTTTATGACGGCCTGCAAGATTATCCTGTTTTATGCCGCTTTCCCGCCGGGATTGGACAAGTTATGCGGAGCAAGCGAATTTTTGCCCCGGCAAAATTGCCCCGTTTTTCTGAATTTTCCGCTGGATTCCGGCTTTTTCTTGGACATTTTATCCCGGGTACTCCGGCAGGGGAAGTTTACATAATTCCTTCAATAATTTTCAGTACAGCAAGTTATAAACATTATCCACAGAGTTTTCCACAGCCGCTTTTCTCCTGATGCCAGGGGATTCAATGGGTTTTCCCCAGGATGTGGAAAACCCGGAAACCCCAGTTTTACCCCTTTTCCATATCCCCTGTTTATTAACATAACGACAATTTCTGCATGGTCCCGCCATTTCCCCGTCTTTCCCGCTGTCGAACAGGGGAACTATATCGTCTCCGCCCCCGCCTCCCGGATGGCCGCCAGGGCCAGCTCCAGGGTGGGGTCGGTGACGGGAAAGTCCAGCCCGTACAGCCGCACCGCCAGGGGCATCTCCGTACAGCCCAGGATCAGCGTCTCCGCGCCCCGGTCCAGCAGCGCCGCCATGGCCCGGCGGGCCCGGGAGGCGTCGTAGTCCCTGCGCCCCGCCTTTACGCCCTGGTAGATCATCTCCATGACGGCCTGTTGGTCCGCCCCGTCGGGGGTCAGCAGCCGGATGTCCGTATCGGCGAAGCACTGCTGGTAGATCCCGGTCTGCACAGTGCCGTCGGTGGCCAGCAGCCCCGCCGTTTTGACGCCCCGCGCCTCCAGCGCCCGGGCGGTCAGACGGATCATGTGCAGCACGGGGACCTGAACGGCGGCTTGCACCCCGTCGTAGAAATAGTGGGCGGTGTTGCAGGGCATCAGCAGCAGCTCCGCGCCCTGCCGCTCCAATCCCCGGGCGCTGGCGGTCAGCTCCGGCAGCGGGTCCGCGCCGCCGTGAAGGATGGCCGCCGTGCGGTCGGGGATATGGATGTTGCTGTCGATGAGCACCCTCAAGTGCTCCTGGTCACAGCACGCCCGGGTGTGCATGGTGATTTTCTGAAACAGGTCGGCGGTTGCCATCGGCCCCATGCCGCCGATGATCCCGATGGTCTTTTTCTTCATAAGTATCCCTCCCTCTGCCCGTAGTGTATCACAGGCAGAGGAGGGATGCAATCGGCATTATTGCAGAACCGGCTCCCGGCGCTCCCGGAGTTGCTCCCGCAGGGCGGCGGCGCTGTCCACCGGTTCCAGGCAAGCCCCGTTCCGGCAGAGGTAAAACCGCTCGCCCTCCTCGGGGATCGGGTACGTCTCCGCCCGGCGGGACAGGTTGGCCAGGGCGCGGGCGTTCTCCGGCGTCTTGGCCAGCACGGCCAGCCGGTAGGTCTCGCCTGCGCCCGCCAGCCACTGGGGCGGCGTCCCCGCAGAGACGCACACCAGTTCCCGCCGGGGGTGCAGCGCCTCCAGCATCGCCAGCAGGGAGAAACAGTGGGCCGCGGGATAACTCCGGGCCTCCCCCGCCAGCCACGCCAGCTGGCGCTCCTCCATGGCGCGGAACCGGTCCTCCCCGGTGAGGCGGGACAGCTTCCCCAGCGCCAGGGCCGCCGCCGCGCCGCCGGAGGGAGTGCCGGAGTCGAAGGAGTCCTTCTGCCGGACGATCAGCCGCTCGCCGTTGGAGGCGGTGCGGAAAAAGCCGCCCTCCGCCTCGTCCCAGAACAACGCCGCCATCCGGTCCGCCAGTCCTGCCGCCTCCCGGAGGCAGGAGGTGGAGAAGTTGGCCTCGTACAGCTCCAGCAGGGCCCAGCAGTAGAAGGCGTAGTCGTCCAGCTGGCCGTCGATGGCCGGTTCCCGATCCCGCCAGCGCAGCCACAGCCGTCCGTCGGGGCGGGTCAGCCGGGTCTTCAAGAACAGCCGGGTCTCCTCCGCCGCCCGCAGGTAGCGCGCCTCTCCGAGCACCCGTTCCGCCTTGGCCAGGGCGGCGATCATCATGGCATTCCACCCGGTGAGGACCTTGTCGTCCCGGTGGAGGGGCCAGCGGCGGCGGCGGAAGGCCGCCAACGTCCGGCACTGGGCCCGGTGGGCTCTCCAGAAGTCCTTATAGTCCGGGTCGTAGAGCAGGTTGGGCACGCTCTCTTCCGCGCCGATGGACAGCCGCTGGCAGAGGGACTGGGCCTCGCCGGTGCCCAGGGCCTCCTCCGCGTCCCGGCGGGTGAGGAGGTAGAACCGGCCCTCCTCGCCGCCGCTGTCCGCGTCCTGGCCGCAGGCGAAGCCGCCGCCGGGCAGGCGCAGCTCCTCCAAGGCGTAGTCCAGAGTCCGGCAGGCCGTGTCCCGGAAATAGGGGTTCCCGGTCTGGGCATAGGCCTCCAGGTAGGCGCAGGAGAGCAGGGCGTTGTCGCAGAGCATTTTCTCAAAGTGGGGCGTCCGCCACTCTTCGTCGGTGCTGTAGCGGCAGAAGCCCCCGGCGATCTGGTCGAAAATGCCGCCCCGCGCCATCTGCGTCAGCGTGACCTCCGCCATCCGCCGCGCGTCTTCGTTTCCCGTCCGCCGGGCGTACTCCAGCAGAAAGAGCAGCTCGTGGGCGGCGGGGAACTTGGGCGCGGCGCCAAAGCCGCCGTTCTCTTGGTCGAACCGCCGCTCCAGCTCTGCCGATGCACTGCGAAGAAGGGATTCGTCCGGCGCGGCGGCCTCCGTCGGCCGGGGACGGAGGTGCTGCGTGACCTCCTGGCCCAGCGCCAGCAGCCGCTGTCGGTCCGCGTGCCACAGCCGGGACACCTCGTCGGCCAGCTCCAGCAGTCCCAGCCGTCCGCCGCGGCTTTTGGGGGGCAGGTAGGTCCCCGCCCAGAAGGGGGCCTGGTCCGGGGTCATGAGGATGGTCAGGGGCCAGCCGCCGGACCCGGTGAGGGCCTGACAGGCCGCCATATACACCGCGTCGATGTCCGGCCGCTCCTCCCGGTCCACCTTGATGCACACAAAGTCCCGGTTCAGCGCCCGGGCGACGTCGGGGTCCCGGAAGGACTCCCGGCCCATGACGTGGCACCAGTGGCAGGTGGAGTAGCCGATGGACAATAGGATGGGCCTGTCCTCCCGCTTTGCCTCCCGGAAGGCGCCGGGGCACCAGCTCCACCAGTCCACGGGGTCTCCGGCGTGCTGGAGGAGATAGGGGGATTTCTCGTATTGCAGGCGGTTCCCCTCCGCCGTCAAAGTTTCCTTCATCATCTTCTGATCCTCTCCATACCATTTGTCGAATTTGGACTTCTTCCGTTAGTATGGACAGAACCTCCCAAAAGATGACCTACTTTTTCTTGAAAGAAAAAGTAGGCAAAAAGAACTTTAACTCGAGACTAGAGTGGTTGCGATTCTTGGATTTTCGCCCGGTGACGGGTGATGGTTCTATAACGATCTGCAAAATGGTTGCTTTTTCGATGATTACTATAGTCGGGGACTTGTATGGGGGTCAGTTTACGGAGTGCCTGCAATAGGAGTGCACCGCCAGGAACGCGAACAGGGGGATCTCGATGATACAGGCCCCGATCATGGCGTAGGGGGTCCAGACGGCCAGTCCGCCCAGGCTCAAAAATTGGAAGTCGGTGATGGCATAGAGGATGCTGGCCTGGATGCTGGTGCCGCTGGCGGGGAGGATGCTGCACAGCCAGGTGGACAGCGCCCCCGGTACTATCATGGAGAGCACCACTGGGGCGATGCAGAATACCAGTCCGGAGGCCAGGGATGATACGGTGGTCCTGCTTCTGGAGGAGAGGAACAGGGTGAAGCTCACGGAGGCCAGCACCGAGAGCAGACCGGCCACGCCAAACAGGCGCTGGAGCTCCCCGATGTTCATGTCGGTCAGGGTCACGATGGAGTAGAGCATCTGGACCGAGGTTTTCGTGCACTCCCAGCCGAACAGACGGTTGACCACCAGAATATGCACGACGGCGCAAACGGTAAACGCGGCGGCGCTGATGGACAGGGCGGCCAACAGCTTGGCAATGCCCAGCCTGGCCCGGCCGTGCCGGGTACAGCGCAGAATATCGTCCGCGCCCGACTGGTAATCGGCGGAGAACACCGGGGCGGCAATCACCACGCAGAACAGCAGCACCAGAAAGCCCATGATGTTCTGATAGTCCAGAATAGTGGAACTCATGCCGGGATAGACCGCAAAGGGCTTTTCCACTCGTCTGTACATCTCCACGGCCTTGCGCTGGACGGCGGGGCTGTCCGGCTGCTCCATCGCCATCAGGGAGGCAATCCGGGTCTCACAGACGGAATAGTAGTCGTCAATCTGTGCTGGGTCGATCTCCATGATGGTGGGGGCCATGCCGGTGTCCGGGTCGGCAAACGCCTCCTTGACGCCGTGGAGCAGGGGGGCGATGGGGAGGATTTCCTTCTCATAGACGCCCTCCGGCAGGTCATAGGACTCCGTGACGCCGTAGGAGGTGAGACAGGCTTGATAGATCTCCACGGCCTCCCGCACCCGCTCCGGGGTGACAATGCCTGCGGCGTCCGCTTGCCGCTCCTTTTCATAGGCGATGGAGGCCAGGCCGGTCAGGTTGACCTCGTTTCCGGTCTCGTCTGTATAGTTGCTGTAGCAGTAAGTGGTCGGGAGATAGGCCAGCAGGACGGAGAGGAGCAACGCCAGCGCCAGCAAAATCCAGGTGAGCCTTGCCTTCAGGACCCGTTTCAGCTCCAATCGAAAGATTCTCATTTACTGATACCTCCTGTCATTTTCTCCGCTGCTCTCCGGGAACATCCACAGATACAGATCCTCCAGGCGGGGCGTCGCGGCGCTGGAAACGGCGTTGCAGGGTCCCTCCGACAGATAGCGGATGGAGACGCTGCCGTCGTTCTCGTTGCGCAGATTGGTGATTTGCAGATTGCTCTCATACTCCGGGACGGCCTCCGCCGGGATGGTGCAGCTCCACACCTTGCCCTCCACCAGCTTGGTCAGTTCCTCCGTCGTCCCGGTCGCCAGCAGCTTGCCGCCCTTGATGATGGCGTGGCAGGTGGCGATATACTCCACGTCGGGGACGATGTGGGTGGAGATCAGCACGATCCGGTCATGGGCGAACTCCGAGAGCAGATTGCGGAACCGCACCCGCTCGCCAGGGTCCAGGCCCCCGGTGGGCTCGTCCAGAATCAGCACCTCCGGGTCGTTCAGTAGGGCCTGGGCGATGCCCACCCGGCGTCTCATGCCGCCGGAGAGCTTGGAGATCTTCTTGCTGTAGACATCCGACAGGGAGACGCGCTCCAGCAATTCGTGAATCCTCCGTTGGCTCTGCCGCTCCGGAAGTCCTTTCAGGGCGGCCACATAGTTCAGATAGTCCTTGACGGTGAACTCCAGGTGAAAGCCGAAGTCCTGGGGCAGAAAGCCGAAGATACTCCGGTACTGTTCCCCCAGCGTCTCGATGGGAACGCCGTCATACGTCACCCGGCCGGAGGTAGGCCGCATGATCCCGGCGATCATCCGCATGAGGGTGGTCTTGCCTGCGCCGTTGGCCCCCAGCAGGCCCCAGACCCCCGGCGTCAGCTCCAGGCTGATGTCATGGACCGCTTCTTTGTCCTTGAAATGCTTGGAGACGTGGTCGATCATGAGTTCCATGTGAAAACTCCTTTCCCGCTGATAAAAAGTAAGGCGCTCTTGCCTTGGTACGGTCATTGTACCAAAAGCAAGAGCGCCGTTTTCTCGTTCGCTCACACGGGATTCCTCTGTTTTTCTGTGGACTTTCTTACGATTTTCTCATGGAGCGGCGAGGGGAACAGGTGGTTTGCGCGATTCCTCTTTTTGCCGCTGCTTAGTTGCTGAAGGTCTGCGTGAACAGGTCCGCCATTGCTTGGGCCTCGGAGGGATAGACAAACATCCCCACATAGTTGGATGCGGAGGTGGTGATTCCTTGCCTCCAGGTCTCACAGGACGCAGGATACCACGCGCCCCCTTCCGCCTGGGTGGTGATCCGGGCGTTCAGTACGTCCATTACCGCCGCAACGTCGTCGGAGGTGGCGCTGTCGGAGAGCTTCACCAGGCCCACGGCTACGTTGGCCGTGGTAATCATGGTCTCCTGGAGGTAGATCTCCTCCACGGCGGCAATGGAGCTGAGGCCGGGGTAGTAGTTCTCCAGCAGCTCGCCCTCCATGACCATCATAGCACCCAGACCCTCGTATTGGCCCTGGAGCGTGGCAAAAAATTCCTGGAGGGACGGGGCGCTTGCCGCCGGGGCGTCGTCGGGCAGGACGGGCTCGGCGTCCTCCCACCGGCACCGGACGATGCAGGAAAACTCCTGCTCCTCCTCGCCATACGCCGCGCGGACCGTGATCGTGGTGGTGCCCGGGGCCACGGCGGTCACCTCGCCGCCGGACTCATCTACCGATGCGATGGTCGGGTCGGCGGAGGTGTATGTACACGTGTCGGGGTCGTCGCCGTTGCTGTCCCAGACGGTGAAGCGGAAGGTCTCTCCGGCGGAGAAGAGGGTCACGTCCTCGTGGCTGACCCGGATGACTCGTTCCTCGGAATCGTCCTCCTCGGGCTGAGGGGCGTCGGGGGTGCTGGGCTGCTCCTCCTCGGGGATGGAGGGCTCCTCGCTCTGATCGGGCGGGGCGGGCTCCGCGGGTTCTGCCGGAGGGGCGGGGGGATCGGGTTCTTCGACGGGGGGAGGCGCAGGGTCGTCCTTGGATGTGTTGAACAGGTTGCTGATGTTCAGTGAGCAGGCCGTCAGGAGCAGTGCCAGAAGCAGCGCCAGCGCGGCCGTCAGGGTCTTTTTCATGGTATGTTTCCTCTCTGTGTTCTGTGGTGTGGGGATAATCAACGTACCATATCGGAGGGCATTTGTCAAGCGGGGGTTGGAGGGAATGAGATGCGCAGTCATATTTGCGGACATGCCCTCATAGAGTAGAAGCAGGAAAAACCACAGGGGAGGAATGAATCATGACGGAGGCGTATGCGGCTTCCCGCTACGAGGAGGCCTGCGCCCTGTTGCCCATGCGTCTGCGCACGGCGGCGCTGAACCTGCCGCTGTGCCGGAAGGCGGCGGTGGAGGAGCTCCGGCTGCGGATCGGGCGGCAGCTCTTTCTCACCGCGCCGGAGGGGGAGACGGCCCTTCCGGGGACCATGGTCACCAAAAACGATCTGGAGCAGGTCCTGGACAGGGCCTCGGAGTATTCCCGCTACGCCGCCGCGGAGACCATGCGCCACGGCTACCTCACCGCGGCGGGGGGCTTCCGGGTGGGCCTGTGCGGGACGGCGCTGCCCGACGGCGAGAGCAACGGGGGCGTCCGGGACGTGTCCTCGCTGGCCATCCGGATCCCCAGGGTGCGGGAGGGGGCGGCGCTGCCCGTGCTGCCGGAGCTGCTGGAGGAGGGGAGGCCCGTCAGTGCGCTGCTCCTCTCTCCGCCGGGGGGCGGGAAGACCACCCTGCTGCGGGATCTGGTGCGGCTGCTCAGCCAGGGGACGGAGTGGAATCCCCCCTGCCGGGTGGCGCTGGTGGACGAGCGTGGGGAGCTGGCGGCGGTCCACCGGGGACGGCCCCAGCTGGAGGTGGGCTGCCACACCGACGTGATGGACGGCTGTCCCAAGCGCCTGGCGGTCCCCATGCTGCTGCGGGCCATGACGCCCCAGGTCATCGCGCTGGACGAGATCGCGCTGGCCGCGGACGTGGAGGCGGTATGCGCGGCGGTGGGCTGCGGCGCGGCCCTGCTGGCCACGGTGCACGCCGCGTCCCTGGAGGACCTGCGGGCGGGACCGGTGGGACGGGCCCTGCTGGAGTGCGGCGTGTTCCGGCGGGCCGTGCTCATTGAGGGCGCGGGGAGCGCCCGGCGCTGCCGGGCGGTGCGCCTGCCATGAGGAAACTGATGGGGGCGCTGCTGCTGCTGTGCGGCGCGGGGCTGTGGTGCCTGGCGCGGCGGCGGGAGGGAATGCTGCCGGTCCGGGTGGGACGGGCCCTGCTGGGGGACCTGGCGGTACTCAGCTATGAGATCCGGACCCGGCGGATGCCCCTGCCTGAGCTGCTGGGGGAGGTCCTGACGGACGGGCTGGGGGCGGAGGTGCTGTGGGGCCCGCTGTCAGAGCGGTTGTCGGAGGAGGGCGCGGCCCTGCCCCGGTGCTGGCGGGAGAGCGTGCGGGCGCTGCCGCCGCCCCTGGGGAGGATGTTGGAGCCGCTGGGAGCGCTGCTGCCGGAGGGCGGCGCGGCCCTGGCGGAGGCCGTGGAGGAAACAAGAGAGGAGCTGACCGGCTTTTTGCGGGAGGAGACGGTCCGGCAGGCGTCCCAGGGGCGGATCACGGCGGCCCTGAGCCTGGCGGGCGCGTGCCTGGCAATTCTGGTCTTCGTGTAGAAGATGGATATTGATTTGATTTTTCGGATTGCGGCCATCGGCATCGTGGTGGCGGTGCTCAACCAGCTCCTGGTCCGCTCGGGGCGGGAGGAGCAGGCGCTGATGACCACCTTGGCGGGCCTGGTGGTGGTGATGATGATGCTGGTGCGGGAGATCAGCGACCTGTTCCAGCTCATCAAGACCCTGTTTGGGTTTTAGGCCATGGAGATTCTGAAGCTGGCGGCGCTGTGTGCGGTGTGCGTGCTGCCGGTAGTCCTGCTGCGGCGGAAGACGCCGGAGCAGGCGCTGCTGCTCACAGCTGCTGTGCTGGCGGTGGTGCTGGCCAGGTGTCTGACGCTGGCCGCGCCGCTGCTGGAGGAGCTTCGGCTGCTCTTTGGCCGGGCCGGGGTGGAGGCGGCGTATCTGACGGTCCTGCTGCGGACATTGGCGGCGGCGCTGGTGACGCGGCTGTGTGCCGATTTGTGCCGGGACGGCGGGTCCCAGGCGCTGGCCTCGGCGGTGGAGCTGGCAGGGGCGGCGGCCTCGCTGGTGATCGCGCTGCCGCTGCTGGAGGCGGTGGTGGAGCTGCTGCTGGGGTGGATATGAGTAAAGTTTGGGGCCGCCCTTTTCAAAGGGCGGTGGGGTGCAGGGGCAAGGCCCCTGCCGGGTTTGGGCGGAGCCCAACATACATTTACTTATACCCATACTTATACCTAACGCGAAGCATAGGCTGACGGGAACTCCCGGCGCTGTTTGCCGCGCAGCGGCAAATACGCGCTAAAACCGCGCGTGGTTGAAAGGATTCTTTGGGGAAGATTTTTTTGGGCGCGGTTTTTGGGGGTTCCGCCCTCTGCGGAGGGCGGCCAGAGGCGCTGCCTCTGGACTCCGCCGCCTTTGAAAAGGCGGGCGAAACTTTTAGGAAACGGGGGGCGGGTGGTGAGACGGATACTGCTCTTTTGCCTGCTGGCGCTCTGGCTGGGGGGACAGGCCCTGGCCTCGGAGCTGCCGGAGGAGGTGGTCCGGGCTGCGCCGGAGGCGGCGGCGCTGGTCAATGACAGCGCCGATGACGCCTTCGGTCTGCTCTCCGGCATCCGGACGCTGGTGGGGGAGGCGTTTGTAGGGCTGCGGACAGAGATGCTCTCCGGGGTGCGGGCGGTGGCGGCGATCATGGCGGGGGTGATCCTCCTGGGCGTGGCGGAGTCCGCCGTCCCGGCGGGGGGAGAGACCGTCAGCCGGTGTACCGCCGTCGTGGGGGCGCTGTGGATCACGGCTATGGCGGCGGGGGACCTGAATGCCCTCATCGGAATGGGGCGGGAGACTATCTCTCAGATCAGCATGCTGAGTAAGGCGCTGCTTCCGGCTATGGCGGCGGCGGAGGCGGCCTCCGGGGGCGTGGCGGCGGCAGCGATGCGGCAGGTGGCGGCGGTGTTCTTTGCGGACGTGCTGCTGACGGTGACGGAGAAGGTGCTGCTGCCCATGCTCTACATGTATATTGGACTATCCGCCGCCGGGGCGGTGGTGGAGGGCGACGCGCCGGAGAAGCTGGGGGAGCTGCTGAAAAAGGCGGTGGAGTGGAGCTTGGGGGGGATGCTGTTTCTTTTTACGGCCTACCTCACCCTCAGCGGCGCCCTGGCGGGGGCGGCGGACGCGCAGTCGGTGAAGCTGGCAAAGTCGGCGGTGTCCGCCGCGGTCCCGGTGGTCGGCGGTATCCTGTCGGATGCGGTGGAGAGCGTGCTGGCCGGGGCGGGACTGCTGCGGAGTATGGTCGGCACGGCGGGGACGCTGGCGCTGCTGGGCGTGTGCCTGCTGCCGTTCTTGCGCCTGGGGGGACAGTATTTGCTCTATCAGGGCGCGTCCCTGGTGTCGGCGACGGCGGGACCGAAGAAGCTGACAAAGCTGGTGGCGATGCTGGGGGATGCGTTTGCGCTGGTGCTGGCCATGACGGGGACCGCGGCGGTGCTGCTGCTGGTGTCCCTGCTCTCCTGTGTGACGGCCATGACGCCGGGTTAGGAGGAGGGATATGAGAGCGTGGCTTCTGGGCATCGTGCTCACCGCCCTGGCCGGTGGGTTGGCCCGCCAGCTGGCTCCCAGGGGGAGGGAGCAGGCCGTGGTGCGGCTGGTGAGCGGCCTGCTGCTGACGCTGGCAATTCTCCGCCCCCTGGCGGAGTGGCGCTGGGACGGTTCCGGGTGGGACCCGGGGGCGTTGGAGCGGCAGGCGGAGGAGCAGGCGGAGAACTTCCGAAAAAATCAGCAGGACACCCTTTCCGCTATCATAGAGGAGAGAACAGAGGCATATATATGGGACAAAGCAAACCAGCTGGGGCTCCGTTGTACGGCGGAGGTCACGGCGGCGGCGGGGGAGAGCGGCATCCCGCTCCCCGTGTCGGCGGTGATCCGGGGGCCGTATGACGAGGCGCTGGCGCGGTGCATTGAGGAGGAGGTGGGGATTCCCGCCGAAAAATTGATCTGGCAGGAGGAATAGAAATGGAGGATCAAAAGCGGAAAGCTCCCCTGGCGGTGCTGGGCAAGTATAAATATGTGCTGCTGGTGGCGGCGCTGGGGGCGGTCCTGCTGCTGTGGCCCAGCGGGAAGAAGCCAGCGGCGGCGCCGGCGGAGGAGGAGCCCGTCCGGACCGGGGTGGACGTGGCGGAGACCGAGGCGGCCATGGAGGAGATTCTCGGGAAGATCGGCGGCGTGGGACGGGTGGACGTGATGCTCACGCTCCAGAGCGGCGGCGAGAAGGTGCTGGCCCAGGACAGCTCCCTGCGCTACAGCGGCAACGTGCAGTCCCCCGACAGCTACGAGCGCTCTACCCGGCCTGTGACAGAGGAGGGCGGCGTGGTGGTGACCCGGGAGACCTACCCCCAGTACCGCGGGGCCCTGGTGGTGTGCGAGGGCGGGGGGAACGACGCGGTGCGGCTCCAGGTGGTCTCGGCGGTGTCCGCGCTGACCGGGCTGGGCAGCGACCGCATCGCCGTGGTCAAATGGCAGGGTGCGTCAGCGGCCCAGGAATAAAATCAGAAATCGGAGGAAATGAAGGAATGTGGAATCAATGGAAGCGAAACGCCGTCGTGGCGACGGTGCTGCTGTTCGTGTGCGCGGCGGTCTATCTGAACTGGCGCTACGCCGGGAACGTGGGCAAGGAGGACGACGCATCCCCGGCGGGGGTGCAGACCCTGGCGGACAGTCAGAAGACCGATGACAAGAAGTCCGACGGCGAGGGGGAGAAGGAGGGCGGCTCCTCCACCAAGGTCCTGGGCGATGCGGCCCTGGTGGGCGGCGTGCCCACCACGCTGGAGGGCGAGAAGGCGGACGGCGGCGAGGGCGAGGCCGCGCCCACCAGCAGCTACTTCGACACCGCCCGCCTCAGCCGCCAGCAGTCCCGGGATAACGCCCTGAGCCTGCTGCGGGAGGCGTCCGCGCAGGAGAACGTGGAACAGAGCGTCCTGGATGACGCCAACCAGGCCATTCAGACCCTGGCGGGCTACACCATGCTGGAGAGCCAGATCGAGAATCTGGTGATCGCCAAGGGCTACGCCGACTGTGTGGCCTTCATGGGGGAGAACAGTATCAGCGTGGTGGTGTCCCCCCTGGAGGAGGACTTGCAGATGGGGGACGTGGCGAAGATCACCGACATCGTGCTCAATGAGACGTCCTATACCGCCGATCAGATTACGATCATGAAGGCGGAATAATAAAAGCCGTCCGGGTGCTGACCCGGACGGCTTTCTGCAAAATCTATCAATAATTCTCTGCGGAGACCTCGAAGTAGGACTGGGGATGGGCGCAGGCGGGGCAGACCTCGGGGGCCTCCGTGCCCACCACGATGTGACCGCAGTTGCGGCACTCCCAGACCTTGACCTCGCTCTTCTTAAAGACCTCCTGGGCCTCTACGTTCCGCAGCAGGGCGCGGTAGCGCTCCTCGTGGTGCTTCTCGATGGCGGCCACCAGACGGAACTTGGCGGCCAACTCGGGGAAGCCCTCTTTTTCCGCCGTCTCGGCGAATCCGGCGTACATGTCGGTCCACTCGTAGTTCTCCCCGCTGGCGGCGGCGGCCAGGTTCTCGGCGGTGCTGCCGATGCCCTCCAGCTCCTTGAACCACATTTTGGCGTGCTCCTTCTCGTTGTCGGCGGTCTTCAGGAACAGGGCTGCGATCTGCTCAAAGCCCTCCTTCTTGGCCTTGGAGGCAAAATAGGTGTACTTGTTCCGGGCCTGGGATTCGCCTGCAAAGGCGGCCTCCAGGTTCTTCCCGGTCTGTGTGCCTGCGTATTTGGACATGATAGGTTCCTCCTGCAATCAGTTTGGTGGTGTCATGATACCACATTTTTTGTCGGAAGCAATGCTTTTTTCTGCTCGCTCAGATCTCAAACCACCGGATTTCATTGGCCGCCAGGTCCAGGGGGAAGCTCCCGCCGTCCGTATAGACCGTGGTGGACTGGGGCTCATAGGTGTTGTTGACCACGCAGTATTTGCCGCTCTCCACGTAGGCGTGGACCTCCGCGTTGAAGTTGCTGGAGAACCACCTGTGGAGGTCCTCCTCTCCCCGGGCGCTCCAGAGGATGGCCCGGTAGAGCAGGCGGCTGTTCTCAAAGCTGTAGGGCAGGCCGGAGAGATAGACCGCCCGGCCCCCGCCGAATTGGTTCACCGCCAGCTGGACCTCCTTGTCCCGCTGGACCAGGATCTCCGCGCCGGGGAGGGCGTAGATGGACTTTTTGCCCTCGCCGAAGTCCACAGGCTTGGTGCAGTCCGCCAGGAGGAAGTGGTCCGGGTGCTCCTCCCAGTTGTACTTGTCGTAACCCAGGGTGAAGCCCGTCTCCTTCTCCACCCCCAGCACGCCGGAGAGCTGGAGGTAACGGCCCTGATACTGGTGCCCGGAGGGCTCGCCCACGCCGATGAGGCCGCCGCCGTTCCACACGAAGCGCTTCACCAGGGCGGCGATGGCGGGGTCCTCCCAGACCGCGCCGCCGGTGTGGGCCGTGTCGCCGTCGCCCACGTTGAGGAGCACGTCCACGCCGTCCAGGGCGTGGGGCTCGGCCTTGAGGTCGTCGAAGCTGAGAAACCGCACGTCGAAGGGGGCGCCGGAGAGGGCCTCGATGACTCCGGCATAGGAGTAGTTCTGCTTGTGGTACAGACCGTGATGGACCATGTGGCAGCCCCAGGAGCGGGCCTTGCCCCAGCTGTTGAGCACCGCCACCGTCTTTATGCAGTAGGGCCGGGCGCGGCCGATGTTGGCGTAGAGCTCCCGGAACTCCTTGCAGACGCTCTCCACGTAGTCGATGAACGCCGGGAACTGGCAGGCCAGCTTCAGGTAGCCGCCGTAGCCGATGCGGTCGATGGGCTTGCGCAGGATGGCCCGGCGGGCGGTGACCCAGTTCTCCTTGGCCTCCCGGACGGGGTCGCCCCCCTCGTGGAAGGTATCGGGGAAGAAGTAGGGCAGGAACCGCCCCTCGGTGTACTTCACCCCGGGGATGTCGGAGATGAGCCGCAGGGTGGAGCCGTTGCCCACGCTGCCCACCACGGCGTCCAGGCCGATGGACTTGAACTCGTCCAGATAGGGCTCCGTGCCGATCCAGTGGTCCCCCAGGAACATCATGGCCTCCTTGCCCAGCTCGTGGGTGATGTCCACCATCTCCTTGGCCAGGGCGGCGACTTCCCGGCGCTGGAATGCCATGAAGTCCTTGAACTCCCTGGAGGGGACCCGGTACTGGTTGTTGTAGTAACCCTGGTCGATGATGAACTCGGGGCGGAACTTATAGCCCGCCTCTTTCTCAAACTGCTCCAGGATATAGGGGGACACGCTGGCGGAGTAGCCGTACCAGTCCACGTACTTCTCCCGCTTGAGCTCGTCGAAAACAAGGGTGAACTGGTGGAAGAAGGTGGTATAGCGGATCACGTCCACGTAGGGGTGGTCCACGATGAACTTCCGCAGGCGCTCCATGGTGAACTTGTGGGTCTTGGGCTGGCGGACGTCGAAGGTGATCTGGTGCTCGAAGTCCTTCCAGTCGTTGGTGACGGCGTTGTACATGTGGACCGGGTCCCAGATGAGGTAGGCCAGGAAGCTGACGGTGTAGTCGTGAAACGCCTTAGGTGCGTCGATGACCACGCAGCCCGTCTCCGGGTCATAGCGCCAGGCGTCCGGGGACAGGGGCTCCCCGGCGGTGCGGTCCATGACCTCCCACCAGCGCCGGATGTCGTCCCGGGTGTTGGGCTCCATGAGCTCCGTGCTGATGCCCTGCATCAGGGGGATGGACAGGGCGCCCTCCCCGGCGGTGTGGAAACCCGTCATGATGTAGCACTGCTGGACCTCGTCGGGGTTGGCCCGGGCCCAAGCGTTGTCCTTGCGGGTGGTGTAGTAGGTGGAGTAGACCTTGGCGTCCACGCCCTTGAGCTCCTCCGGGTAGTCGGTGCCGTCGCAGTCCCGGATGGCGTCCGCGCCCCAGCGCTTCACCAGCGCCAGGGTCTCGGGCACCACGTCCACGTCCGTGGGGATGGTCACGCGGCCAAATTGCTTATTTTCCATAAATTTTCCCTTTCATCGCTTCTTCGGGTCTTCAAAGGGCTTGTTGTACAGCGCCAGCGTCACCAGCAGCAGCGCCACGCCCACCAGCATCAGCCCCAGGCCGCCCAGCTGCCCGGTCTGCTTCCAGCCGTAGATCAGCAGGAATATCCCAAGGACAAAGGTGACCAGCATCAAAACCAGCCGCAGGGCGGCATGTTCTTTCCAAAATTGCATCATTTCACCCCTTTAACCTTTCAAGCCGCCCACGGTCATGCCCTGGGTCAGCTTCTTCTGCACACAGATGTAGAGGATCAGCGTGGGCAGCATCACCAGCACCAGACCGGCGTACAATATGCCGTACTCCGCGGAGGACTGCTGGGCCTGCATCAGGTTCAGCAGTCCCACCGGAAGGGTCTTCTGGCCCTTGGCGCTGCTCATGAGGGTCATGGAGATGATGTACTCGTTCCAGAAGGAGAGGAAGTTGAAGAGGATGATGGTGATGATGGAGGGCTGGGCCATGGGGAAGATGATCCGCACCATGGTGGAGCCGTAGCCCGCGCCGTCGATGTAGGCCGCCTCCTCAAAGTCGTGGGGCAGGGTGGCGAAGTAGCCGGAGAGCAGGTAGATGGTGAAGGGCAGGGCCGTGGAGGCGTACACCACCGCCAGGACGAAGATGTTGTTGAGCAGGAAGCCGTCCCCGATGATCTTCTTCAGCCACGCGTCCCCGTCCTTCAGCATCAGGAAGATGGGGACCACGATGTAGTTGACGTTGATGAACAGGCCCGCCATGAAGCAGGTATTGAGAAGCTTCCTTCCCCGGAACTGGAACCGGGACAGGCAGTAGGCCGCCGGAAGGGCGATGACCAGCAGCAGCGCCAGGCTCAGGGCCGTGACGATGACGGAGTTGATCATATAGCTGCCCATGCTGGCGGAGTTCCAGGCGTCCACAAAGTTCTGCCAGTAGAATCCGGCGGGCAGGGCCCAGGGGTTGCCGTAAAACTCGCTGTTCTGCTTGATAGAGGCCAGGAACACCCAGGCCACGGGGACGATGATGAGGATCGCCAGGGTGATGAGGACCACGTAGATGAACGCCTTGAATACCGGCTCGGCGGTGATGGACTTGTTTTGCTGTTTCATATTCCGGCCCTCCTTACATTTCCAGAACATCCCGCTTGGTGACCCTGTTGACCATGGCCGAGAGCAGGAAGGAGA
This sequence comes from uncultured Oscillospiraceae bacterium, assembly GCA_910588045.1. Taxonomy (GTDB): domain Bacteria; phylum Bacillota; class Clostridia; order Oscillospirales; family Oscillospiraceae; genus Pelethomonas. Next base: position 11,449 of record CAJUPS010000023.1, on the reverse strand, counting down.
AGAGGAAGATCACCACGCCCGCCGCCATGGAGTAGCCGTAGAGCCCCGCGTCCTTCTGGGCGTACATGAAGCTGAGGCCCACGTCGGCCATGCCCTTGGCCACCATGGCCTTGACGAACAGGAAGGCCATGTTGATGGTGGAGATGATGAAGAAGGTCAGGGTGGTGCGGATGTTGGTCCAGATGAGGGGCAGGGTGATCTGGAAGAACTGGGCGATGCGCCCCGCGCCGTCCAGGCTGGCGGACTCGTAGAGGTCCACGGGCACCGCCGACATGGAGGCCATATACATGACCATGTAGTAGCCGATGGCCTGCCAGACCATGGCGATGATGATGGAGATAATGACCATCTGCTGGCCCTTCCACAGGATCATGATGTCCCGGCCCGAGAGGAAGGACAGCACGGAGTTGAGCATCCCGTTCTCGGGCTTGTAGATGGCGGAGAAGATACCGGCGATGACCACCACCGAGAGGATGTTCGGTATGTAGAAGATCACGCGGAAGAAATTCTGCCCCTTGATCTTCTCCCGGGTGAGGATGGCGGCGAAGAGGATGGCGAAGAAGAAGGTGATGAGCGTCACCGTCACGATGAGCAGGATCGTGTTCTGCATGGCGGCGATGAACTTGGCATCCTGGAACAGGACCTTGAAGTTGTTCAGGCCCACAAAGGTCTCGTCGGGGGAATACGCGCCCCGCTCGAAGAGGGACATGCGGAACACGTTCAGGGTGGGCAGGACCATGAAGATGAAAAACAGGATGGTCGCGGGCGCTACGCACAGGGCAATGAATATGCTGCGGTCTTTGCTGCGGCGCATGAGATCGCTCCCTTCTCTCTGATAATACAGCGGCGGCGGTGAGCAAACGCTCACCGCCGCCTGCCTTACGGACTATGTGATGGAATACTTATGAGCGCTGCCCGGATCAGCCCATGAGGTTGGCGCGCATCTGATCGCTGGCGGCCTTCACATTGTCGATCCACTGATCCTTGGTCACGCTGCCGTCCACCAGGCCGTTGAACGGATCCTGGAACTCCTCGCGGACGGTGCCCAGACCGGCTACGGAGTTGTAGGCCGCGAAGCCGCCCATAGCAGCCTCGGCGCCGTTGTCATAGATGGAGTAGAACATCTTGTTGTCGCCCTCAAAGTTGTCGGTGATGCCGGGAACAGGCTGCACCGCGCCGCCCTTGGCGAAGATAGCGCAGGCCGTGTCGCTGTACAGGAACGCCACGAATTGCTTGGCGGCGTCCATGTTGGGTGCGCCGGCGGGGATCCACGCCTGCTCCAGCCAGCAATAGCTGACGCGGGCGCCGGTACCGGCTGCGGGCAGGGGGGTCATGCCCCACTTGAAGCCGTCGGCCCGGGGAGCCTCGCCCATCTCGCCCACGACCCAGGTGCCGTTGGGCATGAACAGGGCCTTGTTATCCAGCACCAGCTGCTGGTTTTGGGTGAAGTCCTGATCGTTGGCCTGGGCGGGGGTGATGGGGTTGGTGTACCCGGCCAGCTTGGCGGTGATGTCAAAGAACTGCTGTGCCTCGGGGGTGTCCCAGATGCCCTCTTCGTAGCGCAGGGCTTTGTTATAGAAGTCCACGCCGCCCGCAGAGTAGAGCAGGGAGGGGATGAAGGTGTCGAAGTAGCCGGTAGTGGGGTAAGTAAAGAGGTACATGTTGGGATCCTCGGCCTGGGCCTTGTCGCCCAGCTCCCACATTTCGTCCCAGGTGGTGGGAACGGTCCAGCCCTTTTCCTCAAAGAGGCCCGCGTTGTAGAACAGGCCGCAGGGGGAGTAGAACATGGGGGCCAGGTAGGTCACGCCGTCGTTGTAGGGGTTGGTGACGGAGGTGTCGGTGAAGCCGCCGACGATCTTGTCGGAGACCTTCACGCTCTCGCCGGGGACGGTCATGCCCAGCACGTCGGTGAGCTCGGCGATGTTGCGGTCCTTGATGAACTGCTCGGTGAGGCCCTTCTCACGGCCGGTGGCCAGGTGGATCACGTCGGGGAACTCGCCGCCCTGCATGGAGGGCCCGATGACGTCCTCCAGGTTCTTGTCCACGATGAGGTCCACCTTGATGCCGGTGGCGGCGGTGAAGGCGTCGCATACCTCCTGCCACATGCCGGGGTAGGCTTCCTCATAGCCGGAGGCCAGGGCGGCCACCTGGATGGTTACGTCCTCGGCGGGGGCGGGCTCGGGATCGGGGGTCTTCTCGGGGGCGGGCGCGGGCTCGTCCTGTTTGGGGGGCTCGGTCTGGGCGGGCTGGTCGTTTCCGCCGCCGCCGCAGGCGGTCAGCAGGGACAGCGCCATGATGCACGCAAGGATCATGCTGAGAATCTTTTTCATTCCAATTTCCTCCATTCAAATTTATAGATTGCAGCGATAAGGGGCGTCTTCCCCTTGTGATAGGTAAAATTATACACGATAAAAATCTTTTAGCAATTCTTATGTTGTGCTCTTTTTTATATATCTTGTGGTTTTCGGTTTTGAACGAACCGCGGCCCGCCCTCCGCCGTGCTTTTTGGCAAAACCAACAATACCCGCCGCTTTTGGTTCCGCCGCCTTTTCCCTTCTGCCCGAACAAGGGGGAGCGGCGGGCCCTACATTTTTAGCAGTTGTACAAATCGGAAAGAGGCGCTATAATGGAGACAGTCCCATCGATCAAAAGACATGTATAATATTGTGACGGGGGAGGGTCTGCACATGAGCACACAGCAGTACAAGTTGGCGGACGGCGTCCGTGCGCCGGAGAACGGCGGGGTGCGTCTGCGCTACGTGACTTGGGCGCAGTACAGCGCGGAGTGGAACTCGACCCTCCACACCCACGCCTGCGCGGAACTGTTTTTCATCACCGGAGGACACGGCGTCTTCCGCGTCTGGCAGGACAGCTTTCCTGTGGCCATCAACGACCTGGTGGTGGTCAACGCCAACATCCCCCACACGGAGACCAGCCAGAACGGCGATCTCATGCAATACGTGGTCCTGGGTGTGGAGGGATTGGAGACCGTGACGGACATCAGCGGCTGCGGCCTGCTGCACCTGACGGCGGAACAGGAGGTCATCTCCTCCTGCCTGCGGATGATGGTGCAGGAGATCCGGGAGCCCCAGGCCGGGTGCGACGGGATCTGTCAGAACCTATTGAACGTGATCCTCCTGCGCCTGCGGCGGCGGGAGGACTTCTCCCTGAGCGCCTCCCCGGCCGGGGCCCGGGCCAGCCGGAACTGTGAGCGGGTGCGGCGGTATATTGACAACCATTTCAAGGAGAACCTGTCCCTGGACCAGCTGGCGGACATGATGCACGTGAACAAGTACCACCTCTCCCACACCTTCCAGCAGGAGTTTCACACCTCCCCCATCAGCTACCTCATCGCCCGGCGCATCCAGGAGAGCTGCTTCCTGCTCCAGGAGACGGACCACAGCGTCTCGCAGATCGCGCAGATCCTGGGCTTCTCCTCTCTCAGCTACTTCTCCCAGAGCTTCCGGAAGTCCGAGGGCGTCAGTCCCATCGAGTATCGGAGACGCCACCGGAAATAGACCGCCTGCCTGAAACGGCTGAGAGGGGACAATAACAGAAAGAGGAGGATTTTGATATGCCCCGGCATCTCATTGATGAAAAAGCGCTGCGGTATCAGCAGTTTATCAGCCGCGAGGAGGACCGGCGTCACCACACCGCCGCGGAGGACGCCTACCAGTATGACCTTCTCCGCGCGGGGAACGCCCATGCGGCGGAGGAGCACGTCCGTATTCTGTTCTCGGATCTCCCGGGCCAGGTCTCCCGGGACCCCATCCGGAATATGAAATATCTCACCGTTGCCAGCGCTACCCTGGCCAGCCGCGCCGCCATCGACGCGGGAATGGACGCAGAGCGGTCCTTTACCATCAGCGACCTGTACATACAGAAGATGGACGAGCTCGACACCATGGAGGCGCTGCGGGCGCTGAACTACGACATGTTCGCCTTTTACTCCAAGGAGATCGCCGCGCTGGACAAGAGGAAGGCGTTTTCCAAGCCGGTGTCCCTCTGCCTCGACTACATCTACCACCACCTGCACCAGCAGATCCCGGTCCGGGCGCTCTCGGAAATCACGGGCCTGAGCGCCGGTTACCTCTCCACCGTGTTCAAGGCGGAGATGGGACTGCCGATCTCCGAGTACATCGTGCGCAAGCGGATGGAGGCGGCCCGGAATATGCTCCGCTACTCCGACTACACCTACGCCGAGATCAGCTCCATCCTGGTGTTCAGCTCCCAGAGCCACTTTATCCGCGTCTTCAAGAAGTACGAGGGCTGTACGCCCAAGCAGTATCGGAACAGGAGCCGCTCCGGCGGCGAAAAGGAGGAGGGTCCTTAATCGCGCCCCTCTTCTTTCATGACATTTTTGCGGCATTTCGTGACAGCGGGATTGCCTCCCTGTCCGGCGCATGATAAACTACACCGTGGGAGGGGAGGTGGCGGAGATCATCAAATTTGCAATCTGTGACGACGAGCCGCTGATGGTCCGGAGGATCGAGAGCTGTCTGACCAGGTATCTGGAGGAGAGGCGGATCACCGGCTGCTCTGTCCGCTCCTTCACCGGGGGCGGCGCCTTGCTGGAGAGCGGCGGCGGCTTTGACGTGATTTTCCTGGACATCCAGATGGGACCGCCGGACGGCATGGAGACCGCCAGGCTGCTGCGGAGGCGGGGCGAGCATGGCCGGTTGATCTTCGTGACGGTGCTGAAAGAATGCGTCTTTGACGCCTTCGAGGTGGACGCCTGCGGTTACCTCCTCAAGCCCCTGGAGGACGGCCGCTTTCGGCGGACGATGGACAGAGTTCTGAGAGGGCTGGAGGAGCGGGCGGACCTTGTGATCCGGCGGGGGACCGGATGGGAATCCGTTCCCCTCGACCATATCGTGTACTGCGAGGTGCTGGGCCGGAAGGTCTATCTCCACCGGCAGGATGGGACCGTGACCGACTACTACGAGAGGCTGGAGGACCTGGAGCGCCGGGTGGACGGCCGCTTTTTCAGATGTCACAGGAGCTATCTGGTCAACCTCGACTATGTGCGCGGGTGTCAGGCCGGGCGGGTTATGCTGCCCCGGGGGGAGGCGGTGCCCGTCTCCCGGCTGCGGGAGCGGGAGCTGCGGCAGGCGCTTTTGCGCTGCATGAAGGGGAGGGAGCTCTGATATGGACTGGTTCAGCCCGCTGCTGGACGTTCTCCACATTGTGGGGCAGGGGGTGATGCACGTAATCTTTGCCAGCCGCCTTACCGGGAAAAAGCAGAAGCCGTGGTACTTTGCATCTTACATTCTCCTCCTGGGCGCTGTCCAGCTTGTCTCGATCCGGCTTTCCCTCAACGAACCCCCCTCCATTGCTGTTGGCGTGCTTGCGCTCTATGCCATCAGCCGCTTTGGAATGGGAAACGGGCGGTCCGTGTCCTGGCTGGCCGCCGTGCTGGCCTTTTACATCCCGCAGCTCTCCTTCGGCATCCTCAACTCCGTGGAGGCGGCGCTCTTTCCCCGCTTTATCGGAAGAGCGCTGCTGTATCTGCTGCTGATAGCGGCACAGGCCCTTTTCTTCGGACTTTGCATCTGCTGTTACCATGCTGTATTGAAGCTCCTGACCTGGACGGAGGACGGCCAGACCCCCTACATCGGCCTGCTTCTCTTTCCGGGCCTGTTCTTTCTCACGGCGGAGCTGTATATTCTCCAGACCGCCTACAGCGTTTTCGCCCCCACGATTTCTCTGGAGGAGGTCGGCAGGCACAGTACGCTGCTGCTCCTGCAAGTCATGGGCCTGGTGGCGCTGCTGTGTACGCTGTACGCCTACCGCCAGCTCTGCCGGGGCTTTCAGGCCCAGGCGGAGGTGCAGTCCCTGACCCAGGCATCCCGGGCGCAGAAGGTCTACATCGCCGAGGCGCAGCTCCGCTACGAGCGGACGCGAGCCTTCCGCCACGACGTCAAAAATCATCTGTCCGTCCTGGACGGTCTGCTCAGAAGCGGAAAAACAGAGGAGGGCCGGGCATACCTGCAAAAGCTGGAGGCGGTCTCGGAGGCGCTGTCCTTCCCCTATCAGACCGGCAATCCGGTGGTGGACATCCTGCTGGGGGAGAAGCTGGCTCTGGCGGAGGACCTGGCGGCGGAGGTATCCCTGGTCCTGCCCAGGCCCTGCGGGATCGACGACTTCGATCTCTGCGTGCTCTTCGCCAACGCGCTGGACAACGCCATCAGCGCCTGCCGCGCCTGCCAGGGGACAGGGTTTGTCCGCGTCGCCGGAAAGCGGCAGGGGGATTTCTATCTGCTGATGTTCGAGAACAGCTGCCCGGACGGGCCGCTGCCCCCGGCAGGGACCGGAATGGACAACATCCGGACCGTGGCGGAAAAGTATCGCGGCGCGGTGCTGACGGAAAAAGCGGACGGGCAGTTCTCCTTGCATGTGCTTTTGGACATCTCGTGACGTCCAGGGCGCGTCTGGCGAGGCAGGCGCGGAACGTCCACTGTAGGAAAAATTTAAGAAATTACTCAGAGAAAACGCAGGAAAAGGAAAAACTTTTTTGCTATACTCTTGACGGAAAAAGAGGAGGGAGTTCATCACATGGAAAAGAAGCGCATCATAGCGGAGACGGAACGGCTGATTCTGAGAAGATACGAAGAGGAGGACCTACAGGACCTGTTTGCGTATGTGTCGGATGGGGAAGTCGTGAAATATGAGCCCTATCGGCCGATGACCCTGGAGGAGACAAAGGACAATCTCGCATGGCGCATCGGAACCGAGGAAATGGTTGCCGTGGAGCGGAAGGATTCCCACAAAATGATCGGCAACGTGTATCTGGGGAAGCGGGAATTTGAGGCGCTGGAAATCGGGTTTGTCTTCAACCGGCACGATTGGGGGCATGGCTACGCGGCGGAGAGCTGTAGGGCCCTGATTCAGCGGGCGTTTTCAAACGGGATCCACAGGATCTACGCGGAGTGCGACCCCCTTAACGAGAACTCCTGGAGATTGCTGGAAGCGCTGGGCTTCCGGCGGGAGGCCCATCTGAGAAAAAATGTGTATTTCTGGAGGGATGAAAGCGGGGAGCCGATTTGGAAGGATACCTATATATACGCAAAATTGAGCACAGACGAGTAGGTCGTCTTTTCGTGGGGGAGGCGGCCTGCAAAAGGGGGGGGGGATCGCATGGGGATTCACATCTTAGTGGTGGATGACGAAAAAGAGCTGGCCGACGTGCTGGAGCTTTACCTTATGAACGACGGCTACACCGTTCACAAGTGCTGCACCGGCGCGGAGGCCCTGTCTTGTATCGAGCACACCGAAATGGACCTGGCGATCCTGGATGTGATGCTCCCCGATATGGACGGCTTCCAGATATGCAGGAGGATTCGGGAGAAGTCCTTTTACCCCATCATCATGCTCACGGCCAGGGCGGCGGACGGAGATAAAATCATGGGACTCACCATCGGGGCGGACGACTACATCACAAAGCCGTTCAATCCCCTGGAGATCGTCGCCAGAGTCAAGACCCAGCTGCGGCGCTACAGGCTCTATAACCATCCCGCCCGACCGGAGGAGGAACCGCCGTGCGAATACGACATCCGGGGGCTGGTGATCAACCGGAACAGCCATAAGTGCTCCCTGTTCGGGCGGGAGGTGCAGCTGACCCCCATCGAGTTTTCCATCCTGTGGTATCTCTGCGAGCGGCAGGGGGCCGTCGTCCCCTCCGAGGAGCTCTTTGAGGCGGTATGGGGGGAGAAATTCCTGCAAAACAACAACACCGTCATGGCCCACATCGGGCGGCTGCGGGAGAAGCTGGGGGAACCCGCCCGGAAACCGCGGTTCATCAAAACGGTATGGGGGGTTGGCTACACCATTGAAAAATAGGGATTGCTTCGGCCCGTTCCGCAGGAAGGTATTTCTCCGCACCACCGCCGTACTGGGGGCGGCGGCAGCGGTGATCTACCTCCTGTGCGCCGTCCTCCTGCGGGGGCGGTTTACCAATGGGATGGTGGCGCTTTTTCAAAACATCCTGGGCATGGACTACGACGAGGCGCTCCTGTTTTATGAGCGGACCATCCGCAGTCACAGGGACGCCATCATTCTGCTGTTCCTCCTGCTGGTGTTCGCCGGACTGTTCTATGGTTACCTCCGCTGGCTGACCCGGTACTTCGCGTCCATCAGCAGAGGGATGGACGCCCTGCTCCAGGATGTGCCGGGAGAAATCTCCCTGCCCCCGGAACTGCTCCCCATCGAGCGGAAAATGAATCTGGCAAAGCATACCTTTGACCGGCAGAAAAGCGACATGCTCCTGGCCGAACAGAAAAAGAACGATCTGGTGATGTACCTGGCCCACGACTTGAAAACGCCGCTGGCCTCCGCCATCGGCTGTCTGAACCTGCTGCGGGACGAGGGGCAGCTCCCCGAGGAGCTGCGGGAGAAGTACCTCTCCATCGCGCTGGCGAAGGCGGAGCGGCTGGAGGACCTGATCAACGAGTTTCTGGAGATCGCGCGGTACAGCCTGCCCACGATTACGCTGCAATACAGGGAAATCAATCTGAAGCGCCTGCTGGAGCAGCTGGCGTATGAGTTTCAGCCGGTTTTGGACAGGAAACGTCTGACCTGCCGCCTCGCGGCCGGAGAGGACCTTCTGCTCAAATGCGACGGGGACAAGATGCAGCGGGTTTTTGACAATCTCCTGCGGAATGCGGTCCTCTACAGCTATGACGGGACCGAAATCACCCTGGGGGCCGAGCGCTGCGGGGAGAGCGTGAGGGTGACCGTGTCCAACTGCGGCGGGACGATCCCCAGGGAGAATCTGGGGCGGATCTTTGAGCAGTTTTATCGGCTGGATACGGGGCGCGGCTCCGACGGGGCCGGGCTGGGCCTCGCCATTGCGAAGCAGATCGTTACGCTCCACAAGGGGACGATTGCAGCGGAGAGCGAGGACGGCCTGACGGTCTTCACCGTGACGCTGCCCACGGGAGAACAAGAGCGGCCGGAGAGGACTGAAACGGGATCGGCGTCAGAGGAAGGGAGCTCGTGATATGGGGGATTTCATAGGCGCGTTGAAACAGAGAAATCTGGAGAGCGTCAAATCTTTTCCCAAGGCGGATCTGCACAACCATTTTGTGCTGGGTGGGAGCCGCCAGTATCTGCGCAGAATGACAGGAGCGGAAATTGAGCCAGTCAAACATCCGCTGTCATCTATGGATGAGATGCACGCATGGAACCGTAGGAATCTGGGAGACCGGTTCGACACGTCGGAGATGAGGAGGCTTTTGATCAGGGCGGCGTTTCAACAGGCGCGGGACGACGGCGTTACGGTGCTGGAAATTGGAGAAGATGTCTGGGGCCTGGGGGAATTTTTTCACAATGATGTGGAAGAGCTGGTTGGATCGTTCGCAGCGGCGCAGAGGGACATTGCTCCCCACATCGAGCTGAGGCTGCAAATTGGCTTGTCGAGGCACTGCCCCATCGGGTATCTGGAGGAAGGCCTGTCCCACTTCTGGGGGAACAGGGCGTTTTATTCGATTGATCTATATGGAGACGAGCTGGCGCAGCCGATTGAGAATTTCAAATCCATCTATCGCCGGGCAAAGGCGGAAGGACTGCGCCTGAAAGCCCATGTCGGCGAGTGGGGAACGGCTGAAGATGTGAGGCGGGCTGTGGAAGAGTTGGAGCTGGATGAGGTTCAGCATGGGATTTCTGCCGTTCACGACGCAGCGGAGGTTCGCTTTTTGGCCGATCACCATATCCGTCTCAATATAACGCCCAGCAGCAATGTACTGTTGGGGAGGGTTCCCTCTCTGTCAGGCCATCCCGTTGGACGGCTCTACCGCAGCGGCGTAGATGTTACCATCAACTCCGACGATGTTTTGATTTTTGACTCAGACGTATCGAAAGAATACCTGCGGCTGTATGAGGCGGGATGCTTGTCGGCGGAAGAATTGGACGACATCCGGAAAAATGGACTGAAGGCAAGGGAGAAAATTGACCGGAGGGATCGCCGGGCGGATTCGTACTCCGTCTGACAGGGAGCACTCTTTTTTACCGATTCTCAAGTGCGGCGACTATATTTCTTTTTTTCTACTTGTTATTCCGGGAAAAGTAGTATATAATCATGTATCGCAAATATCGGGCAGATTGCCACTATCAGGCATTCCCGCTGAAAGGGTGTTTTTTCATGATAAAGCTGCAAGGAAAAAAGGGAACGATCAGTATCAGCGACGCGGTCTTTACGAACATTACCGGCAACGCCGCCACCAACTGCTTCGGCGTGAAGGGCATGGCCTTCCGCTCCATGACGGACGGCTTGGTCCACCTGCTGCGCAAGGAGGCCATGAGCAAGGGCGTCCAGGTGATCTACAACGAGGATTCCACCGTGTCCATCCGCCTCCATATTGTCGTCGAGAACGGCATCAATATCACCGCCGTCTGCCGCTCGATCATGAGCGAGGTGCAGTACAAGGTCAGCAAGTACACCGGCATCCCCGTGAAGAATGTGGACGTCTGTGTGGATTCTGTTGTGTCCAATTCCAAGGGGGTATGACGGCAAAATGATTCATTCCATCGACGGTATTCAGTTTAAGCGGATGGTCCTCCACGGCTCCGCCGCGCTCGCGCTGCAAAAGCAGCAGATCAACGATCTCAACGTCTTCCCCGTCCCCGACGGCGACACCGGCACCAACATGAGCCTCACCATCGGCACGGCCGCAGCCGAGCTGAAGAAGGGCGACGTCCGGCCGCTGGGGCAGGCCGCCTCCATCACCGCCGGTGCGCTCCTCCGGGGCGCCCGGGGGAACTCCGGCGTGATCCTCTCCCTGCTCTTCCGTGGGCTGGCCAAGTCCCTCAAGGGCCGGGACGAGTCGGACGCGGTCGGGCTGGCCGCCGCCCTCCAGGAGGGGGTGGACGCGGCCTACGGCGCGGTGATGAAGCCCGCCGAGGGCACGGTGCTCACCGTCTCCCGCCTGGCCGCCAAGCGGGCCCGGGAGGCCGCGGGGGAGAACAACGACGTGGAGTACGCCCTGGCCGAGGCCATCCGCGTGGGCTACGAGGTCCTGGCCCAGACCACCGATATGAACCCCGTGCTGAAGAAGGCGGGGGTGGTGGACGCCGGGGGCAAGGGGTATCTGGTCATCCTGGAGGGGATGCTCGCCGCGCTGCGGGGCGAGCCCATGCCGGAGGCCGCGGAGGAGGCGCCCGTGCGCCAGACGAAGGCGGACTTCAACGTCTTCTCCTCGGAGGAGATCACCTTCGCCTTCGACACCGTGTTCATCGTGCGCAAGGACGACCCGGAGGTGAACCTGACCCCCCTGCGGGACTACCTGAACAGTATCGGCGACAGCCTGGTCATCGGGGAGGACGACGAGGCCTTCAAGGTCCACGTCCACACCAATATTCCCGGCAGCGCCCTGACCGAGGCCCAGAAGTTCGGCACCCTGGAGCTGGCCAAGATCGAGAACATGCGCACCCAGGCCGAGGACGTGGCCGCCGG
>CAJUPS010000022.1 GCA_910588045.1 uncultured Oscillospiraceae bacterium | reverse complement strand
AGTTTAATTACAAATGTCAAACAGGGATACAGACAATAGATAATTAGTTATTATCCGCTATTATTTTACATCAACAGCCTTCAAATTTCAACCCTCAATGCTTTTGATACACGGTATTTGAATGAGTTAACATTCTATGAACAAACCCTGGCTAAACTATGAGTATGGAAATATAGCTCCAGCAAATTTGAATAAAAACACATGCGAAACGCGCAATTATGCAAATTCTGGGCAATAATCAGCGGTCTATAGCCAGCGCAAGGCTACCTATACCTACTTTTGTTCACAATTTGTTTACTCATTCAAATCCCCTGGCTTTTGATACAAAATGCATTGAATTGATTTCCCCTAGTTGCATCCTGTCTGGTTATTCTGATGGCTTAAAGTAGCCTTTGACAATCCAAAGGATTATCAAAAAATGGTGGAGCAGTTCCCGAAAACCGAATCCACCAATCGCTAATTACTTGTTACTAGGCATTGTATCTCACAATTTGTGGATAATCTAACCTCAAGGCTCTACTATAGATATGGGGTAACCCTTTTCTTCCAATGCCCTGCGAATACGCAAGCATCTATCCCAGGCCTGATAGTCCTCAACCTGTGGAAGAATATACTGGAACCGACTCCATGTGTCAGAACTCATCTTATTAGCTTTTACCACACGATAAACTGTCCCCACAACATCTCGGATAAACTCATCTTCAAAATGATAATTGGTACAGAATACCACAGGAAAAAACTGAATAGCAACATCAACTTTCCCGTTAAGCGAAGACCCCATCGCAAAAAATTCACGATATAATCTTAGCCATACATTCTTCTTTACATGCTGTAGCAGCCCATCATTGCTCACATCCAATTTCAGGAACAGATCCTGCCGCCATTCCAAATCAGGAAGACTCCAAAGACCTTCTATCAGCATTTTCTGATTCCTAAGAAGGATTGGCGTCCAATAGGCTAGTCGCTTTCTATTGGGTGAACGGACAACATGAAAAGCATCATACAGTACAGGGAGCAACCTCTCTCCAAAAACTCGGTACAGATCCTCTGAAATATTTTCCGCATCGACCTGCAGGACAACGACAAGTAGATTCTTAAGCTGCTCCGGCTCTAGGTCCGGATTAATCGCACAGATTATCTCCTGTTGAAAGTCCTTCGGTTGTTGCCATATATCAGGACAAAACAACAATTCAGAGTTTTTACGGATCAGGACAAAGCAGATATTTCGATCCATACAGCTTGCTTTCCGCAAGGCATTCGGCGAAAGTATATGAATCATTTTCTCCACAGATTCACAAGCGCGAGTTGACAATGCACCAGCAATATAGCGTTTCAAATAGGGATACAATTTTTCTGGGGCACTACGGGTTATTTTATATGCCAGCTTCTCTTGCTGATCCTTCCCCAACACTAAATGCTTCATTTCTATAATCTCCAGAATTTGATATCCCTGATCTGCAAAAACGTTAGGAAAAAAGCGGTCATTCAACACTAGTTCCACAGTTTTTAGTGAGATTGATCGATCCGAAGGAAATAGCGTGTCTACAGAATCAATGTAGTCTGTCAGGGAGATTTCTGTTTCGCCGTTTAATGCAAAATAGAGCCTGGCAAATTGACTAAAAAAGTCTAATGTCACACAAGCTGCCCCGTATTGCCGGATAAAGTCATATAAAGAATCCAGTGAATTTTGTAGCAGGGCTCGCATGTAGCAATCAATCCAGTAGGGATATTTTTTAATGGAGTAAAATTCCTCACAAACTACGGCTTGCGTGTAGTATCTGGACAGGCCGATTCTTCTGGTTTCCGGAAGAATTTGATACTGAAACACGGAGTCCCCGTCTTTCCTCACATCGTAAGACATGGTGCAGAATGTGAATGTCTTTAGTATCTCCTGCGGCAAGCTACACAACACCATAAAAAACTCATTTTCAAGCCGGATAGAAGCATCATCCACCAGAACATATTTAGGGGTTGCGGAAGAACACATTGTAAAAATTTCATATTGAAGCTGTTGCGTGTCATAGGGTGGAAAATGCTTTTTTTCGCCAACAAGAAGTGGAAGCGGATGCGTGTACATCTCATAGTTTAAGTTAGTAGGACGATGAAAGCTGTCCATGAGTTCTGAGATACTCAAGAGGTGGCATAAATCATCCGTATCCAAAATAAGAGAATGCGTCCAGACACAGCCAGGCCTCATCATCTCTTGGGCATACCACGTCTTGGAAATTACATATTTTCTTCCCCCATCTAGGGGATATCCGGTATAATAGTCGACAAATCCCACGCCGTCATGTCGGCCGCTGAGATCACTCAACTCGTCCATTTTTTTTCGATCATCCATTTCCAGCTTACAGGACGATGCCAACAACTGGTGTCCGTTTGCATATCCGTGCAAAGTTTGCTCCGCATAGATTACTTTTTCCATATAACCATCCATCTTAAGTCAGAAGCAACAGCCTAGTCAAATCATGGATTTCTTCGCCATCTGGAGTAATCACTCTGGCGTGATTTCCAATGTCATCCAGTATTTGCTTCTCTAATTCCTCTTGATTAGTAAAATCAAAGCCTTGGGCACTAACACCCCAGACTTGGCCATCGATTCGGTCGAAATTGGTGTGCAGGAACTGGAATAATAAGGGCAGGAATTTTTCTATGCACTTCTCTGGAATCTGGTCTTCTGGTGCTAATTGTTTCTCAATAGAATCCCATGCCGAAATGACGAATTTCACCTTAATACGATTTTTTATAAGGTGAAGCACGCATTGCAACAATTCCACAACATCCGTCTGCGTCACCTGTCGTTTCTTCTCCACATCGGTTTCTGCAGAGCGGGCTTTACCCGATTCGACTACATCCTTTTCGTAGTCTTTCTCAATAATTGCTATGGCACTCTCCTCTCCCGGCGGAATTCGCCGGCTTGGCGTGATTGTATCGATATTCAGAAAAAACAACAGCATATCTGCTGCCCGAAGCTGGGAGACAATATTCTTTTTTAGCCGTCTCTCTTTGACAAGATCTCTGAAAACTTCACCAGACAAATCCGGGATACGCAACCAAGTTTTTTCTCCTTGACTGTCAAGCAGGGGTATCTTGACCCATCCTCCCGCTGTCCCAAGAGTTCGACCTACTGGCTGAAATCGGTTAAAATTTTCGATTTCTTTCTGAATATTTTCCATACCCTCTAGACTGTCGCAGTTTTTGAGACTTAACAGTGTCTCATGCTCACCCATAATGAGCATATTAGCCAACGAAACCAGATAAGTTGTCTTTCCGCTAGACGGCATTCCAATTAAAAAGCAGGTATGATCTCCCACGTGTTTCATCCCCTCATTTTGAATTTATCAAAATACCTCTGTAGCTTAGGCTCATCAAGCGGAGCAACGGGCTCACTCTCCACGATTTCCAAACATCGTAGCATAATCTGTTCAAGCCTTTTGGGGGTGTCTTCACAATCAAGGTTCAAGGCAGAGATTATTTGGAACTCCAGAGAATGGACCTCCGACGCATAACTTGTCTGTATACTGTTCCACTTTTTCTCCATAAATTGAACAGTATTTTCAAACTGATTTTGCGCTTCAATAAGATCCCGCTTGGTGCAGATAATCTGCAGTTTCGAACGTTTGGTCATTATCTGGAACGTTAGCAGATTTTTCAGTAATTGTATAGTCTGCATAACCTCATTCTGCCTTTGGAGTGGATCTTGCAGCTTCTCTCCATCCATGGTCAGAATCACGTTTTCACAATTATTGTATAGTGTGCCTAGTTTCTCCATATAGTCTGGCGTGAACAACTCTCCGGAGATATCTGTCAAAATTAAGTTGCTCTTCCTATTGTTTGCATCCACCAGTACTAAGTGGAGATAAAGATTTTGTTCTGAGCGGGATGTCCGATCAACAACCGGTGTCGCTTCACCAGAATCAAGAAGAATTTTTTTTGAACGGTTTTTGAATCCATCCATGGTTAGTGAACCGCCAAAACGCAGAGTGCAATTACGCCCTTCTAAAAACAAATAGTACAGCATAACAATCAACGTTGTCTTGCCGCTATAGTGGGGACCTGCAATCAAGACCAGTTTGATATTCTCTCGGGCAGAGAGCTGAAATAACTCATCTTCATTTAATGCCCCACCACGATAAACGTAAACGTAGTCCTCGTCTCTTTGTGCCGCTGGATTTTCCTTCGTATAGGTAATTACCTCATTTCCCCAAATACCAATTAGCTTTTTCTGAAGATCATCCCTTTCCAACGAGTCTGCTTCCGCAAGGTCTTCCGGCTGTGAAGCAGTCATTTTCTTCTCCTCCGCCATTTCACACACCATCGCTTTCCGCGAAGAGCTGCCGCCCAAGCTCAATCTCCAGATATAGCTGCCAGCCAAAATCAAGCGGTGTCAGCAAAAGGCTATCCAAGTCTTTCTCACAATTCATTTCATAATACTGCCGCCATTTATCATCCTTTCCCCTCTGGATGGCGTTCCTTTTGGCATTCAACGCAGAGAGAATAGGTTGTATTTCAGTAACCCGACATTCTTCAAAGGACGGTTGTATTTTGCCATCCAAACGGTCAATCAATGCTGCAGCAGAGGAAAGCTCCTGGTTTTCAGTTCTACCCAAGGAAATCATTTTAGCTAGGATATTCTTCGACGCATAAGGTCCTATAGAAAAGCTGATGCTATTACTCAACTCATAGGCAGAGAATAGCGCAGCTTCTTCCTTGCTCATGTCACGATAGGATTTCTGGCAGGTCTCGCTCCATTCAGCGAGCATCCACCACAGGATATCCGACTCTTCCCGCTGAACAGACAGGGCAAAGGCAAGTATTCGATTCAGTCGAGCAAAATCACGGAACCGCTCCTTTGTTGCCTCCAAATCATCTGCTAATTGTTCGATCTCTATCTCGGCCGTTTCATCAGTAGTTTCCTCCTCGTCCACAATGGCCTCCAGCTGCGCCTTAATCGTCCGAAAGGGTAGCCGTGTATCAATCATGCCAACAAGCATATGCTGATCCACTTGACGTAGTGCCAGTCTCGTTGCATTAGCAAAGGCAAGAAACTTCCCATATAGCAATTTGCTTTTCAGTTTCCAACCAATGCCATCGCAGCAAACAACAATAGATGTCAAAAGAAGGTTCTCTGTCTTTTGACAATATTGGTAGAGCAGTAGTTCAACTAATATATGTAATTCCTTTATATTTGCGTTTGTATACCCGTCATCTGCTTCACAGAAGGCTTCTTCCAAATGAATTAGCTGACTCTCCACGATGTCGTCTGATACTGCACCAATGGCCCATTTCGTCAGTAGAGCCCAATCCTCTTTCTTGAAGAAATCGTTGTTATCTAAGATATGCTGTATCGTAGTTACTCGATTTTCAAACCGTTTTGCGTTGGCATCTGTGATCCCTGCCTCTTGGTAACACTTCCGAATCAAATCCTTCATGTTTTCTCCTAATTTCATTAAAGATTTTCTAAGCCCGACCCACTCATTCGTTTGCCAGAATCAGGGACAGGTCTTGAACCATATCTGCTAGGATATCATTCTCTTTGGCTGCCTTCACATAGTCGCTTAGGTTAACGGAGGTCATTTTTAATGAGAGTGGCATACCCTTATGCTTCTTATTAAAGGATACGCATTGTTGAGGAGTCAGCTGATAGTAGAAGATGATAAACATACGCTCAAGTGTGTACTCTTTGACCTGCACATCTAGCTTTCTTACATCCGTGTCAATTTTTGGAAGAGATTCTTCCGTGTTTTTTCCCGAAAGGACATCAGAAGATGAGGGGTTCCCTGTCTGCATGAGAAAGCGCTTCCCCGTAATCTTTTTGTCCTCACTGAACCCCTCTCCGCTCTTCCAGTACCAGCCCCTCAGTTCCGCAAATTCCTCCTCCCACTCTCCAAAAATAATTCCGAAGGTGGAAAAACAATCCTGAGGATCAGGTGCACCTTTGTAGCTAACGATACAAGGCACCTCATCTTCACCTACAGAAATTGTGTCTACACTCTGCTCGTGCCGGTCTCCGCAAAAATAGGCACGAATTGAATTGGTCCGAATAGTATCAAGTACCCGCATTTGATGCTCCTGATGCAAGTCGAAAAAACTGTTATGAGCTAGTATAATATTGGGTATGCCTGACACATAGGTTGCCATAGCCAGGGCATCCACATCTAATAATTGATCTGTCTTCTCTTTCCCGTCTGCCGCTAAAGCGGTATTGCAGTGTATAAAGTTAATTCTATCCCTCCAGGATCGGCTGTGTATGCTGGCAGGATGCTCTGTAGAATAGTTAGGAATCAGTTGCTTGACAAAAGCCTCATATCCTTGAAATGCCACCAGCAACATCTCTACCCATTGATCAGTATTATCAAATGGTTTGCTTTTGGCTGCCGATATAAATATCTCTTTCGCCTGAACAAAGCTTACTCCGTCATGATTGCCGGGAACAACGAACAGATCCCTTTCTATATCCAACTCTAGACTTTCCAGCAACCTATGCAAAAATTCGATTGCCAAATGAAAGTCATCACGCTCCGAAAAGTTGTGAAAATCACCGGTGACAATTACTAGATCAATTTTGCCACACTCCTTACACTTCGTAATTAGTTCCTTCTTAAAGTTACTCCAATCTGCTTTTTCCACAATATGCAAATCTGAGATATGCAACCATCGAACCACCCGGTTATCCCTCCTGTCCCCGTGTATTGCTTTTATTCTAACAGATTATACAATACATTTCCAGTCCCAATTCTATTTTGTATGTGTAACAAAATCGTTGGCAAGGGGGGCCAGCACTCAAAAAAGGCCAGCAGAATGTGTCGTTCAAGGTGAATCGTCCTTTGCGTAAACCCGCCCAGGCATATTCAATCACCGCTGTCAGTCGGTGGTGGGCATCTCGGACAGTGGGGGCTTTTCCCCTCGCCGCTGGTAGTAGGGCACCAAGGCACGGTTGTGGTTGCTGAAGTAAGAAAACAGCTTCCGGCGCTTCTCCTGTTCCGTAGGATCCAGTGTGCTTTCAATGGACGCCTCCACCACGGCAATGGCCTCCCTTGCCTTACAGGCATAGAACAGCTCCAGAACAGTTTTTTGGAGTTCCGGGTCGTTCAAATAGGTGCGAATAGCTTTGTTCCGGTGAAATGGGTCGAGTTGGTAAGTGCAGCCCGGCACCCCTTATCCCGGTACTGTCCTCGATCCCGCTGCTGGGCGCGCGCGCGGTCCGCCTCCTCGATGCACTGGCGCATGATATTCCGGCCAAGGGAAAGGACAGCCTCGTATACCGCTTTCTCCAGTGTGACGATGTCAACAAATTTTTCGCCCCACTGAAAAATTTGCTTGCCTTGCTGCTCTAATTTTGTTACCATTGTCTTGGATATCCTTTC
Source organism: uncultured Oscillospiraceae bacterium (assembly GCA_910588045.1). Lineage (GTDB taxonomy): Bacteria > Bacillota > Clostridia > Oscillospirales > Oscillospiraceae > Pelethomonas. The sequence goes on along the minus strand of CAJUPS010000022.1, from coordinate 33,530 downwards.
CAGTGGCTGTGTTTTGTCATCTCACACTTCTACTGTCTTTGGAGCCCAAAGGGAAGTAGTGTTTTCACCGCTTCCCTTTTTCCTTTTCCAATGAAAATTTTACACTAACTTCTATTTTGTTGGATCAAATATCCACTCCCTGAATGGTGTGTATTATGAAAAGCGGCATCGAACCGCTGACCTCTTGAATGCCATTCAAGCGCTCCTAGCTGGAGTGTACCCCATGTCGCACACTCTCCCATATAAAGTGCAATATACGAGCAAAGAACATCACTGGCAGACATGCCTTTACAGTCATCTGGCAAGAAATCAGATTGTATCCCAAGCTGGTGCTTGGCAGTGTTATCATCTTTGATCGGCGATCGGCGGTAATATGTCTGCACCCTCCACTTTGTCAGGCGCAGGTCCAGCTCTAGTCTTGAAGCCATTTTCTCGCCGGTTAATAGACTACTTTGTTATTTAAACAACCATGATCTCCTTTTTTTCTCCATCGTATTGGTATATTTGCCGGGACAGCACTTCGTCACGTTTATTTGCGGTTCGATTCATGTCCGCTAAAGTGCTTCTCATAGAACTCACTCTGGCCCGCCCGTTCACGGGATGGATATGAACATCATGGATGCCGCTGAACACCAGATAGAAATCCTCGCCAACCATTCGGTATAGTCGCTCCAAGACGCCGGGATAGAAGGCGGCAACAGCGCCGTTGACCTCCTGCTGTGTGGTAAGGATCGGCGCAAATGGGTCATCAAAATCAACGCTGATCCCTTCGTCTTCCATAAAAGATATTTTCCTCGGTTTCGTCTGTCCTCCGATTTCACCAATGATGTGGTAAAGCACTGGTGGCTGAAGCCGCATAGTGTTTTCCATCGCCCAGTCGAAAGCCTTCTGCTCATCAACATTCCAAAGCTGGAACATATCCTGGCGCGTCATAGTGGATACGATATTCCGTGACTTCCCCTGCGCCATAGGCTCCAGACTGATATACAGAACCAACGCGATATCACCGACCCGTCTGCAGATGGCTTTACTCAGCACTTTTTCATTATTGTCGTAATTGAGCGGACGAATGATCAGGTGCTGCCTGACCAAATCGTGATTCTCTAATTGATTCAGTATTGCAAGCTGCTGTCCCGCTGTGGACCGGAGATCCATAATGTCTTTCTTTACGGTAGGCAGTACTCCTTTCATTCCGTCTTTCCGGTAGAGACGATAGAGTTCCCCTACATGAAAATTGATATATTCCGCGCTTTTTCCAACAGGCAGTTGGACAATCAGGATGCTGCTGCGGACAACATTGGAATCCTCGTTGAAATACCGTGCGTTTTTCCACCTGATATGGCTGTCCAAAGTTTTGTCCGCTTCTGCAGTCGTACCCTTATCATAAAAGCGAATGTCCTGCTCCGTCAGGTGCAAGTCTTTGTCCGTAAGCAGTTCTTCCATCAATTCGATCACAAAATCATGCACTGCCATAGACAGTCTCCTCCATTATTGTCCAGCAGAATATATTTTTAGTGTACCATATTTCCAGCAGAAAGTCTATCGCCTGCCTGAGATATTTCCTCTTTACAGGAAAACCTTCCAAAAGATATTCACCGCTCTGCTTCGTTCCCGGAACACAGCCTGTCCGTTTTCCGCCCATAAAAACTTTCCCTTCTGGGTATCCGTTCTTGATAATATGCGCCACCAGCCGCATATTTCGTTCTACCAGAACATTCCGGGCCTCCAGATCTCCCTCCGTGCAGCGGGCGAGATAGACCTGCTCTTCCTCCGGGCTGAGAGGCTTGGGAAAACTCCCGGCATTTCCCGACAGGTGAAGGGACAAAAAAAGGCTGCTGCGCAGCAGCAGCATCGCAGTTGTAAGCATGACAATACCTCCTTTTTCCTACGGTATGCACGCCGGGACTGTCCCTATTCCCGTTCCGCGAACCAGCTTTTCACATGGTCTGAGACAAAGACGATGGCGGGCCCCAGGAAAAAGCCGGTGATCACCGTGGTCACGCCCACGGTGGAGCCCAGCAAAAATCCGGCCGACAGGAAGGAAATGTCCCAGATCATACGGACCGTCCGGAAATTCAGCCGCTTCACCCGGGCGGCGATCAGCTGCGGGAGGGCGTCATAGGGCGAGACGCCCAGATCCACCACCATGTAGAAGGAGGCGGCAATCAGAAAGATGACCATGCTCAGTGCAAACAGGACCACCCGAACCGCCATGGTCAGTCCGCCCTCCGGCAGGTGGGCGCTGATGATGCGCATGGCGAAGTCCGCGATGTATCCCACCCCCACCATATTGCCGATGGTGCCGATGCCGATGCGGGAGAGGTCCTGGCAGACGACGGGAATGAACAGCAACAGATTGAAGACCAGCTGACAGGTGCCAAAGGAAATGCCCGTCCGCCTGGACACGCCAAGGGTAAAGGTGGAACAGGGGTCCGTACCGAAGCCGACCGTCTTAAACATTGCGATGCCGATCCCCATGACGGTCAGGCTGAGGGCCAGGGCAATCAGTCTGCGCCCCATGCGGGGACGCCGGAAGTTTGTCATAAGCTTTTCAACATTCATACGGTAGTCCTTCGCTTCTCTGAATATAGAGCTGCTGCGCACAGCGGCTGTCATTATAGCACCGCTTCCAGCGCCCGTCAACAGGAGAACGACCGGATTTGCCCTCGGGCTGCCCCAAGAAAAAGATGCCGCCATATCTTCCATTCTTCTGCAAATTGTGGTATGGTAAGAGGCAGGAAATCATTGATGGAGGAGGAGCGACCTATGGCAAAGTACATCATGGCCTTTGACGCGGGAACCACCAGCAACCGCTGCATCCTGTTTGACCGGCAGGGCCGGATTTGCAGCTCGGCCCAGAAGGAGTTCACCCAGATTTTTCCCCGGCCCGGATGGGTGGAGCACGACGCCCGGGAGATCTGGGCGACGCAGTTCGGCGTGGCCGCCGAGGCGATGGGGAAAGTCGGCGCTGCCGCCGCCGACATCGCCGCCATCGGCATTACAAACCAGAGGGAAACCACCATCGTCTGGGACCGCGCCACCGGCGAGCCGGTCTGCAATGCCATCGTCTGGCAGTGCCGCCGGACCTCGGAATACTGCGACAGCCTGAAGGAACGCGGCCTCACGGAGACCATCCGCCAGAAGACCGGGCTGATCATCGACGCCTATTTTTCCGCCACCAAGCTCAAGTGGATTCTGGACAGCGTGGAGGGCGCCCGGGAGCGGGCGGAGCGGGGAGAGTTGCTCTTCGGCACCGTAGAGACCTGGCTGATCTGGAAGCTGACCGGCGGGCGGGTCCACGTGACCGACTATACCAACGCCTCCCGCACCATGCTCTTCAACATCAACACCCTGGACTGGGACGGGGAGATATTGGACATCCTGGAGATTCCCCGGCGTATGCTCCCCCAGGTGAGGCCCAGCAGCTGCGTCTACGGCGAGACGGACCCGGGCTTTTTCGGCGCGCCCATTCCGATCGCCGGGGCGGCGGGGGACCAGCAGGCGGCCCTCTTCGGCCAGACCTGCTTCCAGCCGGGGCAGGCCAAGAATACGTATGGTACGGGCTGCTTTTTGCTGATGAACACCGGGGAGAAGCCCGTCTTCTCCAAGAACGGGCTGGTGACGACCATCGCCTGGGGGCTGGACGGGCGGGTGGAGTACGCCCTGGAGGGTTCCATCTTCGTGGCCGGGGCGGCCATCCAGTGGCTCCGGGACGAGATGCGCCTCATCGAGTCCGCCGCCGACAGCGAGTACCACGCGGGAAAGGTGAAGGATACCGCCGGGTGCTATGTGGTTCCCGCCTTCACGGGCCTGGGCGCGCCCCACTGGGACCAGTATGCCCGGGGGGCCATTGTGGGGCTGACCCGAGGGGTCAACAAAAACCACATCATCCGTGCCACCCTGGAGTCCATCGCCTATCAGGTCAGCGACGTGCTGGACGCTATGCGCTCGGATTCCGGCATCGCCCTCCACTCCCTGAAAGTGGACGGAGGGGCCAGCGCCAACAATCTGCTCATGCAGCTCCAGGCGGACATCCTGCAAACGGAGGTCCAACGCCCGGTGTGCGTGGAGACCACCGCCCTGGGCGCGGCCTATCTGGCGGGATTGGCCGTGGGCTTCTGGTCGGGGCAGGAGGATGTCCGGCACAACTGGGCCGTGGAGCGCACCTTCCTGCCGTCCATTCCGGCGTCGGAGAGGGACGGGAAGCTGGAGGGCTGGCACCGCGCCGTGGAACGGTCCTTCCACTGGGTCAAGGCGTGATGAACCGTGGGCTCACGGGCGGAGGCGGCGCACCGATTGCCGCAGCAGGCTGGTCCCGAGGACTGTTCTATCTCCTGCAATTTACCTGGGGCCTGCCGGTCAATGCGGTTGGCCTGCTGGCGTTTCTCTGCTGTGCGCACCTCCGCCATGAAACCTTCTGCAATAGTCTTGTGACCTATTTGCCGGGGGATGGCGGAGGGCTGTCGCTGGGCGTCTTCCTTTTTATTCGTGCGCAGAGCGCGAGCGAGCGCCGCCGCCTCCGTGTGCATGAATATGGACACACGGTCCAGTGCCTTTTTCTCGGCCCGCTGTACTGGCTTGTCGTTGTCCTCCCGAGCGTCATCTGGTATCATTTCTTTGCGGGCTTCAGAAAAAGATACCACGTCTCCTATGACGCGCTCTACTGCGAGCGGTGGGCCACCGCATGGGGCAAAAAATGGAGCGGGTTCTGAAATATTCCGACAGGAAGAAGCTCAGATCACATAAAAATCCCCCGGCTGGTCGGCCTGCATCAGGTCGGCGATGGTGTACCCGTCCAGATACTCCCGGATGACCTTGTCCAGCCCCTGCCACATCCGCAGGGTGCGGCATCCGGCGGCCCTGGCGCAGGGCTCGGCGCCGGCCTCCAGGCAGGCCACCGGGGCCAGACCCTCCTCCGTCAGGCGCAGAATCCCGCCCACGGTGTACTGGTCCGGCGTCCCGCGCAGGCGGTATCCGCCGCCCTTGCCCCGCAGGCCGGACAGGACGCCGCCCTTGACCAGGGCCTTGACGATGCTCTCCAGATATTTTTCCGAGATCTCCTGCCGCTTGGCGATCTCTTTCAGGGGAATATAGCCCTCTGTCTGGTGCTCCGCCATGTCGGTCAGGACCCGCAAGGCATATCGCCCCTTGGTTGAAATCATCATCGACCACTCCTCCTTTTTACCCATTATAGCACAGGATTGGTAGGAATACAACGCCGGGATTTGGACATTTTGCCCCTTGCGGACCCTTGACAAATCCTGGAAGGGGACGTATACTATCCATAAACCTACTTGATATGTTGGTTAATAACAGGAATCACAGGAGGACATCTGCTATGGGCCATATTTACACATCCGCCGAGGAGCTGATTGGGAGGACGCCGCTGCTGGAGCTGAAGCGCATGGAGGCGTCCGAGGGGCTGGAGGCCCGCATCCTGGCCAAGCTGGAGTATTTCAACCCCGCCGGGAGCGTGAAAGACCGGGTTGCCAAGGCGATGATCGACGACGCAGAGGCCAGAGGGCTGCTGAAGCCCGGCTCGGTCATCATTGAGCCCACCTCCGGCAATACCGGGATTGGTCTGGCCGCTGTGGCTGCGGCCCGGGGCTACCGAATTATCATTGTCATGCCCGAGACCATGAGCGCGGAGCGGCGGCAGCTGATGCGGGCCTATGGCGCGGAGCTGGTGCTCACCGAGGGGGCCAAGGGCATGAAGGGGGCCATCGCCAGGGCCAACGAGCTGGCGGAGGAGATCCCCCATGGCTTCATCCCCGGCCAGTTTGACAACCCCGCCAATCCTGCGGCCCACCGCGCGTCCACCGGCCCGGAGATCTGGGAGGACACCGGCGGCGAGGTGGACATTTTCGTGGCCGGAGTGGGCACCGGTGGGACGATCACCGGGGTGGGGGAGTACCTCAAGAGCCAAAATCCGGCGATCAAGGTGGTGGCGGTGGAGCCGGCCTCCTCGCCGGTGCTGAGCAAGGGGGTGGCGGGAGCCCATCAGATCCAGGGGATCGGCGCGGGCTTCGTCCCGGCGGTGCTCCATACCGATGTGTACGATGAGGTCATCGCTGTGGAGAATGCGGACGCCTTCGCCACCGGCAAGCTGGTGGGTCGGAAGGAGGGGATCCTGGTGGGGATCTCCTCCGGAGCCGCAGTCTGGGCTGCCATTGCGCTGGCCAGGCGGCCGGAGAATAGGGGCAAAACGATTGTGGCCCTGCTGCCGGACACCGGCGACCGGTATCTGTCCACCCCGATGTTTGTAGAATAAGTGCGGCAGACCAACCCCGCAGTTCTTCCTCCGGAAGGGCTGCGGGGATTCTTTTCGGGTTAGTGAATCCAGGGGCAGGGGCTGTGGCGGCACGAGCTTCAAAAAATTTTTTGGAGTCCCTCTTGACAAATCGGTTTGTTTGTTTTATAGTTAGTTACACAAGTAATGAACCACTTGACCAATGAACACGGAAAGGAGGAGCGCGGTTGAATGAACGGCTGACGGAACAGAAATCCATCTACCTCCAGATCAGCGAGATGATCGAGACGGATATTTTAAGAGAGATCCTGCTGGAGGAGGAGCAGGTGCCCAGCACCAACGAGCTGGCGAAGCTCTACACCATCAATCCGGCCACCGCCGCCAAGGGCGTGGGCCTGCTGGTGGACGAGGGCATCCTTTACAAGCGCCGGGGCATCGGCATGTTCGTATCCAAGGGGGCCAGGGAGAAGATCCTGGCCAAACGCAAGGCCGCCTTCGCGGAAAACCATGTGGCCCCCCTGCTGGCGGAGGCCAGGAGCCTGGGGATTTCCAAGGAAGAATTACTGACTATGATAGGAGAGAGAAAGTTATGAGCCTGCATTGCGAGAATATCGTGAAGACCTACAGCGGCAAGAACGTGCTGCACGACGTGACATTGGACCTCCAGCCCGGAAAGATCTACGGCCTCATCGGCCGCAACGGCGCGGGGAAGACCACCCTGCTGTCCATCCTGTCCGCCCAGAATCCCGCCACCAAGGGGAGCGTCACCCTGGACGGGGACCAGGTGTGGGAGAACCGGAAGAGCCTCAGCAAGATCTGCTTCTCCCGGGAGCTGAACGCCAACGCCGAGAGTGGCATCGCCGCCATGAAGGCCAAGGAGTACCTGCGCATCGCTTCTACTTACTACGAGGACTGGGACAAGACCCTGGAGGAGCGGCTGGTGAAGCTGTTCGATATGAACCCGAAAAAGAAGCTGGGGAAGATGAACAAGGGGATGCTCTCCATGATCACCATCGTGGTGGCCCTGTGCTCCAAGGCGCCCTACACCTTCCTGGACGAACCGGTGGCGGGTCTGGACGTGGTGGCCCGGGAGCAGTTCTACAAGCTGCTGCTGGAGGAGTATTCCAGCTCCGGGCGGACCTTCGTGGTCTCCACCCACATCATCGAGGAGGCCGCCGACGTGCTGGAGGAGGTCATCATCCTCCACGAGGGAAAAATTCTCCTGACCGCCGACACCCAGGCGTTTGTGGACAGCGCCGTCCATGTCAGCGGGAAGATCGAGGAGGTGGACGCCGCCGTCACCGGCCTGGAGGTTCACCACACCGAGACCGTGGGCCGCAGCAAGGGCGTCACCGTGTTCCTCAAGCCCGGGCAGAAGGTGGACGAGAGCCGGGACGTGTCCGTCCAGCCGGTGAGCCTCCAGCGGGCCTTTGTGGCCCTGTGCGGGGAGGAGGAGACCAGGCAGTGAAGCGGAACCTGAAATTCTGGACCCGGTACAACTGGGAGTTTACGGGTCTGATGCTGGCCATAGCGGCAGTGCTGTCGGTCGTCGCCGTGTTCGGCGCGGAGGGGCTGGACCTGCGGACCTTCGCCACGGTGGTGCCCTATTTTCTGTGCATCGGCGCTGCCTTATGTATCCTCTTGAGCAACACCGGGACCCATACCCTGTATATGCCGCTGCTGATGTCCATGGGGGAGACCCGGCGGAACGTGCTGTTGGGCTTCCACTATTTCCGGGCGCTGACGATCGCGGTGACGGTGGCGCTGTGCGCTGTTATCTGGCTGGTGGTGCCGGGAGAGGTGTCCAGCCAGGGGCTGCGGAGCATCCCCACCATTCTGTGCGTCCTGATCATCGCCTCCGCCATGGGGAGCATCATGGGGACGGTGTTCTCCAAGTGGAAGTGGCTGGGTACGATCATCATCATTGTCATCTGCGGCTTTGCAGGCGGTACAGTGGGCTTTGCAGGCGCGACCATGGCGGACGGCCTGGCCGTGGCAAAGACGATGGAGCTGGCGGCTTACCTGGTCACGATGCCCTGGTGGCTGGCGGCGGCGGTGCCGGTATCCCTGGCGCTGGACGTGGCGTTTCACTGGATGCTCCTGCGGCGGCAGGAAGTGAAGCTGTGAGGAGGGGGAGAGCATGAACTTTTTTATCAGGCACCTGAAAGTGAACCGCGACGGCGTTCTGATAATGATGGCGTTCCAGGCGGGATTGTTCCTGCTGGGCGTGGTCATGGTGCTGATCATCAACACCTTTTTGAACGACGAACAGGACTGCGCCGCCATCGGCGGCATGATGGCCCTGATGGGGACCATCTTCGGAGGACTGGTGCGGGGCGGCATCACCGGCGGGAGCCGGTATCGGATGGCGGTCTCCATGGGGTGGCCCCGGCTGGCCTATATACTGGTGGACCCGCTCCTGACGGTCATGAACTGCGTCGTGGGCGTGGCCTTCGCGGCGGTGCTGAACCAGCTGGAGGTTTGGCTCTACGGCGTGATCTACCCCGGCTGGGAGGTGGAGCTGAACGTATTTGCGGTAATGCCCTGGTGGGCCTACCCCGCCATTGTGCTGGGCATCGCCCTGCTGGACTTCCTCTTCGGCGCACTGCTGCTGCGGTTCGGAGCCAAGGGGTTCGCCGCCGTGTGGTTCCCCCTGTGCTTCCTGCCGTTGGTTATCGGCAACAGTGTGGACGCGGCGCGGGAGGGCGGCGCCAGTCTGCTGGCCCAGCTGGGACGGGGGATCGTGTTCGTGATCGGCCTGCTGAGTCCCGCCATGTGGGCGGCGGTGGGCGTGGCACTGGTGCTGGTGCTGCTGGTGCTCAGTGTGCAGTGCTACCGGAGGGCGGAGGTGAGGGTATGAACGAGCTGCCCATCGTTCTGCTGGCCTTGGCGGTGGTATGCGCCATGATCCGTCCGGAAAAGAAACGGGGAGAATAATATGTGGTACTGGATACCCATTTTGCTGCTGCTGTATCTGCTGGTATTCCTGCCCCAAAAGCGGCGGCGGACGACGGCGGCGGCCCATCATATCAGACGAAAAGGAAAGAAGGAGAAGGAATCCATGGAAGAACTGGCAAAGCAGTTTATCGGGAAAGAGTGCCTCATTTACACCATTACGCAGACAGAAGGCAGCGTCCAGGGGACCATCAGGGAAGTCGGCGCGGGCGGCATGATGATCGAGGACGCCCAGGGGCAGCTCCAGGCGGTGAATCTGGAGTATGTGACCCGGATCCGGGAGTACCCCCGGAACAAAAAGGGTAAGAAAAAATCGGTCGTACTGGATTAAAGCAAAGGGCTCCCGGCATGGGAGCCCTTTATCTATGGATGGAAGCAGAAAAAGAAATCACAAAAACCTTGCATCTTCCTATTGAAAAACGGACTGGTTTGACATAATATAGTGATATGTTTTTCGCGCCGCCCCCGGAGGGCGGGAAGGGAGAAAAGAAATGCGAGTAATTACAGGATCGGCCCGCGGACGACGACTGAAGGAGCTGGTCGGCTATGAGACACGCCCTACCACCGACCGGGTGAAAGAGGGCATGTTCAACATTATTCAATTTGATATAGAAGGCCGCAAGGTGCTGGATCTCTTCGCCGGAACAGGCCAGCTGGGCATCGAGGCCCTCAGCCGGGGCGCTGCTGCCGCCGTCTTCGTGGAGCAGCGGCGGGATGCTGCCGCTCTGATCCGCGAAAACCTGAAACTGACCGGCCTGGAGGGGCAGGTGGTCTGCGGCGATGCGGCGTCTTTTCTTGCCTCCACGGGGGGAAAGTTCGATCTCATCTTCATGGATCCCCCTTACGCGGCCAATCTCTGGAAAAATGCGCTTGAGGCGATTTATCGATTTGACATTTTGTCGAACCATGGTATAATAATCTGTGAGTCACCCGCGCAGCAGGACATGCCCTCTATGGAGGCCCCCTATTTTCTGCACCGCGTCTATCGCTACGGCAGGATCAAGGTTACCACCTACCACCGGGAGGAGGGTGCGCAATGAGGATTGCCGTCTGTCCCGGCAGCTTCGACCCCATCACCGTAGGCCACCTGGACCTGGTAGAGCGCTCCGCCGCCATCTTCGACCGGGTGATCCTGTGCGTCATGGTCAACGGAGAAAAGCGGCCTATGTTTTCCCTCGAGGAGCGTCTGGCGCTGGCCCGGGCCGCTGCGGCCCATTTGCCCAACGTAGAGGCCGCCGCCTGTAACGGCCTGCTGGCGGAGTTTGCCGGGGAGCGGGGCGCCTGCGCCCTGGTCAAGGGCGTCCGCGGGGGGGCCGATTTCGACTGGGAAATGCAGCTGGCCCGGATCAACCGGGATCTGTGTCCCTCCCTGGACACGATCCTCCTCCCCGCCCAGCCTGAGCACACGCATATCAGCTCTACCATGGTACGGGAAATGCTCCGCTACCACCAGGCGCTGGACCGCTATATCCCCGCGGGCGCACTGCCCGTACTCGATAGGATCAGACAAGGAAAGGTATGACAGCAGTATGGCTAATGATGTTTTTTATTTGATCGATATGCTCTATGAGATGATTGACGGCGCAAAGGGCGTTGTCCTCTCCCCCGACAAGTGCATCGTCGTCCGGGACGACGCGCTGGAGCTGATCGAGCAGCTGCGGGGCGAGCTGCCCGCCGAGCTGAAAAAGGCGCAGGATCTGATCCGCCGCCGGGACGAGTACGTGGAGGAGGCCAAGAAAGAGGCCGACCGCATCCGTCGCCAGGCGGAATTGGACGCCAAGACCATTGTGGGCGAGAGTGAGATCGCACGGGTGGCCCGGGATAAGGCGCGGGATATGGTCACCCAGGCCAATGACCGCTCCAAGGCCATCATCAATGTGGCCAACGAGTACACGGACGACGCCCTGCGCCGCACCGAGGAGGCCATCCAGCAGGCGCTGGAGGAGGTGCGGGACTCTCGGGCGCGGTTCCGGGCGGTCTCCCGGGAGAAGCTCCAGTCCCAGCAGGCCCGGTTGGAGGAGCAGGGAAAGCAATCCTGATTCTTTGTGCATATCTACAAAGATTACCGCATTTTTCCTCTCATATATTGGACTATATCTATATATTGTGCTACATACCGTTCCCTCCGCAAGATATTGCGCGGGGAACGGCTTTTTTTTGCCCATTTGCTAGAACAGGTGTTTTTGATTCCAAAATCTTCCGTTTTTTGCGAAAAATCGACATATTTCCTGGAGAAAAAATAAAAAAATTGTCCTTGCAATTCAGGTCCGGTTGCCGTATACTAATCTTAAGTGGTGGAAAGTAGGGCGAAGTGGGGGATTTGACCTGCAAATCCCTCCGTCACTGCTTTTCCCCACCGGATGGAATGGCTTCACAACGCCGCAGCTGCGGCGGGAAAGGCGGGCGGGCACGTTGATCGGACAATACCAGCACAATATCGACGCCAAGGGCCGCCTGTTCATCCCCGCCAAGTACCGCGAGGAGCTGGGGGAGACCTTCTACGTCACCCTGGGGCTGGATGGATGTCTGTCCGTCTACTCCGACGCCAAGTGGGCGGAGCTCACGGAGAAATTCGACGCTCTGCCCATCTCACAGGCCCGCAAGATGCGCACCCTCTTTGCCAACGCCGCCAAGTGCGAGCCGGATGCCCAGGGGCGCATCCTCATTCCGGCCAAGCTGCGCCAGTACGCCGCCCTGGAGAGGGAGGTCGTCATCAACGGCGCGTCCAAGTGCCTGGAGCTCTGGAATCCGGAGCGCTGGGCTCCCATTGAGGATGCCGGTCTGGACCCGGAGAACCTGGCTGCGGCAATGGAGGAGCTGGGATTCTAACACTTGAGAATGTTCCGTAGGGCGCGCCGGGTCGTCGCGCCCTACCAAGAGGAATGCTATGGAAAAGGACTACGGGCACAGGCCCGTGCTGCTGGAGGAGTGCCTGGAGGCCCTGGCCATCCGGCCGGAGGGGACGTACCTGGACGGCACCCTGGGACGGGCGGGCCACTCCCTGGCCATCCTCCGCCGCCTGACCACGGGGCGGCTCATCGGTATCGACCGGGACCAGGACGCCATCGATGCCGCCCGGGAGCGGCTGGCGGGATATGAGGACCGGGTGACCCTGGTCCACGGTAATTTTTCCGATCTGGGAGAAATTCTCCAGAAATTGGGCATAACAGGGGTAGACGGAATGCTCTTTGACCTGGGCGTCTCCTCCCCCCAGCTGGACGAGCCCCGGCGTGGGTTCAGCTACATGCACGACGCCCCTCTGGATATGCGCATGGATGGGCAAGCGGACCTGGACGCCCGGCAGGTGGTGAACACCTGGAGCTACGAGGAGCTGCGCCGGATCCTGTACGACTACGGTGAGGAGCGCTACGCCCCCCAGATCGCCCGGGCCATCGTCCGCGGCCGTGAGGACAGGAGCATCGAGACCACCGGGGAACTGGTGGAGCTGATCCGCGCCGCCATGCCCGCCAAGGCCCTGCGGGAGAAGCAGCACCCCGCCAAGCGCAGCTTCCAGGCCATCCGCATCGCCGTCAACGGCGAACTGGACGCGCTGCCCCCCATGCTGGAAGCGGCGGCGGCGAGACTGAACCCCGGCGGTCGGCTGGCGGTGATCACCTTTCACAGCCTGGAGGACCGCATCGTCAAGCAGAAGCTCCGCGAACTGGCCACAGGCTGCACCTGTCCGCCGGAATTTCCCGTGTGTGTATGCGGGAAAAAGCCGAAGCTGACCCTGGTCAGCCGCAAGCCCATCGTGTCCGGCCCCGCCGAGCTGGAGGAGAACCCCCGCGCCCGCAGCGCCAAGCTCCGCGTGGCCGAGCGCACAAAAAATTGACCCAACCAGAACAACCATCCGTTACCGGGCCCCCATCCCGGAGTAGAAGTGCAGCAAAGAGCGCGCTAAAGTTCTTTTTGCCTACTTTTTCTTTCAAGAAAAAGTAGGTTCCACGAAAGAGGTGAACCGTTCTATGGCAGAGCGCAGCAAGAAAACGAGATACCGCTACCCGAGCTCCGTAGACGGCAACCTTGCCCGGAAGCTGGAGCGCAAACCCAGCCGACAAGAACTGGAGCGCCAGCTGGACCGCATCGGCCGGATGGATTTCGACCAACTCTATGAGCGACAGCCGGAGACCGCTGCCGAGCGCAACGCCCGTCGTCGGGCGCAGATGCGGGCGTCCATCCGCCCCGCCCAGAAAGTATCCGCCCTGGCCCTGCTGGGGTTTTTGTGCACGGGGCTGCTGATGGTGGTCCTGTTGCTGTGCTATGTGCGGCTGAACACCATCTCCAGGAGCATCGTATCCATGAAGAAGGAGATCAGCCAGCTGGAGGTGGAGCAGGTATCCCTGCTGACCGAGTATGAACAGACCTTCGATCCCTCAGCGGTCAAGGAGGCCGCAGCTGCCGCCGGAATGAGCCAGCCCAGCGACAGCCAGGTCTACTATATCAGCCTGCCCGGCGAGGACCAGGCAAAGGTCCACCGCCAGGAGAGCGGCCCTCTGGAAAAATTTTTCACCGCCGTGGGCCGGGGGATTTTCGTGCCTGCGGAATAATTCCGCCGGAGGCGCGCGTATAGTAAAACAAGCGCGGCGGCAGGCGGGAGCGCGCACCCCCGCCCCGCCGCCTACTTTTTCTTGAAAGAAAAAGTAGGCAAAAAGAACTTTAACGCGCTCTTTGCTGCGCTGCTGCTCCGGCATTTCCGCACGGTGACGACGGTTTGTTCTGAACGGGGCGGATGTGCGTTATGAACGGGGGCGGCGGTGTGATTGGAAACGAAGCGCTGGGGCGCGGCACATATCGCCAAAGGAGGCATCCCATGAACCGCAAACCTGTCCAGCCCTCTGCGGCTGCTAAACAGAAGAAGAAAATCGCCAACTCGGCCCGCCTGGCGAAGCTGATTATTCAGCGCAGGACGCTGGTCCTGCTGCTGGTGTTCGGTGTGGCCACCTTTCTGGCCCTGTTCGCCAGGGCCTACGATCTGACCATCCGCCAACACGACCAGCTCCAGGACGGCGCCTCCAGCCAGCAAATGAGCTCCACGGTCATCTCGGCTTCCCGGGGGGCTATCCTGGATCGCAACGGCGTCACCCTTGCGGTATCCGCCTCGGCGGATACCGTGTTTATCGACCCCAATGTCATCGACAAATACGCCAACGAGTTGGACAAAAAGCGGGCCCAGAAGATGGTGGATGGGCTGAAGGAGGGGGAGAAGCTCCCCATGAGCGGCCAGGAGTACAAGGATATGCTGGCGATCCGTCTGGCGGAGATCCTGTCCGTTGACCAGGAGAAGATCTATGAAAATATGGAGCGGACCAACTGGCGGTACGCCGTGATCGCCAAACGGGTGGAAAAGGAGGTCAGTGACCAGGTCCGCTCGTTCATCAACGACAACGACACCGGCGCGGCCCTCCAGGGGGTCCATCTGGAGGCGGACTCCAAGCGGTACTATCCTCGCTCCTCCCTGGCCTCCCACGTCATCGGGTTTCTGGACCCGGATAACCACGGGGCCTATGGACTGGAGGCGCTCTATGAGGACACGCTGGAGGGCTCCAGCGGCCTGTCCGTGACGGCCAAGGAGGCCGGTGGGTCGGAGATCATGTTCCAGTATGAGCAATACTACGACGCCGAGGAGGGCCACACCATCCAGACCACCATCGACAGCACCATCCAGTATTACTTAGAGCGGGGCATCGCGGATATGGTGTCCCAGTTCGGGGCCAAGAACGGGGCCTGCGGTATTGTCATGGACGTCAAGGACGCCGCCATCCTCGCCATCCACTCCACACCGGACTACGACCTCAACGCCCCCCGGGAGATCTACACGGAGAAGCTGAAGAGCCAGCTGAGCGCGGCGGACGAGGAGAATCCGCCGGAGGAGGGCAAGGAGCACTCCCAGGCATATTGGGACCTGATGGGCGACCTGCAAAACCTCCAGTGGCGCAACAAGGCGGTCAACGACGGCTATGAGCCCGGGTCCACCTTCAAGACCCTGACGCTGGCCATGGCTTTGGAGGAGGGCGTGACCGGGCGCAACAGCTCCTACTACTGCGGCGGCTCCGTGACCATCGAGAACGAAAACATCAAGTGCTCCAACAAGAACGGCCACGGCTCCCAGACCCTGAAGGAGGCGGTGGGCCACTCCTGCAACCCCGCCTTCATCCGGATGGGGCTGGACGTGGGGCGCTCCCGGTTTTACGACTATCTGGAGGACTTCGGCCTCCTCACGCCCACCGGCGTGGACCTCCAGGGCGAGGGGGCCAGCGTGTTCGCCAGCCGGAAACAGTTTGAGAGCCACGACATCGATCTGGCCTGCTACTCCTTCGGCCAGAACTTCATCGTCACCCCCATCCAGCTCATCGCCGCCCAGTCGGCCTGCATCAACGGCGGGTATCTCTACCAGCCCTACGTGGTCGCCAAGGAGCTGGACGAGAACGGCAACGTGGTCAGGCAGCACGACTCCACCCCCATCCGGCAGGTGGTCAGCGAGGAGACCTCCGCTATGGTGCGGGAGTGCCTGGAGTACGTGGTCACCGACGGCGGCGGCAAGAACGGCCAGGTCACCGGCTACCGCGTCGGCGGCAAGACCGGCACCGCCGACAAGCGGGGCACCAAGACCGCCGCAAACCCCCGGGGCGACGTGGTGGTGTCCTTCCTGGCCTTCGCCCCCGCCGACGACCCGCAAATCATCATGCTGTTGGCCATGGACACCCCCGCCCGGCAGGAGGTGACCGGCGTGTATACCTCCGGCGGCAACTATGTTGCCCCCACCGCCTCCAAGATCCTCTCGGACATCCTGCCCTATCTGGGCATCCCGGCCCAGTATGACGAGGAGACCCTCTCCGCCGCCGAGGGCACCGTACCCTACGTGGTGGGCATGAGCAAGGACGAGGCGGCGGCCAAGCTGGAGAGCTACGGCTTCTCCGCCTACCGCACCGTGGGAGACGGGGAGACCGTTACCGACCAGACCCCCGTGGGCGGGGCCATCGTCCCCACCGGCGCGGAGGTCATCCTCTACATGGGCGCGGAGAAATCCGACCAGCTGTGCACGGTGCCCAATCTGGTAGGGCTCTCCGCCGACGAGGCCAACCGCGCCCTGGTCAATGCGGGGCTGATCCTCAAAGCCACCGGCGCCAGCGGCAGCGGCGTCAAGGTCATCAGCCAGTCCATGGAGTCCGGCGCGGAGGTGACGGCGGGCTCGGTGGTGACCGTACAGATGGGACAAATGACAAACATCGACGAAGGAGCGGGTATCGGATGAAACTGAACGAATTGCTGGCGGGCGTCGACATCCTGGAGACCACCGCGGAGCTCTCGCTGGAGATTACCGGCGTCAGCTACGACTCCCGGCTGACGAAGCCCGGGGACCTGTTCGTGGCGGTTGCCGGGTATGAGACCGACGGCCACCGGTTTATCCCCATGGCCCGGGAGAAGGGGGCGGTATGCGTCCTCTGTCAGCAAAAGCCGGAAGGGGAGGGCCCCTATGTGCTGGTATCCGACAGCCGCGCCGCCATGGCCCGGCTGGGCCGGAACTGGTTTGGGGACCCCGCCGCCTCCATGGTCATGGTGGGCATCACCGGCACCAATGGGAAAACGACGACGACCTACCTGCTCAAGGATGTCCTGGAGAAGTGCCTGGGGGCCAAGGTGGGCCTCATCGGCACCAACCAGAATATGATCGGAGACGAGGTCCTCCACACCGAGCGCACCACGCCGGAGTCCTTCGAGCTCCAGGGCCTGTTCCGGGCCATGGCGGATGCGGGCTGCACCCATGTGGTCATGGAGGTCTCCTCCCACGCCCTGTGCCTGAAGCGGGTGGCGGGCATCCGCTTTTCCGTGGGGATGTTCACCAACCTCAGCCAGGACCACTTGGATTTCCATGGGACGATGGAGGCGTACTGCGACGCCAAGGCCCTGCTGTTCCGGCAGAGCGAGAGGGGCGTCTACAACGCCGACGACCCCTGGAGCGCCCGGCTGACAAAGGACGCCCCCTGCCCCCTGCTCTCCTTCGGGGAGCAGGCGGGGGACCTGCGGGCGGACAACATCCGTCTGGCGGTGGACGGCGTATCCTTCGACGCCTCCCTGGCCGGGGAGACCGTTTCCGTCCATGTGGGCATACCCGGGGGCTTTACCGTATACAATGCTCTTGGGGTGTTGGCTGCGGCCGTTGCCCTGGGGATCTCCCCGGCGGACGCCGCCCGGGCGCTGGCCTCCAGCGCGGGCGTAAAGGGGCGGGTGGAGGTGGTCCCGGTGCCCTGGGACTACACCGTGCTCATCGACTACGCCGTCACGCCGGACGCCATTGAGAACGTGCTGTCCACCGTCCGGGACTTCGCCCGGGGGCGTGTGGTGATTCTCTTCGGCTGCGGCGGCGACCGGGACCGGGGCAAGCGGCCCAAGATGGGGCGCATCGCCGCCCAGATGGCGGACTTTGTAGTGGTCACCTCCGACAACCCCCGCACCGAGGACCCGGATTTCATTATCTCCGAGATTCTGCCGGGACTGGAGGGGACCTCCACCCCCTACGTGGTGGAGCCGGACCGGGTGAAGGCCATTCATTACGCCCTGGACCACGCCCGGCCCAAGGACGTCATCATTCTGGCGGGGAAGGGTCACGAGACCTATCAGATCATCGGCCATGAGAAGCGCCACCTGGACGAGCGGGAAGTGGTGGCGGCCTATATCGCTGAACACACGGAGAGAGCCTGACGCCGTCAGGATAGAGGGAGATTGTTATGGAAACCATCATTGCCTGCGTTCTTAGCTTCGCCGTCACGGCTCTGCTGGGGCGGTGGATCATTCTGCCCGCCCTGCGGCGGCTGAAGGCCGGACAGGAGATCCGGGAGGTGGGCCCCAAATGGCACGCCTCCAAGGCCGGGACGCCCACCATGGGCGGACTGATGTTCATTATCGGCATCGCCATCTCCGTGCTGGTCCTCGGATGGCCGGGAATGCTGGCGGGAAATATGACCCACATCTACCTGTTTCTCTTCTCCTCCGTCTTCGGCGTGATCGGCTTCCTGGACGACTACGAGAAGGTGAAGCGCCACCAGAACCTGGGGCTGACGGCGCTCCAGAAGTTTTTGCTCCAGCTGGCGGCGGCGATCCTGTTTCTTATGCTCATGCGCATTGACGGGCATATTACCCCCCACCTATACGTGCCCTTTCTGGGGGTGGACCTGTCCTTGAGCTGGCCGGTGTACATGGTGTTCTGCGCCTTCGTGATCGTGGGGTGCGTGAACGCGGTAAACATCACCGACGGGCTGGACGGACTGGCGGCCTCCGTTACCGTGCCGGTTGCACTGTTCTACGTTACGGCGGCCGCCTGGTGGGGTATGACCCAGCTGGGCATATTCGCCGGGGCGGCGCTGGGCGGCCTGCTGGCCTTCCTGCTCTTCAACGCCCATCCGGCCAAGGTGTTCATGGGGGACACCGGGTCCCTGTTCCTGGGGGGCGCGGTGGCGGGGATGGCCTTCGCCATCGACCTGCCCCTTATCCTGGTCCCCGTGGGGATCATCTACATTGTAGAGACCCTGTCCGACATTCTCCAGGTCTTCTATTTCAAGCTGACCCACGGAAAGCGGATTTTCAAAATGGCGCCCATCCATCACCACTTTGAGATGTGCGGCTGGAGCGAGGTAAAGATCGTCACCGTATTTACGGCGGTGTCCGCCGTCTTCTGCGTTCTGGCGCTGATGGGGATCATGACGCTGTAGCCGGTTCCCCGCAAGCCATCTCCCGTTTCCTTGAAAGGAGGCCGCGTACATGGCCCCAAAGAAATCCCGTCCCATCAAGACCCGGAACGGCATCCCCCTCACCCGGGACGAATATCGGCAGCTGAAAAAACAGAAGGAGCGCGAGGACCGGCGCCGACGCCAGGAGGCGTGGGAGGCCGCCCGGGGTCCCATGGACCTGCCCTTCCTGCTGCTGGCGATGATGCTGCTGGCGGTGGGGCTCATCATGCTCCTCTCCGCCAGCTTCCCCTCGGCCCAGTCCAGCGCCAATCTGAAAAACGACGCGCTGTACTATTTCAAGCGGCAGACGGCCTTCGCCGGACTGGGCGTGTTTGTCATGTGGTGGGTGTCCAAGATCAACTACGAGCGCTTCCGCGGGCTGGCCAGGCTGGCCCTCGCCGGGTCCATCTTCCTGCTGATTCTGGTGATTATCCCGGGACCGAACAAGTATGGACGCCTGCTGGCCCTGGGCGAAAACGGGGCCGCCCGCTGGCTGGGCTTTCCGGGCACCTCCTTCACCTTCCAGCCCTCGGAGGTGGCGAAGCTGGGCCTGATCGTCTACTTCGCCGAGTCCATCTCCCAGAAGCGGGAGAAGATGAAGTCCTTCAAGGAGGGGTTTCTGCCCCACATCATCCTTCTGGTGGTGATGACGGTTCTGACGCTGATCGAGCCCCATTTTTCCGGTGCGCTCCTGATCCTGGGCATCGGGGCGGCCATGATGGTGGTGGGGGGCATCCACTGGGGCTGGGTGGCCGCGGGCAGCGGGGCGCTGGGCCTGATGGGCTACCTGCTGTACTTTACGGAGATCATCGACAAGTTTTTCCATGCCATCAACTACAACGCCACCCGGCTTCAGGTGTGGCGGGACCCCTTCGGCGGGGACCTGGCCTTCCGTCGGGACGACGCGTGGCAGACCATCCAGAGCCTGTACGCCATCGGCTCCGGCGGTCTGTTGGGTGTGGGGCTGGGCAAGAGCCGCCAGAAGTTCGGCTACCTGCCTGAGGCCCAGAACGACTACATCTTTGCCATCGTCCTGGAAGAGCTGGGACTGGTGGGGGGGACGCTGATCATGGTCCTCTTTGCGCTGCTGATCATCCGGGGCTACTGGCTGGCGATCCACGCGAGGGATCGGTTCGGCAGCCTGCTGATTGTGGGCGTAACCACCCAGATTGCGCTCCAGTCATTTTTGAATATTGCAGTGGTGACCAACTTCATGCCCTCTACCGGCATCTCGCTCCCCTTCTTCAGCTCGGGGGGGACGGCGCTTCTCATTCAGCTGGTCGAGGTGGGGATCGTGCTGTCGGTATCCAGGCAGATCCCCGCGCCAAAGGCGCGATAGCGGCGCTCACCTTGGCCGAAGATGTTCGCGCGGCATCAAAATTTGCAGTTTTATTCGAGGAAAAATATGAAGATCATATTTACCTGCGGCGGCACGGCGGGCCACGTGAACCCCGCCCTGGCGTTGGCCGGACTGGTCCGGGAGCGCCGTCCCGGAAGTGAGATCTTGTTCGTGGGAGCCAACCGGGGTATTGAGCGGCAGCTCATCGAGGCGGCGGGCTGGCCCTTTCGGGCCGTGGAGGTCTCAAACTTCCACCGCTCTATACAGCCCAAGGAGATCTGGCACAACCTGGTCTCCCTCCGGAATTTTCTCTGCTCCCCCGGGGAGGCCCGGGCGCTGCTGCGGGAGTTTCCCGCCGACCTGGTGGTGGGCACCGGGGGCTATGCCAGCTACCCCATGATCCGGGCCGCCTCCAAACTGGGCATCCCTGCCGCCATCCACGAGTCCAACGCAATCCCCGGCCTCACCACCCGTCTGCTGGAAAATCATGCTGCTCTCATCATGGTTGGTTTTGAGGAGTGCCGGAAAAACTATAAGCACCCCGACAAGGTCCTGGTCACCGGTACGCCGGTGCGGGGAGATTTCTTCCGGCTGACCAAGCGGGAGGCCAAGAGAAAGCTGGGGGTGGACGACGGCAGACCCCTGGTCGTCTCCTTCTTCGGCAGTCTGGGGGCCGCCGAGATGAACCGGGAGATGGCCCAGTTCCTGGCCCTGGAGGTCAAAAGCGCTCTGCCCTTCCACCACGTCCACGGGGCCGGCGCCCTGGGCTGTCAGCGCATGGGGGAGTACCTCCGGGAGGCGGGGGCGGACCTGAGCCGGACGCCGGAATTGGAGGTCCGGGAGTATATCGAGAACATGGCGGAGCTCATGCGGGCCGCGGACCTGGTGATCTGCCGGGCCGGGGCCAGCACCATCAGCGAGCTCACCGCCCTGGGAGTCCCCGCGATCATCGTGCCGTCCCCCAACGTGACCCATAACCACCAGGAGTCCAACGCCCGGGTCCTCGCCGACGCCGGTGGGGCCGTGATGCTCCTGGAGAAGGACAGCAGCGGGCAGACACTCTACGATACCGCCTGCGGCATCCTCCGCGACGGGGAGCGCCGAAAGGAGATGTCCGCCGCCATGGCCTCCCTGGGGGTCATTGACGCCGCCGACAAAATTTTGGACGCCGTTCTGGCGCTGGCAGGTTCTAAGTAGCAGTTTCCTCCCATCCGCATACCATGGATTAGTTGGATAAAAATCCATGGGCGGAGGGATAACTATGAGCCATATCGTGATACAGGGGGGCCGGAGACTGGAGGGGGCGCTGGCCGTGCAGGGCGCGAAAAACAGCGTCCTCCCCATTCTGGCCGCCACCATTCTGCACCCGGGGCGCTCGGTCCTGCTGGGCTGTCCCCACCTCAGCGACGTGGAGGCCAGCATCCGTATCCTCCGCCACCTGGGCTGCAAGGCGGGCTGGGAGGGGGAGGCCCTGACGGTGGATGCGTCCTCGCTGGACCGGTGGGACATCCCGGACCACCTGATGCGGGAGATGCGCTCCTCGGTGGTTTTTCTGGGGGCCATCCTGGCCCGGATGGGCTGGGCGGAGCTGAGTCACCCCGGCGGCTGTGAGCTGGGCCCCAGGCCCATCGATCTGCACCTGTCCGCCCTGCGGCAGCTGGGGGCGCTTATGCGGGAGGAGAGCGGCTGTATGCGCTGCTCGGCCCAGCACATGGCGGGCCGGGAGATCGTTTTGAGTATGCCCAGTGTGGGCGCGACGGAAAACGCCATCCTGGCCGCCTGCGGCGCCCAGGGGGAGACCATATTGGTCAACGCTGCCCGGGAGCCGGAGATTACGGACCTCCAGAACTTCCTGTGCGGCATGGGGTGCCAGGTCCGGGGGGCGGGAAGCTCTACCGTCTGCATCCAAGGGCGTCGGCCTACCCACGATTCCACATACGCGGTCATGCCCGACCGGATCGTAGCGGCTACATACCTCTCCGCCGTGGCGGCGGCAGGCGGTGAGGTGGAGCTCCACCGGGTCAGTCACAGGCATCTCTCCACCGTCACCGCTGCCCTCCATGCCGCCGGATGTCAGATCTCCGGCGGAGAGGGACAGGTGGTGCTCTGCTCCACGGGGCAGCTCCACTCCGTCGGGACCATCCGCACGGCCCCCTATCCCGGCTTTCCCACCGACGCCCAGGCCATCCTGATGGCCGCGCTCCTGCGGGCAAAGGGGGCAACGGTCTTCGTGGAGAACATCTTTGAAAACCGATACCGGCACGTGGATGAGCTCTGCCGCATGGGGGCGGACATCAGCGTGGCCGACCGGGTGGCCGTAGTCACAGGGGTGCCCGCGCTCTTCGGCGCGAAGGTGCGGTGCACCGACCTGCGGGGCGGGGCGGCCCTCATGGTGGCGGGCCTTGCAGCCGGGGGGGAGACCCTGATCGACGACATTTTTCACATCCAGCGGGGCTACGAGGACCCCGTGCGGGATCTCCGGGCTCTGGGGGCGGAGATCCGGCTGGAGTAGGCGGATCCTTGTAAACAAGAGAGAAAGGGGCGGCCACCATGCCGAAAAACAAGAAGAAAAGACGCCGCCGGGGCGGCCTGAGTCGGCTGCTGCGACCTCTGTCCGTTCTGCTCGCCGCTGTCGCCGTGGTGGCGGCCCTCACCATGTTCTTCAAGGTGGAGACCATCGAGGTGATCGGTGCAGGACGATACACCGCCAATGAGATCATCACCGCCTCCGGTGTGGAGACGGGAGATAACCTGATCCTTCTCGACCGCTATCGGATTGCCCAGCGGATCTATACCGCGCTCCCCTATATTACGGATGTGCGTCCAAAGCAGAGCTTCCCCAGCACGCTGCAAATCGAGGTGGTCGAGACGAAGACGGCGGCGGCCATCCAGGGAGCCGGTGGCTGGTGGCTGGTCAACACCAGTGGGAAGCTCCTGGAGGTGGTGGACGCCTCTGCGGCGGCGGACTACCTCCAGATCATCGGGCGGCAGGCGGTAGAACCCGCTGTCAGTGCGCCGCTTGCCCTCCCGGAGAGCAGCCCCATCACCGCTTCCCGCCTGCTGGAGCTGCTCTCCGCTCTGGACGAGCAGGGGGTGCTCAACCGCGCGGACAGGATAGACTGCTCCGATCCCGGTATTCTGATTCTCGAGTATGACGGCCGCTTCCGGGTGGAGCTCCTTTATGATGCGGACTTCCCCTTCAAAATCGCCGGTCTGCGGCAGATCGCGGAGGAGGTCCTGGAGCCCAACGAGACCGGTACGCTGCGCATGACGTATGAGAACAACGACGTCCACCTCATCCCCGATGCGCAGTAGCTTTTTCCCGTTCTGTCCCGTTCGTCGGAATTTTTCAAAAAAGTATAGGCTTCGCTATTGACCTGCCCCCGAAAAGGGGCTATAATAAATTAACTTCTGATACTTTATCTTGGGGACATCAACCCCAGCTGACATACAAACGACACCATTTCTGGTAGTAGGAGGAGTTCCATCATGGCAATCGAACTGGCGACCGCAACCGACAATATCGTGAAAATCAAGGTGATCGGCGTGGGCGGCTGCGGTAATAACGTGGTCAACCGGATGATCAACACCGGCGTAACAGGCGTGGATTTTGTGGCGATCAATACGGACAAGCAGGTGCTCAACGAGTCCGTGGCGGCTTATAAAATTCAGATTGGGGAGAAGCTGACGCACGGCCAGGGGGCCGGGGCCGATCCCGAGGTGGGACGTAAATCTGCGGAGGAGAGCCGCAGTCAGATCTCCAAGGCGCTGGAGGACACCGACATGGTGTTCATTACCGCCGGTATGGGCGGCGGCACCGGGACCGGCGCGGCCCCCATCGTGGCCGAGGCCGCCAGGGAGATGGGCATCCTTACCGTGGGCATGGTGACCAAGCCCTTCTGGTACGAGGGCCGCCGCCGGATGCAGCAGGCGGAGCAGGGGATCGAGGAGCTGCGCAAGCAGGTGGATTCCCTGGTGGTCATCCCCAATGACCGCATCAAACACGTCACCGATCAAAAGATCACCTTCGCCAACGGCTTCCAGATTTCCGACGACGTGCTGCGCCAGGCGCTGCTGTCCATTACGGAGCTGCTCAGCCGTTCCGGCTTTATCAACCTGGACTTTGCCGATTTGACCGCCGTGATGAAGGATGCCGGTCTGGCCCACATGGGCGTGGGCACCGCCGCCGGGAAGGACAAGGCCGAGGAGGCCGCCCGCAAGGCCATCTCCAGTCCTCTGCTGGAGACCTCTATCAACGGAGCCAAGGGCGTGCTGCTGAGTATCACAGGTTCCTCGGACATCAGCATGGACGATGTGGAGGCCGCGGCCGCCATGGTCCAGGAGGCCGTCCACCCCGATGCCAACACCATCTTCGGCGCCAACTTTGACGAGAGCATGGAGGACGAGATTCGCGTCACCATCATTGCCACGGGCTTCGACGAGAAGAAGGGGGCCAACGCGGTCGCGCTGGACGGAGGGAGCGCCAGTGCGGGCGGGTCCTCCAAGGATAAGTTCAACGAGCTCCTTCTGCGCTCTCAATCGGAGGAGGAGAAGAAGAAGGAAGACGAGGATTTCGACGCCATCCTGAAGATTTTTGACCGTTGAGCTGCTTTTTCTTGAAAGAAAAAGTAGCCAAAAAGAACTTTAGTGCGCTCTTTTGTGCGTTGCTGTACGGGGGATTTTTGCCCGGTGACGATAGGGCGCTTCTGATGAGGGAATCGCCAGAATCTGGAATGCTGTACATAGCGAAGCTGGAAATAACTGCCAGAGTCCGCAGGCTTTTGCCTGTGGACTCTTTTCTCTTGCCCGATAAATGGGCGCTGCCACTTTTTTCCATGACAATGCCGCCTCTTTTTAGAAAGCGGCACAAAGAGTATTCTGCTCGAAGTCACGCAAATTAAGACTGCTGTCGCGTACTGTGGCAGCAAATTCGTGAAAAAATGTTTTTCCGCCTATTCCCGGTGAGGGCCTGATCCTGTCCCACGCATCCATCCGGCAGGGGCGCACTTGCCGGGAAAAGCGGAAAGCGGATTTTCACACAGGAAGGGGTGGTGAAATGGATGATTGGACAGAACACTTGGCGGCGGACCGCCGCTTTTTTCCTCAGCGGGCTGCTCTGCACCTCCTCGCTGCTAGGGCAATCTGCGGCCGCGCTGACAGCGGAGGAACTGGTCCCGGTGGGCCACACCATTGGAATCAAGCTCTTTGCTGAGGGCGTGGTAGTGATCGGCCTGGCGGAGGTGGAGACCGGAAGCGGGGTGCTGACGCCGGGGGCGGACTGCGGCCTGCAAGTGGGAGATGTGATCGAGGCGGCCAATGGCAAAGAGGTGGAGAGCTCGGAACAGTTCGCCGCGCTGCTTCAGTGCGGCGGCACGGTGGAGCTAGATGTGACCCGGGACGGGAAGGACCTCCTCCTGTCCGCAGAGCCGGTCCTGGGACAGGACGGCACCTGGCGGCTGGGGGCCTGGATACGGGACAGCATGGCAGGTATCGGCACGGTGACCTTCTATGATCCTGCTACCGGCAGCTTCGGTGCGCTGGGCCACGGTATTACGGATACAGATACGGGGCTATTGATGCCGCTGGGAGACGGCTCGGTGATGCACGCCTCGGTCAAGGCGGTCAAGCGGGGCAGCGCGGGGGACCCCGGGGAACTGAAGGGCTCCTTTGACCTGGCACACGATCTGGGGGCGCTGTATGCCAACACGGAGCAGGGGGTTTTTGGCTCCATGGAACTCAGCGAGCTGACGGAGGGCGACGCTGTACCGGTGGCCCGGGTCGGAGAGGTCCGTCTGGGAGCTGCGGAAATTCTCTCCAATGTCAGCGGGAATAGCGTGGAGCGCTATGACATTGAAATTCTGCGGATTCTGGATGATACAGGGTCACAGAATTTGCTCCTACAGGTGACGGATCAGGCGCTGATTGAACAGACCGGCGGTATTGTACAGGGAATGAGCGGCAGCCCTATTTTGCAGGATGGCCGAATTGTGGGGGCTGTTACCCATGTGATGGTCAATGATCCGACCAAAGGGTATGGGATTTTGATTGAAAATATGCTGAAAGCGGCCGGTGACGTTTGATTTAGTCCAGGGGAAGGCTCACAAAAAGGCCCCGGAGGCACTGCCTCCGGGGCTCTTGCTTGGCTGTCCGTTACGGGCAGCCGGGGTAGGGTTTACTTGTTTTCTGTGTCGGCCTTGGGGGTGGAAGCGCCGCCGTTGTTGGCCCACTCCGTCTCCAGAGCCTTCCAGTCGCGCTCGGTCAGAAGCTCGGTCCAGGTCTCCACATTCAGGTCGTCACGCTCGTAGTCGTGCTCATTGGTGGCCTCCTGGACGGCCTCGTAGTACCAGGCGTCCTCCGGGTTGTCGATCCACTTCTTCATGGTGGGAAGCATGTGCTCGGCATCGGGGGTACGATCCAGCATCCGGTTGACGATGGTCATGACCTCCGCACGGGTGATCTTTGCATCGGGATTGAACTTGTTGCCGCTTCCGGTCACCCAACCGGCCTTGGCGGCGCGGCGGATGGCGACTGCGGCCCAGTGGTTCGCCGTGTCGGAGAAATCGCCGGTGCCGTCATCGGTGATGGATTCGTCCATGAACCCTGCGGCCATGGAGGCGAACTCCGCGCGGGTGATGGGGGCGTTGGGGCGGAACGTGCCGTCCTCGTAGCCCTTGAGCACGCCTGCGTTGGCGCAGGTGCTCACCGCGTTGTTGTACCAGTCTCCGGCGTTCACGTCAGAGAAGGAGTTTGTGGTGGACCAATTGGCCTGGCGGTATTCGTCCGTCATGAGGCGGAAGAAGATCGTTGCGGCCTCGGCGCGGGTGATGTTGTTGAGAGGACGCACGGTGTCGTCTTCGTAACCGATCACATACGCGAAGTGGTCCGTGTCGTTCAGGCCCACAGAGCCAGCCAAAGGCGTTTCCTCATCGGTGATGGTGGTGCCGGGTATGGCAGGTGCCGGGGTGGGCGTTGCAGGTGCCGGTGTCGGGGTCGGAGTAAACGGGACATCGGGGATATACGGGGTGTACTCCAGGACTGTCAGGGTGCCATAATTGTAGCTCACCTCATAGTTACTGGGGTTGGCATTGTTCCAGCTTGCAATGGCTGCAAAGTTCTGGGAGTGGCCGATGACAGTCTGGCTACCGCTGACAGCAACAGTAATGCTCTGGCCGGTTGGCATGGGGGAATAGCTGGAAGTGCTGTTGGTCAGAGGATACCCATCATAGTATTTGCTGTCGCTGCCAGTAGTGATCAACAGGGGACGCCTGTAGATGGTCACAGTGGCAGTGGTCTCAGCTGTCAGGCCATCCCTGATGACAGTAATCGTCGCCGTGTAGGTTCCGGCGTTGACAGGATCACCGCTAATGGTGTTGCCAGCAGCATCCGTGTACTTCACGGTGACGGTTACATCCGTCACGGGCGCACCATCCAGGGTCACGACAGGGGTAACGGGGTGGGTGTTACCGTCGTAGGTGGTGGTTACATCATTGGCGGAAACAGTCAGGATCTTTTTAGGCGGGTTGGGCTTGTTTGCCGAGTACACAAACACAATCTCATTGCCAGCAGCTTTCAGGGTCAGGGTCTTGCTGGCCACATCGACCGTGTAATCGGAAATGGGTTCCGCATTCTCGGTGACCGTTGCGCCAAAGGTCTGGTTATTCACCGTCTTCTCATCGTGCAGCACCTTGTTGGTGTCCTTCTCGATGTACTTCACCGTATAGCTGATGTCCTTGGCACGGCTGTAGTACAGTTTCAATACCAAACTTCCGTTACCTGCAATCGTACCACTGGGCACACGGTCCGCATGTGTGGTATTCTCCGTGAAGCCCTCATAGGTTTTTGCCGTCGCGGTAGCTGTGGCGCCGGTCGTCCCTCTCAGGTCCTCAGTGTCTTTCACAGAGTAAGTCCCGTCAAGGTTCTCTTGGTAGTGCTCTACCTTGTAAGCCGCACCCTTGGGCTTAACCGTACCGGTAGCACCGCTGCTCCCCATGCTGGCGCCGGAGGAGGCGGATTCCTCAATGTCATAACCGCCGCTGCGGGCCGCGCTGCGGGCGCGAGCCTTCATGGGGGTGTTCTGGCCGTCAGAAGTCCAGGTGCCGCCGGTGGCCGTGTTCTCCAGCTCCACGCTCAACGTCTTATCGCCAGTGTTCTCGATCACAAAGTCGTAGGTCAGTGTCACGGTCCGCTGGTCCGTAAACGCGGCAGACTGGTCCAGTACCTTCACAACGCTGTGGGTCGCATTGCCGTTGGCCACAGGGGCGGTCATGCCAGTGGCGTCACTACCGTCCAGCTTGACGTTCTCGATGGTCAGCATGTAGCCCTCATTGATGGATTCGTTGTCCGCCTTGACCATGGTTGTCAGATCATCCAGAATGTCCAGACCATAGAGGTCGAAGCCGCTGACGTTCTGCACCGTGACGGTGTAGTGGACGTGCGCCTTGCCGCTGCCGTCATCCTCACCATTGCTGCCGGGTGCGCCATTCATGAAGCCGTCGTTTTTCTTGGTGACGATCAAGTTGTAAATCACGGTGGGCACGGGGGCGCTCTCCACAGGAGTCGTGACCTCGGTGCTGGTCACGTTGGCGCTGTTTGTGATCTTGCCGCAGTCCACAGCTGTGGCCTTAAAGGTTACAGTCTTGGACTGACCAGCCTCAATCGTGCCCAGCTCCCAAGTAAACGTGGCCTGACCGTTGTTTACGCTGGAGCTATAGCTGCTGGGGTTGCTGCTGGAAATGTTGGTCCCCAGCTCTTTGGGCAGGGTGTCGGTCACAACCACGTTGGTGGCATTGGCAGTGCCGTTGTTCTGCACCGTGATGGTGTACTCCAGCTCGCCGCCTTTCTTTACGCTGGCCTTGCTGACGGCCTTGGTAATGGACAGGTTGGGGGCGGAATCCTTTTGGTATTCGTTGACAAAGATGCAAGTACCGCCGCTGTTAGAAACTAACCCTTCGGAATAAACCGGGGTAGGCTTTGCATCTGTAACAGATTCCTGGATGGCGTTGCTTACGAAGGTATACCCATCAATCTGGTAGTTGCTCTCTACCGCAGTAATCTTGTATCCATGTTCAACCACATAATTAAACTCAATATTTGTTGTAAGGCTGGACTTTGTAATTGCCCCCGTGGTAAGCTGTGCGTCTGTCACAAGGTCGGTAACGGTGAGGTCCATCCTGAAGCCGTCCGAAAGCTTACTCGACGTAACGCCGTCGAAAGACTTATAGACGTTAATATTGATGTTCTCTGTGGTTTCCCAATTGGCGGTGATGGTGATGATACGGTTGGCTTCGTCCACGACAGGCGTGCCCCAGCCGATGAATTTGGAATCATCCCGCAGGGCATTCATTGTTGCATCCGTGGGATAATCACTTGTGGGCACGGTGGGGGTGGTTGTACTATACAGTGTCTTGGTCTGAATGGGCACGGTATCAGGAGTTACAATGGAGTTCCAGTTGCTATCCCAATCTTCTACTGCGTAGCCCTTCATCCAGTTCACAGTCCACGCGAGGTCGGGCGCCGGGCACTCCACATAGAACTTCACCGGCGTCTCGCCTTCTGGGTCTCCCCATGCCTCAGTTGCGGCGTTCCAATAGAAGGTGATGGAAACATCTTCCTGACTGCTCACCAGGGTGTGGGCCTTGTCACCGGTGGTATTCTTCAAGGCATTGTATGCGTCGCAGAACGCTTGGGCATGGAACACTACGTCGCAGGAGTATCCATCGCTTTCGCTGCTTTCAACCTCGCCGATGGTGATACGGTCGGTGCCAGTGGTGACGCTGAACTTGCCGACTTGATGCCGCTCGGGCTGGCAGTACACCTCAACGTTGCCTACCAGCTTGCCAACTACTGCGGGGGTGGGCGGGGTGGGCTTGGTTTCCGGATGGCACTCGGTTTCGACCTCGCGGATGGAGGTGCCGCCATAGGCCCACGCGTTGCCGTTCCAGACCAGCTTGACGCTGAAGCCGCCCGACTTGTCATCGTGCTCGCAGGCGACGTTAGTCTCAGCATCGAACTTGTCGATGAATACGTTCTTGGTGGACCATACCTCGACCTCCCACTTGCCAACAATGTTCTTGTAGGGATCGGTAGTAATGCTGGTAATGTCCGCCGCAGAGATGTTGTAGCTCTTTTCAGCAAGGGTGTGCTTCCGCTGGTCGTTGATACACTTGACCTTGACGGTGTACTTGCCGTTCAGGGCTGTCTCTGCCTCGTCCTTGGTGGGGGCGGTGGGCTTGTTTTCCTCCCACGTTGCAACGTAAGTCACGTTTCCGGTGACTTTGACTGCGACCGCAGGGCTCCAGCCCATGAAGGCGTAGCCCTCACGCTTGGGCTGAACGGTGCCGTTCACAATCTCAGTACCCTTGTCGGCGCTCTTGAACGCAGGAGTATTCGCTCCTGATGTCAGGCCAGAAGTGATCTGATCCTTAAAAACTTCTTCACTGTCTACGCCATCGGTATAGGTGACGGTGTAGGTGGTGGAGGGGGCGGTCTCGATTACAGCGACAGAGAGCTTATCCGTGTCATAGTCCCACCAGCCTTTTTCAGCGTTATAAAGGAGGGTCATGCTGTCTGTCTCGTTCAAAGGATGAAGATAATGTGTCGGCTTGTTGATGTTGTTCGTAGCCAAAGTATCGTTGAACACTTTAACCCAATGCTCATCTTTTAGTGTCAGCGTGCAGGCGTAGGGATACCTCTTCAAAAGACCACTTGTATTCAATTCGCCCTTGTTTTCTCTGATGTTTGAGCAATACCAGCCGTCTACATTTCTCTCGTCAGACAGTTTGCACGTAACCTGGTAGCAGTCTTTACCATAACCCGAAAATCTTGGAGTTCCGTCCGCAGTATAGCACTCAACATATACTTTGATGTCTTGCAAATTGGTAGGTTCGGGATAATCGGGAATGCCCGGCATCGGCGTCACTGGGGTGCCGCCCTTACCGACCGTAGCGGTGCCAACAGTGCAGTTGGCGCACGCAGCAGCACCCCAGTTGCCGGATCCCAAGACACTACCTTCACCAGTGCTGATGGTGGTAAGGTTAAAAGCCATCTTGATTTGAGCAGTACCATCGGCAATACCCTCATAGATGATCTTCAGCGACTTACCGTTGGGCACGGCGGTGACCTTTAGGACCTTCTCGTCGGTACTCCAGATGTCGAAGTCATCCCAACTGGATACATTGTAGACACCATAGCTCTTGTCCCAGAAGCGGAACACTCCTTCGTCTACCCATGTTTCGCCAACACCGACCTTGATGTTTAAGTTAAGCGTTTTTCGATTCAACTCATCAACAACATTTTGACTGTAGATGTGGTAATCCCGGCTGAATAGGCTGTCGCCACTGGCTTCAAATGTGTCACTGTCGTTGATCTCCTCCGCCGCCAACACTGCCTCATAGACAGCATAGACAGCAGGCAGAGCCTCGGCGACGCCCTCCGCTTCATCGAGCCCCAGGTCGATCAGACCCTCGTACAGGTCGAGTACCGCGTTGACCTGCTCGCCGATGACCTCCGCATTGTAGGCGGTGACTTCGGAAGCTCCAGGCAGCGCCGCCACGGCGTCCAGGAACGCCTGGACCTCGGCGGGCGCCGCCGTGCCGGTGGCGGGAATGGTCTCCTGCGCCGTCAGAATTGCGCCGCAGACCTCGCAGTGGGCCCCCTCAGTCAGACCGGGTTCGGTCTCGGTGGGCTCCACGCGCACGTCCACAACGCTCTTATGACCGGCAGGGACGGGCTCGGTCTTGGTTGCGCCGCAGCCTTCTGCGGTGCAGGTATAGATTGTCTCGCCGTCCGTGACACAGTCGGCGGGCGGTGTTGTCACGCCCTCGTCCCAAACGTGCTCGTGGCTGTCCTCCATCGGCGGGGCGGTGTCCTCGCTGAGGACGACATCACTTCCGGCGGCGTCGTTCGCATTGAGCTCGTCATCCGCGAAGGCCGTGACCTGAACCAGGCTCAGGCACATGACCAGGGCCATGAACAGTGCAAGTCCGCGCTTGCGTAGTTGCTTGTAAAATCTCATATACTTCTTCCTTTCTTTGGAAAATTCGGATCAGTGATCCGGCGGCTGGCTGACATGACGCAAAAATGCGTTTTAGTCCCTGTTAGCTTTGCGGACCGTCTTTTCAGACGGGGTGCCGGTTTTCCAGCAGCCGGGCTGACATAGTTCGTCGAAGCAGTCGGGTTTCCCCTTCTGCCTCTCCTCGCTCCACGAAGATACTTCGTCGGGTCTTGGCAGAGGTCCCCTTGCGGGGTACGATACCTTAGTCCCCATTGCTTTGCGGTCCCACGGTTTCCCGTGGTTTGCCAAAATAGTTGCGCTGTGCTGGGGTCAATCTGCGGACGTTGCGGTCCGTGGCCCGCCCCGATGTACCCCCGGGGCTTTCTTTTCCATGGCATCCCTCCTTTTTTGGCTTTATTGTCGGACTCCTTTGGGACGTATATACCACCCGACCCACCCCGTTGGTGCGGTGGAAACGGGAGTATACCCTATTGGTTTGCGGCACAATCAAATTCTGCCAGGAAGGGGGCGAACAACTCCTCTTCCGCACGCTTCCGGGCCTTTACGGCGTCCTCGAACCGCTTGTAGCATCCCAGATAGTGCCGCTTACCCTTAAAGCAGATGGCAGCCCGCCAGGCGTTTTTGCTGGACATCCAGTCCACGCCGGGGACGCCGCTGGTATTGTTGCACCGCTTGGTACTGGCGCGAATCATCTCCACGCAGGTGCCGTCCACATAGGTCAGGCTGGCCCTTCCGATCTCGGCGGGGGCATAGCCCTGGAGCGGCTTGTCGCAGCCGCAGGAGGTCCGGTGTCCGTCTCGAAGACGCGCGGTGGTCACCACGGTCTCGTTTCCACAGTCGCAGCGGCAGAGCCAGGCAGTGCGGGACCCCACGTTTTCCGCCGGGGAGATGACGGTCAGTTTTCCAAACCGCTGGCCGGTTAAATCGAGTTTTTTCCTGGAATGCCCCATATTCCCGAACCTCCATCTGTGGACGAAATATTCATTTTGCCTATTATTCTCTCGCCTTTTGATAACAGAGTCCCTAAAAAAGCAAAAAAAGGGAGCAAAAAGTAAGGACTGTAAAAGAAAAATTTTTGCAGTCCCTGTCTTTTCGCGCCCTTTTCCGTTATACTGCCGATTTTAGGAAAACCATCTTTCCTTTTTTGAGGTGTGTGCTATAATAAAGGTAACGTATTATGTAAGGGTTTGCGACAAAATGAATATTTTGTCAACATGACGAAAGTCACGTTACAAGGCCCAACTTCTC
>CAJUPS010000021.1 GCA_910588045.1 uncultured Oscillospiraceae bacterium | reverse complement strand
AACTGTGCGCAGAAGTAAGCACCGGCATCGGCCCACGGCACTGGAGATAGACCGGGAAACTACAGGTCGTAGCGCAAACAATATCCCCCGTAATCAGGGGATTCTCAAGGGCGGCGTAGCCCCCTTGAGGGTGCTTTTGGTTCTTTTCGCACAAGCGAAAAGAACGCCCCGCCCGGCAGGGCGAATCTAACAAAAAGAAAAAAGCGGTCGCCGCCCGCAGGGCGGCAGATGAAAAAAGCGGAGCGGCCCGCAGGGCCGCGGAACGAAGATTTTTGGAGGTATGTTACCATGGCAAAGTTAATTAAGCGCGGCGAAGAGGCCCGCAAGGCACTGGAAATCGGCGTCAACCAGCTGGCCGATACCGTCAAGGTCACCCTGGGCCCCAAGGGCCGCAATGTAGTGCTGGATAAGAAATTCGGCGCTCCCCTGATTACCAACGATGGCGTCACCATCGCCAAGGAGATCGAACTGGATGATCCTTTCGAGAATATGGGCGCCCAGCTGGTAAAGGAAGTCTCCACGAAGACCAACGACGTGGCCGGTGACGGCACCACTACCGCCACCCTGCTGGCCCAGGCCATCGTGGGCGAGGGCCTGAAAAACCTGGCCGCCGGGGCCAACCCCATCGTCATGAAGAAGGGCATCGCCAAGGCCGTGGAGGCCGCCGTGGCCTCCGTGAAGGCTGACTCCCAGAAGGTCAACGGCACCGACGACATCGCCCGCGTGGGCGCCGTGTCCTCCGGCGACGCCGAAATCGGCAAGCTCATCGCCGAGGCCATGGAGAAGGTCTCTGCTGATGGCGTCATCACCATTGAGGAGTCCAAGACCAGCGAGACCTACAGCGAGGTGGTCGAGGGCATGATGTTCGACCGGGGCTATATCTCCCCCTATATGGCCACCGACATGGAGAAGATGGAGGCCGTCGTGGACGACGCCTATATTCTCATTACCGATAAGAAGATCTCTGTTATCGCCGACATCCTGCCCCTGCTGGAGCAGATGGTCCAGTCCGGCAAGAAGATGGTCATTATCGCCGAGGACGTGGAGGGCGAGGCCCTGTCCACCCTGCTGGTGAACCGTCTGCGGGGCACCCTGAACGTGGTGTGCGTCAAGGCCCCCGGCTTCGGCGACCGCCGCAAGGAGATGCTCCAGGACATCGCCGTCCTCACCGGCGGCCAGGTCATCAGCGAGGAGCTGGGCTATGAGCTGAAGACTGCCGACGTCTCCATGCTGGGCCGCGCCCGCCAGGTGAAGGTCTCCAAGGAGAACACCGTCATCGTGGACGGCGCCGGGGACAGCCAGGCCATCAAGGACCGCGTGGCCCAGATCCGCAGCCAGATCGGCGTGACTACCTCCGACTACGACAAGGAGAAGCTCCAGGAGCGTCTGGCCAAGATGGCCGGCGGCGTGGCGGTCATCAAGGTCGGCGCTGCCACCGAGACGGAGATGAAGGAGAAGAAGCTGCGCATCGAGGATGCACTCAACGCCTCCAAGGCCGCAGTGGAGGAGGGCATCGTGGCTGGCGGCGGCACCGTGTTCGTCAACGCCATCCCCGCCGTGGATAAGCTGGTGGAGGAGCTGGAGGGCGACGAGAAGACCGGCGCACGGATCATCGCCAAGGCCCTGGAGGCCCCCATCCGTCAGATCGCGGCCAACGCCGGTCTGGACGGCTCCGTGGTCCTGGAGAACGTGAAGAAGGCCGCCAAGGGCACCGGCTTTGATGCCTACAAGGAGGAGTATGTGGACATGATCGCCGCAGGCATCCTGGATCCTGCCAAGGTCACCCGCTCTGCCCTGGAGAACGCCGCCAGCGTGGCCGCCATGGTGCTGACCACCGAGTCCCTGGTGGCCGACAAGCCCGAGCCTCCCGCTCCTCCCGCCCCCGGCGGCATGGGCGGTATGGACGGCATGTATTGATCCCGTCGCTGAAACGCAATTGTGCAGGAGCCCCCGCCGGATACGTCCGGCGGGGGCTCCTTTGGTATTCTCGGATCCATCGGGCGGAGAATACATCCTCATCAGGAAATGGACCGGGCTTTCGCCTGGTCCATTTGTTTGTTGGGGATATAGAATGGTGCGCTCAGAATTAGCCCAGCAACCGGAGGCGGCTCATATAGAGTTGAAGAAACTTTTTATTGGGCTGCAAAAGCTCTTTTCAACAGCTCTGCGAGGTGATATAATGATGAAAAAATTGTCGATAAGGAGGAGCGATTCGGGATGAAATACGAGCTTGAACGGTTGGGCCCCTACAATTTTGAGCACTTGATCCAAAGCCTGGTCAGGGGTATTGCCGGTAATTCTGTTACCATTTACGGCAGTGGGCCGGATGGGCAGCGCGAAGCGACTATTGAGGATGCAAATCTTGTCATATGCGGTGGTACTGTAGCTCTCGGCCGAACGGTTGTGCAGGCTAAATTCAAAGACCCGAACACGAAGCAGGAGAACTGGGACTGGCTCCGAAAAAACCTGAAGGATGAACTGGATGGCTTCAAAAAGAATTTAACCACCCACCCCCACATGGTCCCGGAGACATTTCTCTTTTTTACAAACATTGTTCTTACACCCGTACTTGATAGCGGAATAAGGGACCGTGCCGAGGAATTTGTGGCAAAATATAAGGATATTATCCCCCATATTTTCATCCTCGGCGCGGACGATATTCGTACCATGCTTGAAAACAACAGGGATGTTGCCCGGTGCTATGCCAGCTTTATCATGCCCGGGGACGTCCTTGTGGAGCTGCATGAGAATCTAAAGGCCATACATAACGAGAAATTTGAAGATCTGATTGAATATGCCCGCCAGATGTTTCGTGAAGACAGCGCGGTGCGATTGGAGCAGGCGGGCAGTGTATCCAGCAAATCGATCAATATTCGCAACGTTTATACGGATCTTGAGGCAAAGGTGCGAAGCGGTTTGGGCAATGAGATCCCGAAGGTGGCGGCCCATATTATCGATCTGGGAAATCGCGTACAAAAAAGGAAACGGACGGGCATTGATGTTCATGGGGGAAGCTTTTCAAAGCCCCAGGGGTGTGTTCCGGAATGCAATGTTGTCTTAATCGGAAACGCCGGGCAGGGCAAGTCAACTCTCTGCCAGTATATTTGCCAGATTTACCGGGCCGCTCTGCTAAGACGATTCAAGCCGGGTGAGCCGGAGACGCAAAGCTACTTTACCGGGGATTCCGCACCGAGCTTCTCCGTTCCCCGATGTGAGCGTTTCCCGGTTCTGATCAGCCTGAAACGATACGCCGCCTGGATTAACAAGCAGGACGCGGAAAACAGCCGTTCTGTCATCTCCTATATTCTTTCTCTCATCAACCGGAAAGCAAACGCATCCCTTTCCATTCGTGATTTTCGGCGCCTGCTTTCCGGTTACTCCTGGGCATTCCTGTTCGACGGACTGGACGAGGTCCCCGCCTCCTCCAATCGGAACGAAGTATTACATCAGATTCAGGAGTTCTTGGAAAGGGATCTGGTAGAATCGTCCTGTGACAGCCTTGTCGTCTGCACCTCCCGGCCGCAGGGCTATGACGATGCTTTTTCTCCGTACTGGTATAACCACTATGAGTTGAAAGACATGTCGGCTCCCTTGTGTAAAAGCTACATCGAAAAGCTGCTGACCTTTCTGGAGGACAACGGCGACGAGCGGGACCGCTATCGCAAGATCCTTCATAACGCGTTAAATGACCCCATGGTCTCCAAGCTGATGACAACGCCTCTGTATACCGCCATTATTGTGCTTCTGGTAAAAATGGGCGGGACCCCGCCGACAAAGCGGTATGCCCTGTTCCAGGAGTATTGTGAAATTGTCATAAAACGGGAAAAGCAGAAGGAAATGCTGCCATCGCTTTATGATGAGTACGATTGGATTATGAAGCTGCACGCGCAGATTGGCTTCCAGCTGCAGGCAGAATCCGAGACGGCGGAGAACGCGGCAGCCGAGCTGTCCGCCGTCCGCTGCAAGCAGCTCATCGTCCAATTTTTGCAGGATGAAGGATTTGAGGGAGAATCGCTCGCAAAATCGGAGGATTTCTATTTCGCGATGACAACCCGCCTGTCCTTTCTTTCAGAGGTTTCCGGTTCCGACCAGGAGGCCTGTGTTCTTTTCCCTCTGCGCTCCATCCAGGAATACTTTGCGGCCGAGTGGCTTATTTCCTTTGATAACGAGGACAAGCTCTCCGAAGCCCTGGAGCATATTTCCGTCAGTGCCTATTGGAGGAATGTCTATCTGTTCGTTGCGGGCTATTTTACAAAACACCGCTCCCGCAAAAACATGAACGAAACACTGTTCCGGATTTGCCAGCGCAACAACGGTGATGAAAACCATGAGAGCGCGAACGCCGCCGCCTATCGCATCGCAATGCCGGGCTCCCGGCTCGCTCTGGACCTGCTGTGCGATAACCTGTTTAACCATCCTGCTGACCAGCACCGCTATCTGAATATTGTGTCCAAACTACTGGATGAGGACTACAGTGCTTCATGCTTGAATGCTTCACTCATAACACAGCGGCTGCCGCCTAAAATTGCCGATATTTTTCTGGAGGAAAAGGTTATACCACACATTCAAAAAGCAAAGAGTGCCGAGGGAATTGCCTTTGAGATCCTGTGGATAATGGCAAATAATCAGAATGCGAAAGCATATACGCAGCTGGAAGATCTGATCAACGACGTAGCGGTCCCCAAATCCAACACCATTTCCAGACTGCTCTCCGATGGATTTGAAAAAGTTGGGGAAAAGGCGCTTCATGTGCTTTATCGATGGATTACGGAGGAACACTTCGTTGTTTTTTGCTCTTCCTACTCAAGGCATGATAGATACTGGGGTTTCCTTTCCTTCTTTTTTGCGCATTCATCGGGTACGGAGTTCTCCCTTACGGTACTTCGGCAAGCCGTCTACGGGATGTTGCTTGCGGACCCTTTTGAGCGAAACAATTTCAGGGTTCCCTACCCCAATCGACTCCTTAAAAGAATAGAGGCAGATAAAGACTTACACAAACGATTTTTTTCTGAGCATGTCGGAAACTTGGGTTTGAAGTGCAGGTCCATCCAGCAAGACAGAACAAAATTGTCTCTCTCAGAATATGTGGAAGATTTTCGGTTCTTCCAATTGAATGAATTGGCCGCACTTGCTGAGTTTCTCCATTCGCCATCCTATCTTGGGGTCCGGAAGCTGTTTGAGGCGTACCGGGATTTGCCGGAGTGCTGCAAAGACGCGTTCATTCAGTTGATTGGGCAATGCAATTGGTTCCTGCATGAGTTAGCTGACAAGCTGTTCACTTCCGAAAATGAGGAAGAACTTTTTGCGCATTACGACAGGACCTATGTTGAGGCTTGCTTCAAAAAAGACCAGGAAATGATCAATCTGGTAGAAGCATCAGATCTTGTATCCATAACGAGGTTAAATTATTGGAATGAAGTACGTTTATCCTATGGAAAAACAATTCCTCAAGACTTGATACAGGCGGTTCTCAGCACAGCAAATGAAGAAACAATTGATGACGGTTTCATTTCCTTTTTGTATGCAGCTACACAAACAGAAGAAACATTATCTCCAGAATTAGCCCGATTCAGTATGCGCTACTTCCCGCTGCTGTTCCAGCAGAGTACCTACGGCCCAGAATTGGCCCTCAAAGTATTTGCCCAAACGCCTTTGAGCGTTTGGGTTGCCAGCAATGTTGAATATCCAAAAACGTTTCCCGGTCTCTGGTTCTTTTATACTGATGAGGAATTTGCCAGCAGCCTTTTGGAAAAAATTGACCACCTTGCAGAACTTGGCAAAGAATTTTTGCAGGTATATGCCCTGCTTCCTGCTGTTTTCAAAAATTTGAAGTCTAATAAGTTATCAAAAGTGACGCCGGACACGATGATGCAATACTACCATGCTATCAACGCTACGGGGAATCAGACTGCATTGCTGGGATGCATCTTTCGGATATTAGCGGGCCCTTTTTCCGATGAGCAAAAACACACTATCTGGGAAAAGCTGGTAGAGTTGCTCAAAATATGCCCACTTGTATTTATATGGTATGTATTAAATGGATCCTTTAGCATGGACGGGAAAATGTTGATTTATGAAGCAATCACCACGCTTGTCCCGGATACAGAGCGAAACCGTGACCTACTCCGCCAGCTTGCGTCCGCAATTCTCAACGATTTGGAGTCCAGTCCGGTGGACCAAAACGAGCTTATAAAGCTTTCAAGAATCGCGCATAGCGACCGGCACTTCATATAAAAAGTGAACCTTGATGTGGCGGAGTATTACCGGAGGGGACACGAGGACAAGGGCTATATTGAGGGTCTGAAAGTGGAGCAGGCAAAGACCATCAGCGAGGAGTACATGTGGGGCGGCCTTGACGTTGTGGTTTAGGAGGAACGGAAACGGCGGAAAAGTTCGAGCGCCTCGAGGCCTCCCCACCAATTTAGACAAAACCTGTGCAGAGGGTATTATGCACAGGTTTTGTTTTTTTGCATCAAAGTATACAAATCGCCCTTTCTTATTTTGACATAGAATTTTTTAATTTTAGGAGGAAATCCCTTATGCGTTTCACCTGACTTCTACTGGCAACTTTGAAATCACAGAAGCGAAGCGGCCGCGATGACCGTGCCGCCGAGGAGGGGATGGAGGTATTCCATGCACAGGGTTGGGATAATCATATCCGCTTTTTCAATCGTCGAGAATAGGATCACGGAGCCCAGAGCGATGATGCTTCCGCTCATATAGATGAAGCATTGGAACAGAACCAAGTAAAACAGAGCCCGCTTCATGGTTTTGTCGTCGGTGGTAGTGAGAAACCGGGTGACCGCCGCGAGCTGTCCGCCGATCTGGAAGAATCCCCATACCAGAAAGCCGGAGATCATCCAGATCAGGGGGTTTCCACCCGCCGCCTGAAACTGGCTGGTCACAGCATGGATGGAACAAGCCAGCATGATGACTGCCGCCAGGAGTCACGCTAGCTTCCCAAAGCGCTTTTCAAATATCTCTGCCTCTTTCCCCTTTCTCAGGCATAGTTTAACGCTTACTGCCATTTTTCCTGCCCAGAGGCGGCATACCGCATTTCTCCAGCAGCAGGTTGACAAATTCCTGCATTTCCTGGGTGACCCGGGCTTTTTTACTGAGAATCACCGCATCGATCCCCTGCACCGGCGGCGCATCACACCGGCGCTCCACCAAGTTGTAAGTTTCCATAAGGATCGGATGGGTGCTGCATGTCCAGATATAGCTCCCCCGCACGTTGGCCAGCGTATCCATCAGTGTGCCCCGGTCATAGACAAACACCACGTTCTTTCCCTCCTCCTTCTGCTGGAAGGAGCCATATTTATAGTCGGAGAAGGGGTACATGGGCATTTCGTAGTCCCCGTGCACCACTTCGGTGTAGGGTCGGAGCATCTGTTGGGTAATATACTCCTCCTCCGCCAAGGGATGCTTCCGGGAAAACAGCACGACATAGGGCTGCGGCGGCAGCGCGATTACCCGCAGGCTTTTGCTGTCGGCCATCTTGAAAAAGAAATCCACATCATGGGTGTTGGCCCGCAGGATGCCCACGTCCGCCTCCCCGGAGGCCACGCTGCCAATCACCTTATAGTTGGAGTCCTCCTGGAATTTTACCCGGAAGGGGAGCGTGCTCTCCGCCAGGCGGTTGACGTATTCCGTCATGCTGATACAGATTTCGGAGGAACGGCCCGTGATCAGGGACAGCACCCGGGGCCGCTGGCCGCCGGTCTTGTGCATATTTTGCAGGAACTCGAAGCGGGTGATAATGTCGGAAGCATAGCTGACAAAAACCTTACCAAATTCCGTGCACTCGATGCCCTGCCGCGTCCGGTGAAAAATCTGGGCGCCCAACTCCGACTCCAGCTCGCGGATGGCGGCGCTCAAGTTGGGCTGTGCCATGAACAGGTTCTGCGCCGCCCGGGAAATGGACCCACACCGATATGCCTCCACCGCGTAAATCAACTGCTGCATTGTCAAAACGCATCCCTCCATTCAGGCAGCTTGTCCCACATATAGGATATGACATATTATAGCAGACTGTCCGAACCGTAACTATATGAATATTTATATAGCATTATATCCATTCTATATTTTTCACCCCGTTGCTCCCCGTGCTATAATTGACAAAAGTCGGCGAAAGCTCCGCTGTCTTTCATCGTTATCGGAAAGGAGGAGTCACCTATGGTCAACTACCCTGCCGCAGTCTTGATTTTTTGTCTGGGAGTGTTTACGACAGTCTGTCTGGTCGCCTATATCCTGTATGGAAACAAGAAATACAAGGACACAGACCCCTTTGCAGAGGATGAGGCCGATCAGCCTTAACCGCACATGACGTACTGAACAAGGAGGGATAACTTTTGGAAACTTTTATTTCTGCCCCGCTGGCGCTGGTCATTGTTGGCGCTATTTCCGTCATGCTTCTGTCCTTTGGCTTCTTCGTAGGCAAAAAAGTGAGCAAAAGTTCTGACGACTTCCTCTATGCCGGGCGGAACGTGGGTCTGGCGCTGTCCACCGCTACGCTGCTGGCGGCCTGGATCACCAGCAATACCACCATGTCCGCCCCTGAACAGGGCTATACCATCGGCATCATCTCCTGCTTTGGCTACGCCACCGCAGGACTGAGCCTGTGTATTTTCGCACCCCTGGCGCTGCGAATCAAGAAGATCATGCCCAACGGCTGTACTAGCGGCGACTTTATCCGCTGCCGCTACGGCAAGGCGGTGTGGATCGTGTTCCTGCTGATTTCCGCCTGGTACTTCACCGGGTTCCTCATGACCCAGGCCATGGGCGGCGGCATCCTGCTCCAGGCTCTCTCCGGCGTGGATTACCATGTGGGCCTGGTACTGATTATGACGGTGTGTACCATCTACACCATCAAGGGCGGCTTCAAGGCCATCCTCTCCACCGACTTTATTATGGCCATGCTGATCCTGGTCATGCTTCTGGTAACCGCAGTGCTGGCCTTCGTGAAGTTCAGTCCCGCCGACGTCCACACCGGCGTCATGGCCGCCAAGCCTGAGCTGATGAACGTCATCTCCGGCGTAGGCATCATGTACCTGGGCACCAACTTCCTCTTCGCCAGCGGCGAGATTTTCCACAGCAACATCTGGTGGCAGCGCATCTACGCCGCCAAGGAAAAGGTCACCTTCCGCTCCTTTATCCTCAGCGGGATCATCTGGACCACCGTCCCCATCATCGCCGGTTCTCTGGCCTTCATCGCCGTGGCCAACGGCTATGTGGTGCCCCAGGTGAACATGGTGTTCCCCATCGTGGTCAGCAAGCTGCTGGGGCCTCTGGGCGCGGTGCTAGTGCTGATTATCATTTACAGCGCCCTGGCCTCCACGGTCAGCTCCGTCCTCACCGCCTCTGCCAATCTGCTGGTTCAGGACATCTACCACCGGGCCTTCCATCCCGAGGCGTCTGATGAGCAGGTGGTCAAGTATGTCCGGTACACCATGGTGGCCATGGCCGCCGTCACGGTGCTGCTGGTGTGGAACCAGCCCGCCAGCATGTACCAGGTTCTCTATCTCACCGGTTCCGGTGTGGCGGCCACCATCTGGCCCATTGCCTTCGGCGTATACAATAAGCATGTCAACCGCAAGGCGGTGCTGATTGCCATGCTGCTCAGCGTAGGCTTCGGACTGATCGCCTACTTCACGGTCCACTCCTACGCCGCACCGGTGACCTCTGCCCTCACCGGCATGGTCGTGATTGCCATCGGCTCCAAAATCGCACCGGACAAGGACTTCAAGTGGTCTACCCTCAATGCCCAGGTCACCGAGGCCGTTAGGAAGAAATAAAGGAAGGAGAAATACGTTTATGGAACCCGTTTTATATATGTCCCAGAGTGTATTCTGCGCCGTTATGTATATTGTCATGACGGGCCTGGGGGGCACCGCCGCGCTGCCGTTCTACATTAGACCTCTTGCGAAAATAAGGTGCAGTGTTAAAATAGGTGCATGAAATACGAAACGCTAGCAGAATATTCAAATACAAAATTCCGGAGGATCACAGGGGTAAAGCG
The DNA here is from genome assembly GCA_910588045.1 of uncultured Oscillospiraceae bacterium. Lineage (GTDB taxonomy): Bacteria > Bacillota > Clostridia > Oscillospirales > Oscillospiraceae > Pelethomonas. Next base: position 31,181 of record CAJUPS010000021.1, on the reverse strand, counting down.
TGCAACATTTGACAGGATGGTAGAAATCTTACGGAAAGGCTATGCGAAAAAGCACCGGCGTCGCGGGAGGAAGCCAAAGCTGAGCATAGAAGATATGTTGCTGGCAACCTTGGAGTATCTGCGGGAATACCGTACCTATGCCCATATAGCGGCCAGCTATGGAATAGCAGAAAGTAATATCTATCGCGGAATCAAATGGGTGGAAGATACCCTGATCCGGGATGGAACCTTTTCACTGCCCGGTCGGAAAGCGCCGCTGAAAAGTGAGACGGAATATGAGGTGGTTCTGGTAGACGCAACAGAATCGCCTATTGAGCGTCCTAAAAAAAGCAAAAGCGATACTAGGGCATGTTTGAAAAATGTCAAAACGCCCAACCAGCGGATCTTTTTCCGCTGTGCCGCGTTAAAAATTCTTGAAATCCGTCAGGATTCCTGCGAATTTTTGCCTTGCCCAGCGAAAAAATCTCTCGCCGTTGGGCATTCCGCCATTTATCAAACAAGCCCTGTTCGGGAAAGAAAAAGCGGCACACACTGAAGACACAACTGCTCGTCAGCCTTCTGACCGGAGAGATTATTGCGCTTGCATTTTCCAACGGAAAGAAGCACGATTTCCAGCTATTCAAGGATTCCGGTATCCATGTCAAGGCAGAAACGGTGTTGGAGGCGGACACCGGCTATCAGGGGCTTGCTCAGATACATGCCAATTCCCTCCTGCCGGTAAAGCGTTCCAAGCATCATCCCTTGACCAAGCAGGAGCGCAAAGAGAACCGTGAGATTTCAAGAAAACGTATCTTTGTTGAACACGCCATCCGTTTTCTCAAAAGGTTTCGTATCCTCTCGGAACGTTACCGTAACCGAAGAAAGCGCTTTGCCCTCCGTTTTTCCTTGGTTGCTGGCATCTGCAACTTTGACCGCTTTGCTTAATTTCGCAAGAGGCCTATTTTATTCAAGGAAATGAAAAACCGTACTCTTTGGTAAAACGAGCCATCCGCGGGATAAGCGTCTACTTGTCCCGCGGATAGAATAAAGGAAACATTATGAAGAACAAAGTCAAATGCGCGGCTGCGGCGGAGTACCCCAGTATTGTGGAAAACCGCCGGTATATCCACCAGCACCCCTGCGCCTCCTTTCACGAGGAGGAGACCGCCTCCTATATCTGCCGGCAGCTCCGGCAGGAGGGCATTCCCTTTGTGAAATGCGGGCAAAATGGTGTCGTTGCGCGCCTCAAAGGGGACGAGGGGGGACCTGTCATTGCTTTCCGCGCCGATTTTGACGCGCTCCCAATCCAGGAACCGGCGGGCCTGCCCTACGCTTCCCAGAGCCCCGGCGTTATGCACGCCTGCGGTCACGATGCCCACGCCGCTGTCCTGCTGGGACTGGCCCGCGTCCTGCACCAGAATCGGAGCTGGCTCCGCGGAGAGGCGGTCTTTATTTTCCAGTACGCCGAGGAGCTGCCTCCTGGCGGTGCGGCCCCCATGATCGCGGCGGGCTGTCTGGAGGGCGTGGAGCGAATCTACGGCTTCCACGTGTCCGACGAGCTGGATGCAGGTACGGTGGGCGTCTGCCCAGGAAAGTATATGGCCGCCTCGGACAGCTTTTTCATGACCTTCACAGGCAACGGAGGGCACGGCTCCCGCCCCGATGAGACGCCGGACACGGTGCTGGCCGCCGCTTCGGCCATCATAGAGAGCAACACGATCGTCAGCCGCTTTGTCCCGCCCCGCGCCGCCGCTGTGGTCAGCGTCTGCAACATCCACGGAGGCAAGGCGTACAATGTACTGCCCAGCCAAGTGTCCGTGGAGGGCACCGTGCGCACCTATGAGGCGGAAACCGCAGAACTTATCCAGGGAAAGCTCGCCCTGGCAGCAAAGGGCGCCGCCGCCTTCTACGGGGCAGCGCTGAATTTTCGCTTCGAGTACGGCTATCCGCCGGTAGTCAACGCGGAGCGGGAGGCCGGGCTGGTCCGTGCCGCCGCAGAAAAGTTGGATCTGCCCTTCAAAGCCATCGAGCCCACGCCGGTGGGAGAGGACTTTTCCCGTTACCTACAGCGTGTACCCGGCGCATTCTTCCGGGTGGGCATCCGCAATCCGGCATTGAAAGCGGTCTATCCCCTCCACAACAGCCTCTTCCGCATTGATGAGGAGGGGATGCGCGCCGCGCTGGAAACATTCTTGGGAATCTATCTCATAGAGACGGGCCAACTGTAAGAGCCTGTTTAATATCTCAACGTGTGCGGATTCGCGAGCGGATTTTTGCCCCTTGCGCCGCCCTACGGGCGGCTGCTGCTGTAGCCAGCCTCTGGCTGGCACATGGCAAGGCAAAAAGCCTTGCAATCCTGACGGACGGCAAGGGTTTTTAACGACGTCTGGGCGGAAAAGCCGCCGTCAAGACAGGCGCGGGGAGATGTTAAACAGGCTCTAAGAAAGGAGCGTTACCGGTGATCTCAATAGAAGAACTAACTGTCGCCGACATCCGCCGGATGCTGGAGACCGGCCAGACCACTTCCCGTGAGCTGGTTTTGCTTTACATGGAGCGCATCGCCAGGATTGACAAATCCGGCCCTATGCTCAACAGCGTCCTGGAGCTGAATCCGGACGCGCTGTATATCGCGGAGGCCATGGACCGGGAGCGCGCCAAGGGCAAGATCCGCTCCCACCTCCACGGCATCCCCATTCTGCTCAAGGACAACATCAATACGCACGACAAGATGCGCACCTCCGCCGGATCCCTGGCACTGGCGGACATTTCGCCCCCTACGATGCCTTCATCGTTACCAAGCTGCGCCGGGCGGGCCTGGTCATCATGGGCAAGACCAACATGACGGAACTGGCCAACTGGATGAGCCGCCATATGCGCAACGGCTACAGCTCCCGGGGCGGCCAGGTTATCAACCCCTACAACCCGGAGGGGGACGTGTGGGGCAGCAGCTCCGGCTCCGCCGTGGCCGTATCCGCCAACCTCTGCGCCCTGGCCGTCGGTACGGAGACGGACGGCTCCATCATCTGGCCCTCCCATATGAACGGCACCGTGGGCATCAAGCCCACTCGGGGCTTGGTGAGCCGACACGGCATCATTCCCATCTGCACCGCCCAGGATACCGCCGGGCCCATGGCCCGCACCGTCGCCGACGCGGCGGCGCTGCTCAACATCCTCGCAGGCGAGGACGAGGAGGATCCCTCCACCTGGTGCCGGGACATTCCTGCAGACTATACGGACTATCTGGATGCGGACGGACTCAAAGGGATGCGCATTGGGATTAACCGGGGGTATTACGACGATTTCAGCGAGGAGCAGAAGGCGGTTGCAGAGGCGGCCTATAAAGCCCTCGAGCGGGGCGGCGCCAATCTTGTCCAGGGCACGGACCTGCCTCATCTGCGCAGCGACAACTCGGTTTTGCTCTACGAGTTCAAAATGTGCCTGAACGCCTACCTGTCCACCAATCCGGCCCTGAAATGCCGCACGCTGAAGGAGATCATCGATTTCTACGGCAACCATCCCAAGGAGGGACTGAAGTACGGCATGGATATTCTGCTGGATGCGGAGTACAACACCTCCGGCACCTGTACGGACCCCCAGTATATCCTGGACAAGGCGGCCTGCCAGCGGGGCGCTCAGGAGGAAGGCATCCTGCGGATCATGGACGGGCACAAGCTGGACGTGCTGCTCTGCCCCGGCATCACAGACTGCTCCCCCATTTCCGGCTATCCCTCCATCATCGTCCCTGCCGGGTATACCTCGGACAACATGCCTTTCGGCATCACGTTTGTGGGACGGCCCTTCAGCGAGCCAACGCTGATTCGCGCGGCCTATGCCTTTGAGCAGGCCACTCACGCCCGTCGTGCGCCGAGATTTGAGGGCGCAATACCGGGGGCAAGTTGAGGTTCCTCCAGATTTTGGAATACTGCGTGAACGGTAATTCAGTCCGCATTCCGCACAAATTGAAAGGCTGCTCAGTACACCCCGAGGGTTGTACCGGGCAGCCTTTCTTTGGTTAGCAAAAACGTCAATGCTGCTATGCCTGCCCTGTTCGCCCTGGACAGGAAATCATCAGCATTGCGCGTGTCAGCCCTCTATCTCCCGCAGGCGCTCCACAATGGTGCGGCGGTTGACGGAGCGGTACATCAGCAGAGGGACCAGAATCCCCAGAACCAGAAACAGCGGTATGACCGCTAAAACCGGCAGGACGGTAAACCGATAGGTGAAAAACCAAAAGGCGGAGCAGAGGGACCCCACCAGCGGTCCCAGCGCGGCGCTCAGGACCAGGGAGAGGGCGGCTGACAGCATCGTGTAGTACAGCCCTTCGTACACCAGCATGGTATTCAGCTGCTTTCCCGTCATGCCCACGGATTGGAGCATTGCCAGCTCCCGCTTCCGGGCCAAAATCCCCGTCAGCACGGCGTTGATGAAGTTGAGTACGCCCACCAGACCGATGATCCCCGCCAATGTGCCGCCCATGGTCAGGAACATATTCCGAAAGCCCTCGAACTCGGCTGTCTTGCTCTGCTTGCTCTCATAGTCGCAGGTGGGCTGGACGGACTCCGTGTATTCCTCCAGGAAGTCCTCCATAGCGGCATTGGACTCCTCGGCGGTGTTGAAAGCGTAGACCATGACGGAGCTCATGCCGGTATCCCGCTGGAACAACTCCGCTCCCATCGCCAGCGCGCTGGCCCCAAGGGTGGAGTAGCGGTAGGAGAGGGCGCTGGGGATCTCGATCAGGGCGCAGACCGTGTACTCCTTTTCCTCATAGACCTTGGCCCGGGGAACATAGTTCACCTCGCCCCGCGCCCAGCGGGCGTCCGTCTCCTCCGCTGAGAGCTCCTCCCCGGTGTCCGTATCAACATTCATCCACTCCTCCACATAGCGCAGGGTCACGGTGTCCCCTACCTTGAAGCAGTTGACATTCTCATGGATCACCCCGTACTCATCGGCGGAATAGACGGCGGCGATGGCGTTCTGGCTGGGGTCGGACAGAGGCGAGACGTCTCCCTCCAGCACAGTTATTTCACCGAGAATAAAGTCCTCCAGACCATAGAGCTGGGCGCTGCCCACGATGGTCCCCCCGCTCCCACGCTCCTGGGAGGCCACGACGCTGTCCAGCATCTCCTCGGAATACATTCTGCTGTAGTCCTGGCGGAAGTAATCCTCTGGCAAAAGGGCCTGGATGGACCGCTCCTGACCGTAGACCCGTCCTCCTCCGGTAATACCGCCCTGGGCGTTGACCTGGGCGATGACCTCCTCCGGCAGCGCCTCGTCCGCCGAGCGGAAGCTGGAGCTGACCTGGAAGTAGTCGGCGTGACCCAGGATAAAATCGGTGACAACTTGACCGGAAAGATATTTCTCCATATCGAAGCCGCCGGCAAACGTATACACCAGGTTCATCAGCACCACCGCCAGGGCCAGAGAGAGGATGGTAACGACCGTCTTGCTTCTGCTCCGCCCCAGGTTGGCCCAGGCCATCCGGGGCAGGGACGCGCCGCCGGTCCCGGCCTTGACCGCCCGTTTGCCTCCTTTCTTCCCGGACTGCTGCCCGCCCTCGGTATAGCGCACCGCCTCCACCGGGGAGACCCTGGCGGCGATCCGCCCGGGCCGTGCGCAGGAGAGGAACACCGTCAGCAGGGAAAACGCCGCCGCGCCGATAAAGATCCAGGGGTCGAAGGAGACAAAGACGTTCTTATAGCTGAGCTGGGCCATGATGACCGGGGTCAGCTTGTTGCCGATGACGAAGCCAAGGAGCAGACCGACAGGGATGCCCACCAGACAGAGCAGGAGCGCCTGCTGGCGGATCACACGCCGGATCTGTTTTCCCGTGGTGCCGATGGTTTTCAGCAGGCCGTAAAAGCGAATATCGTTGGTGACGGAGATCTGGAACACGTTGTAGATGATGAGATACCCGGTGAAGATGATGAGCAGGAGGATCGCCGCAATGGCGGCGAACGTCGTGGGGTCAAAACTCGAGGCGATCCGGTCCCCGGTGTAGCCCCAGTTCACGCCGATGTCCAGGTAGTTCTCCGCTCCAGCCTCGGTGGATTGATAGCCGCAATTCCCCAGCACCGCGCCCAGGTTTTCTCTGATGCCGACCGAGCTCTTGAACATCACATCCAGATTCCATGCGCCCGTCATGGAGTTCCACTCCCCGTTGGACAGGGCGCAGATCTCCTCGGCGGCGGACCGGGGCAGGAGCACGTGGCTGGCGATCATGGCGCTGTCGTACTCCCACCAGCCGGAGAGGGTGAAGGTCCGCTCTATTGTGTGGGGATGCGTGGTCCCATCGTCCAGCGTGATCGGCATGGTAAATCGTGCGCCCACCCGTGGCTCGACGCCCAGCAGGGCCAGGACGCGGGTATCCGTCGCGGCCTCGTCGGTGCCCTCCCGGGGGAGCGCACCCTCCACGGGGGTGCAGAAGTGGTGGGACGCGCCGTTGGGTTCAATGTAGCTGACCTCCACATGGGACTTGTTGAAAGGAGGGTCCTGGGGCATTCCCACAAAAAGGCGGCACCAGGAATCCCGAATCAAAGGGTCCCGGCGGAGTTGCTCCGCCTGTTCCCAGGTGACGTTTTTTACAGTGCCGTGGGCGTCGCCTCCGGCCTGGCGGAAGTTCTCCTGCTGGTAGGAGTAGTTGATGGACGCGGCGATGGTAAAGAGGGACGTGAACAGCACCGTGGTCAGAGCGATGGCCAGCGCCGCCACGGCATTCCTGGCCCGGGATGCTTTCATGGAGCGAGCGCCAAGCCGCCGGATGCAGCTGCCGTTGGAAACTTTGATCATGCCGCTCACCCCCGTACCACAATGCGGCCGTCCTCAATGCGGATGATACGGTCGGCCATCTGGGCGATCTCCTCGTTGTGGGTGATCATCACAATGGTCTGCGCAAACCGCTGGCTGGTGACCTTCAGCAGGCTCATGACATCCTGACTGGTCCGGCTGTCCAGGTTTCCGGTGGGCTCGTCCGCCAGGATGATGGCGGGCTTCGCCGCCAGCGCTCGGGCGATGGCCACCCGCTGCTGCTGGCCGCCGGAGAGGTTGTTGGGCAGGTTTTGCAGCTTGGCTCCCAGGCCCAGGGTCTCGATGATCTGGTCCGTATAGCCCTTGTCCGGCCCTCTGCCGTCCAGCTGAATGGGAAGGACGATGTTCTCATACACGTTCAGCACCGGTACAAGGTTGTAGTTCTGGAACACAAAGCCGATCTTCCGCCGCCGGAAAATGGTCAGCGCCTCGTCCTTCAGGGTGGAAAGCTCCCTGCCGTCCACCGTGACGGAACCGCCGGTGGGCCGGTCCAGCCCGCCCAGCATATGCAGCAGGGTGGACTTGCCCGAACCGGACGTGCCCACCACGGCGGCAAACTCGCCCTTCTCCACCGCCAGGTCCACGCCGTCCAGGGCCCGGACCTCCGTGTCGCCGGATCCGTATATCTTCCGCAGGTCATGGGTCTCCAAAATAGCCATAAAAAGGCACCTCCATATGATGAAAGTCTGTATCGTTTCCCAACGATACAGACTTTAACACAGAAATCTTTCCAGGTCCTTTCTGAAATCTTACAGTTTAGAAAGATTTCAGAACCTGTATTCATAACCGGGGCAGATACAGGGAGAAGCAGCTCCCCCGTCCCGGCCGGGAGGACACCTTGATATACCCGCCCTGCCCCTCCGCGATCTGGCGGGTCAGATACAGGCCGATCCCCACGCCCTCGGTCTCGTAGGCGGCGGGGGAGCGGTAGAACCGCTGGAATACCCTGGCCCGCTCCTCCTCCGGGATGCCGGGGCCGCTGTCCGTGACGTTGACGCGGCAGAACATCTGGTAGGGGATGACCTCCACCGTGACCGTCCCTCCGGCGGGTGTGTATTTTACCGCGTTGTCCAACAGGTTGCACATGGCCTCCGCCGTCCACTTGGGGTCGAAGACCGCCTGGGCGTCCGTGGGTGCCAGTGCCAGGGCGATCCCCTTCTCCGCCGCTCTGGGGATAAACTGGGCCGCCGCGTCCTCCAGCATGGGTGCCAGCGGCCCCGCCTTGGGGTGCAGGGCCAGGATGCCCGCCTCCAGCCGGGAGGTCTTCACCAGCGCGTCCACCAGAGTGCGCAGCTTTTCCACCTGACCCTCCAGGGCGGCGGCGCAGTCCCGGCCCTCCTGGGAAAGCGCCTGCTCCGACAGGAGCTGGGTATAGAGCAGAATATTGGCCACCGGGGTCTTCGTCTGGTGGGAGATGTCGGCGATCAGGGTCTTGATCTTGTCCTTTTCCTCCTGGAGCTTCTGGGCGGAGACGGCGTTGGCGGCCAGATAGTGGGCAAACCGGGACTCGACGGCGGAGAGCAGGCTTTCGTCGAAGTCCCGCTCCAGAAAGGTCCCCGCCATGGCCGCGTCCAGCATACGGTTCAGATTTTTCATGACGCGCCTGGCGTGCAGGCGGTTCCAGACCGCCGCCCCCAGCGCGGCCGCCGCGAAAATGGCGGTGACAGCAGTGATCCATGTCATGTCAGTTCACCGCCCAGGTGTAGCCGATGCCATAGACCGTTTTCAGGAAGCGGGGCGTGGAGGGCGTGTCCTCCAGTTTGTCCCGCAGGCGCTTGACGGTGACCGACAGGGCGTTCTCCTCCACGTACTCCGCGCCGCCCGGCCACACCCGCTCCAGCAGCGTCTCACGGGACAGAACGCGGCCCCGGTTTTCCACCAGGATCCGCAGCAGCCGCTGCTCGGTCTTGCTCAGTTCGATGAGCTGGCCGTTTTTGCGGAACTCCATCCACTCAAAATCAAAGGAGAACCCCTCTAGCTCTACTGTAGCCGTCTGCATGGGAGCGCCGCGCCGCAGCTGGGCGTTGACCCTGGCCCGCAGTACGGCCAGAGAGAAGGGCTTGGTGATATAGTCGTCCGCTCCGGATTCCAGGCCCACGACGATGTCCGTTTCCAAATCGTTCGCCGTGAGCAGGATGACGGGGATACTGGAATGGCAGCGCCGCACCTCCCGCAGCAGATCGAGCCCGCTCCCGTCCGGCAGGTTGACGTCCAGGATGAGCAGGTCGAAGGCTGTGCCGGGCAGAGCGCTTTGCGCTTGGGATAACGTGGTGCACAGCTCCACTCGAATGCCGTCGTTTTCCAGGGCAAACCGGATGCCTTGTCCCAAGGCGGTGTCATCCTCCAGCAGCAAAATGTGCTTCATCGTGGTCCTCCTGTCATGTGTTGGGTCTATCATACCCTCCTTTCACCGCTTTTTCAAGGATTTCTTGTGCGGTATATGTATTCCTGCCCCGCACGTTTGGGCGAGGGAAGTTTCCTGGTTAGAAATACGTTCTGCTTGGTCTCATCGCAAATTCCAGATTATGCGTACCTTGAAAAAGCGGATCTTATCACTTGCCCTTGCGCTGCTGATGGCGGTCAGCCTGCTGGTCGGATGCGGCGGAGACACCTCAGCGCCGGATAGCCAGTCCGGCGGACCGACTCCTTCGACTTCCCAGAACCAACCGACCCCGGCTGACAGCCAAACCGCCAAGGAATCCCCCATGCTGGCGGACATGGTGGCCGCCGGGACCCTGCCCGCCTTAGAGGAGCGCCTGCCGTCTTCCGCAGATGCCTTTGTCGATGCGGCCTATACGCCTGCTGACGAGACCCCGGTTTACGGCGGGACCATGCGCACCCCCAACGCGGGCATGTGGTACTTCGGGCCCATCTGCGAGGAGCCCCTGTTCCGCCTGCTGGACGATGGCAGTGTGGAGGCCAATGTGGCCGGCGGCTATGACCTCAGCGACGACGGCCTGGTCTACACCATCCATCTGCGGGAGGGGATGAAGTGGTCCGATGGGACGCCTTTCACCGCCACGGACTGCGTGTACTATTACAACTACGTGCTGGTCACCGACGTGGACAACGAGACCGGCAAGGTCACAAAATCCAATACCACCAAGATCTATAACTGGTACATGACCGCAGACCCCAGCGACGGCGGCAAGATGAAGCCCGCCCAGGTCCGCTATGTGGACGACGTTACCTTTACCATCACCCTCTACAGCCCCAAGCCCACACTGCTCCAGAATATCTGCATCGACAACAAGTGGATGTTCTGTCCCAGGGAGTGGTATAAGGACATCATGTCCAACGACGCCTCCAAGCCCCACTGGTCCGGCGAGACCGACCTGAAGCTCATCGGCGGCGAGGGACTGCCCACCGTTACCGAGGAGCAGGCCCTGGCCAATGCCAAGGCCCGCAGCAGCCTCTACACCTTCGAGGATTACAACCGGCTGTGCGAGCAGCTGGGCTACCGCTACTGGCAGTACGCCGGACGGCCCACCCTGCGCCCCTGGAACATTACCTCGGCCCTGACCGAGCAGACCCTGGTGTTTGAGCGCAACCCCTACTACTGGAAGGTGGACGCGCAGGGGCGCCAGCTGCCCTATGTGGACAAGATTGAGTTCGTCACCATGGACGAGAGTCTGAACACCCAGGAGGTTATGGCCGGCAATCTGGATTTCTGCGGCTTTGGCGGCCCGGATTTCCCCACCTATAAAGCCAGCGAGGCCACCGGATGCTACAGCATCAAGACCATGGTCAGTCCAAACTGGACAACCGCGGCATTGCAGCTCAACCAGTCCTATAAAGACGCCCAGTACGCGAAGCTCTTTGCAGAAATCGACTTCCGCCACGCCCTGTCCATTGCCGCCGACCGCAGTGATATGAATGAGATCCTGAACAACGGTATGGCGGAGCCCCAGCAGTTTGCCGCGCCGGAGGGCACCGCCGAGTACATCCCCGGCGCGCCGGAGAAGTGGATCGAGCTGGATGTGGACGAGGCCAACCGCCTGCTGGACGGCATCTCCATGCTCAATTCCACGCTGAACGCCGACGGCTACCGCACCTTTGCGGACGAAGCCAACGCAGGCAAGGCCGTCACCCTGGAGGTGGAGACCACTGGCGACGACTGGAGCGCCCGCACGGTGGCGCTGCTGGCCCAGTATTACAAGAAGATCGGCATCCAGGTCGTCGAGGTCGCCAACACCGACAACAACGCCCGCAACGAGAAATACTATACCGGCGATCAGGCCATGTGTTCCCTGGAGGGCGGCACCGGCGTGTTCAACGTCATCCTTCGCCCCGACTACCTCTCCGCCCGGCGCAACAACGTCTGTTGGCTGGGCAAGTACGGCCTGGAGCACCAGGATCACCTGACGCCGGAGCCCGGCACCCCCATGGCCGAGGTGGTGGACGCCACCCTGGCGCTGAACGCGGGCACTACCATGGAGGAGCTACAGGCCGCCGGTGAGCGCATTCTTCAGAGCCACTATGAGAACACCTGGGCCATCGGCTTCTATAACGACAGCAACAGCTTCTACGCAGTCAACAACCGCATCCACAATTGGAGGGAGGGCTTCGTCATGTGCGACGAGCTGCGCTTCCTTGGCAACGGCAGACCTTACACCTGGTTTATCCAGGAGTGATCCCCGCAAGATCCGCGCCAGCCAGCAGTCAGACTTCTGGCTGCTGGCCGGAGCATTTACAGGAGAAGATAAAAATAGCGTATGCGCTATTTTTGTTTCCATGGACATGGAAACAAAACCGTTGCTTGCGCAAAAAGATAGGGGGAAAACCAAATGAAGAAACTGGCGGAAAATCAAATGGTCCGATTTGTGATCCGCAAGCTGTGCATCATGTTTCTCACTGTCATGCTGATCTCTCTGGCAGTGTTTTACATCATCACTCTGCCGCCGGGAGATTTCCTGACCCGCTATATTGGCCGCATGACCGCCGCCGGGGAGACGGTGGATCCGGTCATGATCGAAAATCTGCGGTCCCAATACGCACTGGACCGGCCATTCATTGTTCAATACTGGCGCTGGGTCAGCAACATTCTGTTTCACGGGGACTTCGGCTACTCCTTCTCGCTGTCCATGCCGGTGACCACGGTCATCAGGGCTTACATCGTCCCCACCATGGCGCTGTCCCTGGCGACCATGCTTTTTACATACCTGGTATCCATCCCCATCGGCATTTACAGCGCCGTGCGGCAGTATTCGGTCGGGGACTATCTCTTTACCACCATCGGATTTCTCGGCCAGGCGATCCCCAATTTCCTGATGGCCATTTTGCTGATGTTCCTGTCCTTCAAGCTGACCGGGGACACCATGCTGGGGCTGTTCTCGCCGGGGATGCAGAACGCGCCCTGGTCCTGGGCTAAGGCGGCGGACCTGCTCAAGCACTGCGTCATCCCGGTGATCGTCATCGGCACAGGCAACACCTGCGGTCTGATGCGCACCATGCGCAGCCAGATGCTGGACGAACTGAGCAAAAACTACGTCATGACGGGCAAGGCCAAGGGCATGAGAGCGGCCGCCATCCGCTACAAGTATTGCGTCCGGGCGGCGGTGAACCCTATCGTCTCCTCCATCGGCTGGTCCCTGGTGGGCATCTTTACGGGCTCCACCATCACCGCCATTGTACTGAACCTGCCCTCAATGGGTACGGTGATGTACGAGGCGCTGATCGATCAGGATATGTACCTGGCGGGCAGCTGGCTGTTTCTGATGGCGATCGTAACGGTCATCGGTACGTTGATTTCCGACATTCTGCTGGCTTGGCTGGATCCCAAGGCCCGCAAGGAATATTTGAAGGGGTGAGGAACGTGGCAGCGGATACGATGAAAAAAGTTGCGGCGGACAGCCGTTCAACGGAACAGAAAAAGACGGATAAATACTATTACGCCTCCCAGTGGAGCCTGATGCTGCGGAAGTTCCGCAAACACAAGCTGGCCATGGCCAGTACATATCTCCTGCTGTTTTTCTATCTGGTTGCTATTTTCGGCAATTTCATTGCGCCCCAGGGCACCGAGCAGTACGACGGCAGCTACGTCAATTGCCCGCCCACCAGCGTACACTGGTTCCACCAGGGAAAGCTCGTGGGACCCTTCGTGTATGGCATCACGACGACAAGGAATCAGGAGACATTCATGCTGGAATTTGTGGAGGACACGGAGCAGGTCTACCGCATCCGCTTCTTTACCGGGGGTGCGCCGGAGGGGGCATACAAGCTGTTCGGGCTGATCCCGTCCAACCGCCACCTCTTTGAGGCGGAGGGTGATGGGCGGATCTTCCTGTTCGGTACGGACAGCATGGGCCGTGACCTGTTCTCCCGGGTGGTGCTGGGCGCCCAGATTTCCCTGTTTATCCCCATTGTGGGTATGCTGCTGACGCTGGTGCTGGGTCTTATCATGGGCTCTCTGGCCGGCTATGTGGGCGGCTGGGTGGACACGGTGATCCAGCGCCTGGTGGAAGTGGTCCGCTCCTTCCCACAGGTGCCCTTGTGGATGGCCCTCTCCGCCGCCATTCCCAAGACGCTCAAACCCGCCCAAGTGTTCATGCTCATGACGCTGATCCTCTCCCTGATCTCCTGGCCGGACCTCTCCCGGGTGGTGCGCTCCAAGTTCATCTCCGTCAAGAAGGACGACTATATCATGGCGGCCCGGATCTCCGGCGCGCCGCCGGTGAAGATCATCACCCGGCATATGATCCCCAGCTTTACCAGCTATATCATCGTGAACATGACCATGGCGATCCCCGGGCTGATCATCGGCGAGACCACGTTGAGCTTCCTGGGTCTGGGGCTGCGCTCCCCCGCCACCAGCTGGGGCGTGCTGCTCCAGGAGACCAATAAATTGGAAACCATCATGTTCTACGGCTGGCGGCTGATCCCCATGCTGTTTGTCTTCCTGACCGTCCTGGCCTTCAACTTCATGGGCGACGGTCTGCGGGACGCGGCGGACCCATACAAGTAAGGGAGGTGCGGCGATATGAAACGGAATAAAAATCTGTCCGCTCCCCGGGAGTATACCATGGAACCGGGGCGCATCCTGGAGGTCCGGGACCTCCGGGTGGACATCAAAATGGACGACCATACCCTCAACGCGGTGCGCGGCGTGAATTTCTCCATGGGCAAGGGCGAGACGCTGGGACTGGTGGGGGAATCCGGATGCGGGAAAAGCGTCACCAGCAAGGCCGTCATGGGCATCAATCCGGACAACTGTACTGCCTTCGGAGAGATATTGTACCGCACAAAATCCGGGAAGGTGGTCAATTTGCTGGAGCTGGAGCATGACGGCGCGGAGTACCGGGCGATCCGGGGTGCGGAGATCGCCATGATCTTCCAGGAACCCATGACCTCCTTTTCGCCTCTCTACACCATAGGGAACCAGCTCTCGGAGATCGTTCTCCTCCATGAGCCCGGCGCCACGAAGAGCTCCGCCCGCGCCAGGGCGCTGGAGATGCTGCAAAAGGTGGGCATTGCCAACCCGGAGAAGCGGATCGACCAGTATCCCCACGAGTTTTCCGGCGGTATGCTCCAGCGGGCCCTTATCGCCATGATGCTGTGCTGCGACCCGGACTTTCTCATCGCCGACGAGCCCACCACGGCGCTGGATGTGACCATTCAGGCCCAGATCCTGGAGCTGATGAAGAGCTTGCAGAAGGAATTTGGCACATCCATCCTGTTTATTACCCACGACCTGGGGACGGTGGCCAGCATGTGCGACAACGTAGCCGTCATGTATCTGGGACAGATCGTGGAGTACGGCAGTGTTCGCCAGATCTTCCATGATCCGCGGCACCCGTACACGAAGGGACTGCTGCGCTCTCTGCCCAAGATGGACCAGGACCGGGGGGAGAAGCTGTATGTGATTGACGGCGTGGTGCCCCTGCCTGTTAATCTGCCGCCCTCCTGCGGCTTCCACGACCGGTGCCTGAACCGCATCGACGGTATGTGCGAATGCCGGGATATTGAGACGTACACTGCGGAGCCGGGACATCTGGTCAGGTGTGCGCTGATGGAAAAGGAGGGGTGAGGCATGGCGGAAAACAAGGTGATCCTTGAGATCAAGAACCTGTGCAAGGTCTATGAGGGCAAGGACGTCAGCGTCAAGGCGCTGACGGACGTCTCCCTGACGGTATACCAGGGGGAGACGGTGGGCATCGTGGGCGAATCCGGCTGCGGCAAGACCACCCTGGGCCGGTGCGTGGTACGGGGCATCGACGCCACCGGCGGCGAGGTGCTGTTCCACACCGAGGAGGACGGCGTGATCGACTTCCTCCACACCACCAGGGAACAGATGAAAAAGTACCGCCGGGACATCCAGATGATCTTTCAGGACCCATACGCCAGTCTGGACCCCCGCATGACCGTATTTGACATCATCAGCGAGCCGCTGCGCTACAATACGAAGCTCGGCAAGCGGGAGATCGAGCAGGCGGTGGACCGCATCGCCGAGCAGGTGGGGCTGAACAAGGCCTTCCTGCGCCGATACCCCCACGCCTTCTCCGGCGGGCAGCGCCAGCGTATCGGTATTGCCAGAAGCCTGATCCTTCAGCCCAAGGTGGTTGTCTGCGATGAGGCGGTGTCCGCACTGGACGTATCCATTCAGGCGCAGATTATCAATTTGCTGGAAGATCTGCAAAAGGAATACCATCTGACCTACCTGTTCATCTCCCACGCGCTCTCCGTGGTCCGGCACATTTCCGACCGGGTGATGGTCATGTATCTGGGGCGCATGGTGGAGTTCGCGGAGACGGAGGAATTGTACTCCAATCCGCTGCATCCCTATACGAAAGCGCTTCTCAGCGCCGCGCCTCAGCCGGACCCGGACGCGGTCATCGACAGGATCGTACTGGAGGGCGAGGTGCCCAATCCCGCATCACCGCCGTCGGGCTGTCACTTCCACCCCCGCTGTGCGTACAGGACGGAGCGCTGCGCGCGGGAATTTCCTCCGATGACGGAGCGGGACGGGCACTTTGTGGCCTGCTGGAATTGTATGGACTGCAAATTGCAGGAAAAGCAGATCTAGGAGCCGTCTGAAAAACAAGGAGGATTTCACTATGGAGATAGGGAAAAATGTGGCGATCTATATTAGCGACCGCTCCCATATCAACCTGACCCTGAACGTCTACAACTGCGGAAATCAGGACATTTCCTTTGAACGCGAGGTGAAGCTGGACAGCTACGCTTTTTATTATGTGAAAGATGGTTCCGGTTGCGTGACCCAGAGACAGATTACCCATAAGATTCAGGCGGGGGACGGTTTTGTTATTTATCCCAATATGTCCGTAAGCATCAAGTCCTCCTATAAGCTGACCATGAATGTAACGTGGGTCGCGTTTTCCGGCTATTTAGTGGAGCGGTATCTCAACAGGGCAAAGCTGAGCTCCTACGAGCCGCTCTTTGCGGACACGGAGGACCGGGAACTGGAGGGCATTTTTGACACGCTCCTGCGGGTTTCCATGAAAATGCCCAACCGCTACTGTAAAATCATGGCGCAAATGTATAACATTTTCGCGTTCCTCCTCGACCATATCCAGGACGGCGTCCGGGGCGGCGTGTCCACGCCGGAGTCCGTACTGATCCGTGCGCTGGACTTTATCGACAGCAACTACCACGAGGACATTTCCGTGGAGGACATCGCGGACAGCGTAGGCGTCAACAGAAAGTCGCTGTACACAGTATTCAAGAATCTTACCAATTTCTCTCCGAAGGATTATCTGATCTATTACCGGATGTGCAAGGCGACCGCTCTTCTGAAGGAGCCGGAATTGTCCGTGGAGAGCGTGGCCGTCTCGGTGGGATATTCCGACCAATTTCATTTCTCCAAGGAGTTCAAGAAAAACGTCGGCATGTCCCCCACCGTCTACCGCAAGGCGATCGCAGAGGACCCGGCAAACGAGTACATGTCGCCGATTGATGCCGTGCGCCAGCAGTTTCCGGAGTTGTCGGACGATCTGCCGCCAAGATTTGAGTGAAGTTTAGGGAAACACTATGGGAAAAAAACTGATTATATTTACCGATATAGGCGACACCATCATTGATGAGAGCACCGAGGTGCGCAAGGTCTCAAAGGGCGTGGTCTACCATGCCAGCTGTATCCCCGGGGCAAAGGAGGCCATGCTGACGCTGTATGCGCGGGGCTATACGATCGCTATGGTAGCGGATGGATTGACAGAGTCGTTCCATAACACGATGAGGGAGAATGGACTGTCGTACATCTTTTCTGCGGAGGCGGTCTCCGAGGACGTCGGGCAGGAAAAGCCGTCGCCCGTCATGTTCGAGACGGCCATGAAGAAACTCGGCCTGACAGATGCGGATAAGCCCCGGATCATTATGGTGGGCAACAACGTGGAGCGGGATATGGCCGGTGCAAAGCGCTTCGGCATCCGCTCGGTGCAGCTGGTCTGGTCCCACCGGCATCCCTGCAAGCCGTCATGCCCGGAGGAGGAGCCGGACTTTCGCATCTATGATCCCTCCGAACTGCCGCCACTGGTGGAGCAGCTGGAGCGGCAGCTGGAGACGGTGTGATGCAGGCGGGCGTGCTGTCTGGAAAATGTTTCGTCAGGGGAGTACGATATGGTACAAAAAATCATTCTGGTCTTCAAAACGCATTTTGACATTGGTTTCACCGATCTGGCGTCCCGCGTCATTGACGACTATGGGAACAAGATGCTGCGCCAGGTCATCGAGACCTGCCGGGCGACCCGGAATATGGGGCCTCTCCGTTACGTCTGGACCATGCCGTCCTGGCCCCTGTGGCACAGCCTGCACCGCTGCGATCCCTCTCTTCTGCCCCAGCTGGAGGCGTTGATCCGGGAGGGACAGGTCGTCTGGCACGGCCTTCCCTTTACATCGCACACGGATTTCTCCACCCCGGAGGAGTACGCCCAGGGCTTCCGGTACGCCCGACTGCTTTCGGAACAGTACGAAAAGACCTATCCCATCGCGGCAAAAATGACCGACGTACCCGGACACGGCCTGATGCTTCCGGACCTGCTGCATCAGGCCGGTATCCGGTTTTTGCATCTGGGCTGCAATGAATTTGCCACCCCGCCGGAAGTGCCGCCGCTGTTTTTCTGGAAGGGGCCGGGCGGCGGCCGGGTCCTTACCATGTACAGCAAGGGCGGCTATGGCACAGCCCTTTTGCCGCCGGAGGATTGGCCGTTCCCGGTCTGGATGGCCCTGATGCACACGCATGACAACTGCGGTCCCCACAGCGCAGAGACCATTCGGAGCCTGGTTTGTCAAGCAGAGAAAGCCTGCCCCGGCGTGGAAGTCGTATGCGGGACGATGGATGATTTCTGCCGGGAGCTGGAAAAGCAGGACCTCTCCGGTGTGCCGGAGGTGGGCAAGGATCTGGCGGACACCTGGATCCACGGTATCAGCTCCTATCCGGCGGAGGTTTCCCAGATGCGGGAAAACCGGGCGCTGGCCCGCAGGCTCCATCAGGCCGATTGTGGCCGACGGCTTCGGGGGTACGCGGCGCCGGAGGAGATCGATGCGCTGTGGGAAAGCTATTATGAGAATGCAGCTCTATTCACCGAGCACACCTGGGGAGCAGATGTCAAGACATGGCTTGGCCCGGACCGGGTCTATGACCGCGAGGATTTTGAGGCTGTACGCGCAGCAGAGCCATACCGCTTTATGGAGCAGTCCTGGGAGGAACAGCGCAGCCGCGTCCGGACATGCAGCGCTCTTCTCCGGAAACTCGAGAGCAAGATCGGCTTTCTGCCTCATGCGGCATCTCCAAAGGGTGCGCTGGCCGTAAGCTGGAACGGGGACCGCTCTGTTGTGGAGAATCATCGTTACGCTATGACCTTTGACGGGCAGACCGGGCACATTGAGCAGATTTACGACAAGCTGCTCTCCGCACCGCTGCTTCAATCACAAAATGGACGGGGCGTATTTTCCTACCAGTATGACCGCTTCGGTCTGGAGGACATCAACGAATTTCTGCGCAGCTATGGGTATCATTTTACCACCTGGGGAATCCAGGACTATGGCCGGGAAAACTATCCGGACTGCCCGCATTTGACCTTTGCGCCGCAGTTCACCGGATACGAGCTGCGGGAGGACGCCGTACTGCTTCGCTACCGCACGGGCGAGAGCGGGGGGCGGTTTGGGGACGCCGGGGAGCTCCTGCTGACCATAAGGCTTCCGCCGGAGGGCGAGACGTTCACGGTGGAGCTGACCCTGGCGGATAAGCGGGCCACGCCGTTTGTGGAATCCGGAAGTCTGATCTTTCCCTTGGCCTGGGACGGGGAGTACCGCCTGTATAAGCCTGGCGCCGTCATTGACCCGAGGACGCAGATCGCCCGCCGCGCCAACCATGCGCTGCTGAATGCAGAGCACGGTATATTGGCAGTGGGGGAACAGGCATGTCTGGCGATCTGCCCGAAGGATACGCCGCTGCTTGCCATTGGCGCACCGGGCATATATGATTACCAGAAGGAGTTTCCCCGCGGCAGGGAACCGCAGCTCTGGTTTGATCTGTTCAACAATATGTGGGGGACCAACTTTCCGCAGTGGATCGAGGGCGGGTTTCGGTTCCGGTTTATCCTGTGGGGCTGCGCCAAAGAGCGGGCCGGAGAAACCCCGGCAAAAATGGCGGCGCTCTGGGGTGCGGAACCGTCGCTGCCAGGGATACCGGAGGACCTGCCGCTGGTGCATTCCGAGTGGGCGGAAGGGATATTGTACCTGACCCTGCGGAGCTTCAGCCAAACGGAGGGCCGCCGCTGGCTGCGGGTCCCCGGAGCGCAGATGTGGCAGGTAGATCTCTTCCACCGCAGGGTGAGCGAGGCGGCACGGGATATGCTCGCGTTTACCGCGCGGCCCTATGGATTGCACTGCTTTGCGGTGAACTTAACGGGAAAAGGAGGACCGGCGTGAGGGAAACGGCCGTACAGGCGGCGCAACAGGCCGCTGGTACGGCTTTGGCCCTGAGGGATCCTACTGCGACCGATCCCCCGCAGCGGCGCTTGCTCCGGCTTCCGAATGGGGAGGCCCATCCTCCGGAACTCTTGCCGGGCAGGGAATTTATTTTTCATTTCAACTGGTGAGGTATGACTATGGTACGATGGATGATCCAAAAGCCGGGCAGTATCCGGTGGGACGTGGCGGCGGACCCGTCTCCGGAGCATGAAGATCACATTGAAATGGCGGGACAGCGGTGCGCCGTAGTAATCTATTATGGCGCAAACGGTGACCGAAGGCTTTGCCTGCGGCAGACGGTCGTCTTCCCGACGCTTCGCACAAGACCTAACAATACCCATGCCAGTCTTCTATGGGAATGTCCGTGGAAGGATATGGCGTTTCTGGAGGCGGATGGGGGTCTCCTCCCGCCGGAGCAGTTGGATGAGGTGCAGTTCAATGGGGTCCTGTGCCTGCGGGGGCGCTGGGATGGCCTTCAAATCACCCGGATGCTGACGCCCAGCCGGGAAGGCACATACATGGTGGAGCAGATGCACATCCGGAACTGCGGTGACACGCCTCGAACACTGTCCTGGAGGGAGAAGCCGCAGGAATACCGAAAGGGCTGCCACGGCGTATATGTTCTGACACAGCGGATCCGGGGGACCCAGGGGCCTCTTCTTCCCGGAGAGACGCGGTGCGTCACCGCCTATTACAGCGGCGAAACGGCTAATCAGCCGATTTCCTTGCTGCCCGGGGAAGAGGAACTCCGGCGCAGGAGGATGTTTGTAGATGAGATCCAGAGCAATCTTATTCTGGAAACTCCGGACCCCGTTTTGAATAACGCCTTCGCCCTGGCGAAGCTGCGGGCGGCGGAGAGCGTGTACCGCACCCGCGGAGGACTGTTCCACGGACCTGGCGGGCTGGCCTATTATGCGGCCGTCTGGACAAACGATCAGATTGAATACGCCAATCCGTTTTTCCCGTACTTGGGCGAGAAAAACGCGCTGGAGGCAGCAAAGAACGCCTTGAATGCTTACACGCCCTTTATGGCCGGGAATTATGCTGCGATCCCATCCTCTATCATCGCGGAGGGTCTGGACGTCTGGGATGGCGCGGGAGACCGGGGCGACGCGGCTATGTATGCCTATGGCGCATCCCGATTCCTGCTGGCGCTGGGAGACTGGGACTACGCGGAAAAAATGCTGCCGGCGGTGGAATGGTGCCTGGAATACTGTCGCAGGAAGACAACGGAAGAAGGAGTGGTGGCATCGGACAGCGACGAACTGGAAAACCGATTTTCCTCTGGAGACGCGAATCTGGCCACCTCCTGTCTCGCGTATGGAGGACTGCTGGATGCAGCAAGGCTGGAACGGGCGTTGGGCCATGCAAGCATGGCGGAGGAGTATGCCCGGCGGGCCGGACTTCTGGCAGAAGCCATAGAGAAGTATTTTGGAGCGAAGGTAGAAGGGTATGATACCTACCGCTACCACGAGGGCTGTGAGCGGCTGCGGGCCTGGATATGCCTGCCTCTGGTATTCGGCCTCAAAGAACGGAGGGAGCAGACCGTCGAGGCGCTGTTCTCTGATAAGCTCTGGACGGCGGACGGACTGGCCACAGAGAGCGGCGGGACCGTCTTCTGGGACCGCTCCACCCTATATGCGCTGCGCGGCGTTTTGGCCGCCGGAGAGACAGAACGAGCTATCGCGCATCTCTCCGCCTACAGCCAGCGGCGGACACTGGAAGAGCACGTTCCCTATCCGGTTGAGGCGTGGCCGGAGGGCGGCCAGCGGCATCTTTCTGCCGAGAGTGCGCTGTACTGCCGGATCTTCCTGGAAGGTCTTCTTGGTATGGAACCGGAAAGTCCTGGTTCTCTGCGCATAACACCCCATCTCCCAAAAGCTTGGTTGAACGTAACACTTCGTCAAATTCATGCCTGCGGAAAATGCTTTGACGTGGCAGTCATGCGGGAGGATGGTACTTACAAAATAGTTGTAACAACAGAGCGCGGGGAGGAGAATTTTCTGATTATGGATGGCGATTCGGTAATGATCTCACTGTAGGAAATACCGGGGTAGCATATACGGTGAGCATATCATATGCAGGTCACCAGGCAAACGTATATGGCCGTCATGCTGTAGCTGTTTCATCAGGAGCATTCCGCCTTCGGGCTGTACATTTTTTAGAAACCTTTGCACGGTTCCTCGTCCCGGAAATACGAAAATACTATGACAGCGAACTGGGCCAGCGGGAGTTTGCGGAATGGCAGGAAGCCCAGGGCAAAACGAAATAAACCGATAAAACAGCGGGGGCCAAGGCTTTTATACCTTGACCTCCGCTGTTCGTTTTGACATCAGAGCCACACCATCCCGGCGAAGCCGCCCTTAAAATAATAGGTGTTCGTCCAATGTCCAGTTGTCATTGTCCGACACTATAGATGCCACTGAAATTGCCCCTGTTTTGATGGCGTTGCATTATTGGCCCGTATTCTATCGCATCTTTCGTTAAAACGCAACCCAGTCTCCATAAAAAAGTCAAACCAACCATGGAGTGGATTTAGCGTGGCAATTTGAGATGCACAGTTTGGTTCTCAGCGGTGTCTAAATCAGTATGCCCTCGCAGTGGTCAATCTCATGCTGGATGATCTGCGCTGTCCAGCCAGTGAAGGTCTTGAATCTCGTCTGGAACGTTTCCGTCTGATACTGCACCTTGATCGACTTCCACCGCTTGGTTGTCCTTGTACCCGGCAGCGAGAGACAGCCTTCCCGCGCTTCGTAGGGGCCGGATCTCTTGATGATCTTCGGATTGAACATCACCATGTATTTCCCTTCGTTGTCAAATGCAATGATCTGCTTGTTGACTCCAATCATATTTCCCGCCATGCCGACGCAGCCATCCTTATGGGCCTCCAGTGTTTCAAGAAGGTCCTGCGCAACAGCTGCATCCTCTGGCGTGGCGGGTTCCGCTTTCTGGGACAGAAACGCGGGGTCCTTCATAATCTCCCGAACCATCGTCAGCCCTCCATTTGAATGGCAGCCTTGATCACGCCGTCTCTCCGATTCTCAAAGAGGTCATACGCCTCAGCAATATCCCGGAGCGGGAAGGTGTGGGTGATCAGCGGCGTCGTGTCGATCTTTCCCTGCTCGATCAGCGCCAGAGTCTCAGCACATTTGCAGCCGTCCACGCCTCCGGTCTTGAAAGTCAGATTCTTTCCGTACATCTCCGGCAGAGGCAGCGTCTGGGCTGCATCATACAGCGCCACGATGGTCACGATGGCATTCGGGCGGGCACACTGCCACGCCATACGGAAGGTCTCCGGACTTCCGGCGACCTCCAGCACGACGTCCGCGCCGCCGTGGTCGCTGTGGGCCAGGACAAATTCCTGAACCGCCTCCGGCTCTACAGTCAACACCTGGGGATAGTGCTCTCTGACAAATGCCAGCCGTTGGAGATCTTTTTCGCAGACGATAACCCGTTTGGGCTGCTTCAGCAGGGCGCACTGCAAAGTACAAATGCCGGTGGGGCCCGCTCCGATGACCAGCACCGTGTCCCCGGCCTTGATCTCAGAAATGTCCGCCGCCCAGTAGCCCGTCGCCAGAATGTCCCCCACGAACAGCGCCTGCCGGTCTTTGACCGTATCCGGAATCCGGTTCAGGCCCTGATCCGCATAGGGGACTCGGACGTACTCCGCCTGCCCGCCATCGATGCGGCAGCCCAACGACCAGCCGCCGTTGGGATCGGTGCAGTTGTTCACCCAGCCGTGTTTGCAGAAAAAGCATTCCCCGCAGAAGGTCTCCACATTGACCGTCACCCGGTCGCCAGGCCGGACACTGGTCACGGCACTGCCGGTCTCCTCCACAACACCCACCATCTCATGGCCCACCGTGATACCGGGAACGGCGCGGGGGACGCTGCCGTGCTTGATGTGGAGGTCGCTGGTACAGATGCTCGCCAGCGTCACCCGGACAATGGCGTCCCGGTCATCCAGCAGGGCGGGCTTGGGTTTGTCCAGAAGCTCAAATTCCCCTTTGTCAACATACGTGTAGGCCAACATTGTCTCGCTCCTCATCGAATAAATTTCGCCAGATCGTCATCAAACGCATCCGGGCAAATCAGCCCCAGGTGGCGGATAATCCTGGCCCTGGATTCCTCTGGGTCACGGTGATAGGCTCCCTGGGTCACATCTGCTCCCAGCACATCCTCCGTCACCGCGTATCTGGCGACGCCCCAGCCGTAGGGCTTGCCGTGTTTATCCCGAGCATACTCGAAACTGTGGACGGTGATGTAGGTCTGCATTTGCAGGCTGGTGACTACGGTATCGAACCCCTTCAGCCCGTCGCCGCCGAATCCGGCCAACCGCTTCAGGTCTTTGGACAGCGTCGGCCCCTCCCGGAGCAGCGCATCCATGATCCGCTTCTCCCGGTGGCTGGCCAGCCCCTCCTCGTAGCGGGCGTCGAAGTCGTAGCCGCTGCGCCGGTAGTTGGCCAGATCGGGATACCACTCCCGGCTGACCAACCCTGCCTTCCTGGAGAACAGCTTGCCGTAGGCCACCACGCCCCGGCGGGCCAGCTCCATCCGCCACTCCCACGGTCCATCCACGCCATCCACAAACCAGTAGCGGCTGGGAGTAAATTCCTCGATGGAGAAATTGGGGATTGAGCATGGGAAAAAGGGCAGAAAACCCATCTGCTGCACCAAGGCTTCCAGCTCCATGGCGCTGGTGATCTTCGGTTTGGGCATGGCTGGGGTCCTCCTCGGCGGCGTTTTCCTCAGTATAGCACACCTCGCCCGGCAAGTCGAGAGACAGATGGGCACTCACTTCGATTTGCCGCAGCAACTCCGCCTTTGACCAGCCAAATTGCCGGACAGCCTGCATATACCATACTCTCTCGGAACTTGTCAGCCTCGCTTCCAGAATGACCACGTTCTGCGTCCAGCCGATCTCCATAGCTGCATCTATCATCTCAGGCATATCCGTATATGCCTTGTAAAACGTCCTCATTCGGCGCAGATTGCGGGGTGAGAAACCTGAGAGGTCCGGGTAAGCAGTTTGCAGGTATTCCGCCGCAGCGACAGCGGCGCCTTTTTCCTCTTTGCTGTTGATAATCCTGCCTATTTCATAGTACAGCTTTATCTGCGGTTGATCTGGGACCATCAATTCGTCCAGCAATAGAAACATTGCGCTGTAATCAATCGGTTTTCTGATATTCACAGGTTCTCCTCCTTTCCGGCTTGCGCCTCAATTTGTCAGGACATAGAAAAACACGGCAGTGACCTGCCGTGCTTTTCTATACCTTGAACCTATTTTTCAGCGTATGTCTTTTCAATTTCAAGCCGCCGCATGGTTTCTTTCAGAGAAACCACCATATCGGCGATCATTTTTACTTCGAGGCTGCTGCAATCTTCAACCAGTTCCGTGAGCCAGTTGTTCCGAATCGCTATATCCTTCTTGATCTCCACGCCGAGCAGCTCATCAGCGGAACACTCGAAGGCATTGATGAGGCAGATCACGATGTCCAGGCTGGGAGCTGTGCGGCCTGTCTCAATATGGCTGATGTGGGTGACGCCGACGCCAGCCTTCTCCGCAAGCTGTTCCTGAGTCATGCCTTTTGCTTTCCGCATTTTTCTGATCTGTGCGCCGAGCGTCTTCTGATCTATCATATACAAGCATCCCCCGTGCTGTGGTGCTTGTATTATAGGTGCAGTTTTATAGGATTATAATAACCGATTAGTATAATTGCATCTATAGGCATATACCTATTTTCACTTTTTTATGCTTTGCCGAATTTCAATCCCGCCCCGCAGGTACACCATGATCGTGTCCTCCGACAGCACCTTGACCGTATCCACGAGTTGCCGTATCCAGGATTCATCCCACGCAGTGAGTTCCGGAGACATCTTTTCCATCAGAGACACGGTCATGGTCATCTTCTGTACTGCAGCTGCATTGGTCTTCTGCTGCTCCTCCATCTGATTCCGCAATTCCTTCAGGGCTGCGATTTCATTGGTGATACCTTGGAATTGCGCCATGTAATCCTGGCTTTCCATCTGTTCCGCCGCCTGCTCCAGCAGGAGATTGAATTGCCCTTCCAATTCACCGATCCTGCGCTGAATACCAGCCAGACTGACCGTCTGACCAGGGATAGGGGGCAGTTCCAACTCCATGGCCTCGGTGATCTGGCCAACCATTTCATCCCGATTTCCCATGGCCTCGTTGATTGCTGCCAGAATGGCTCTCTGGAGCGGTTCCTCGTCCAGCGTGGGGGAGCTGTGGCAGTATTTCGTCCCGTAGTCCAGACGGCTCACACACCGCCACACAATGCGCTTCCTACCATTTTTTGCCCAGACGCAGCGGCGGTACAAAGTTCCGCACTCACCGCAGACCAGCCGCTCGGAGAGGGCGAACCGGCTGGCGTAGGAGGTGCGTCCTGTGGGGGCATTTTTCTTGGACGGGCTTCTTCCGGCGTTGCGGCGGGCCATTTCTGCCTGCACCGAATCGTAGATCTGACGGCTCACGATCCCCTTATGGCAGTTCTGGATCAGGTATTGGGGGAGCTGCCCAGTGTTGCGGATGACCTTCTTGCTGATGCAGTCTTGGATAAATGTCTTCTGGAGCAGGGCGTCGCCGCAGTATTTTTCATTGGTCAGGATGCCTTTGATCGTACTGAGCGTCCACTCCGGCTCACCATCCACATTGAGGATGTTCTGGGACTCCAGCCAGTCCTTGATCTGACGGAGGCTGGCCCCGGCGATATAGCGGTCGTAGATCTGTTTTACCACCTCGGCCTGTTCCGGGATGATCTCCGGTCGGCCATCACGGCCTTTCTGATAGGCGTACCACCGTTTGTACTGGTAAGCCACCTTTCCCTCCCGCATGGCCTGACGGATGCCCCAGACAACGTTGCCGGAGATAGATTCGCTCTCCGCCTGGGCGAAGGCGCCCAGGATGGTGATGAGCATCTCGCTGTCCGACTCCAGGGTGTTGATGCCCTCCTTCTCGAAGATCACCGCGATGCCCAGTTCCCGCAGGGCGCGGATGTAATGAAGGCAGTCTACCGTATTGCGGGCAAAGCGGGAGATGGATTTGGTCAGCACGATGTCGATCTTCTTCTGCTTGCACTGGCGGATCATCCGCAGGAACTCCGGGCGCTTTCGGGCGGACGTGCCCGTTATGCCCTGATCCGCGAACAGGCCCGCCATGGTCCAGTCGGGATTGGTCATGATCTTGTCCGTGTAGTAGGTCTGCTGGGCCTCGTAGCTGGTGAGCTGCTCCTCCTCGTCCGTGCTGACCCGGCAGTAAGCGGCGACACGCTGCTGCCGCTTGACGGCCTTTTCTCTCGCCAACTCGGGATTGGCGGGGATGATGATGACTCTGGGGGCGGTTTCTGTCATGATGCTCGACTCCTTTCAATGATTTGACCATTTTTCAGATGGATGGATATGCTGCTTCTTCGCATCCAGACTGCCGAGACAGCGGAGCGGAGAAGTGATGCGTCCAGCTCCTGCATGGGGATATGCTGCCGAAACAATTGCCGGAGCCGCACGGTTTCATATTCCTGATCACCGATGCCCGCATACCGGGCGGCTGCAAGCTCCAGGGCAAGTCGTTTTGCTGTGTCCTCATCGACCGGCTGCTGCTCCAGTGCATTTTTCAGAGCCTGACTGATACCGCTAATTTGAGCTTCATCCTGCACTGGAATCTGAGGCATACAGATCTGCTCCGGTGCTGTGATCAGGCTGTTGAGCAGCCGCAGCACGGTTCCCTCGGCGTCAGCGGCAGGACCGCTATTGCACAGTCTGCGCAGGATTTTTTGTGCCTCTGTCCGCTTGGGGGGAGTGACCTTGGCGGTACGCTTCTCGTTGGCGCGGTCATATTGCTCCACTGAGATGATGACCGGCCATCCATTGTCGCCGGTGTACCTGCGATCCGCCAGGATGCGGGCCACCATGTTCTTGTTCCAGAGCTTACCCTGGTCGTAGGGAACGTCCTGCTCCCGGAGCCTGTCCACCAGCGATTTGTAGGATTCACCGGAAATGTACTGCTGGAAAATATTCTGCACCGTCACCGCCTCCAGTGGATGGATCACGATCTCTCCGAACTCCATCCGGTATCCGAAGGGGAGTTTCCTGTTGGATGCCATTACCTCACCGTCCTTTCCATCTTTTCCGTCAGCTCCAGTCCGTTTTTCAGCCGGAACCGCAGAAGCTCATTGCTCTCCACGATGATCTTCTCAACGAGCTCCCCGAACAGCTCCCCATCAAATGCATCCAGGAAGTCCGGCCCTGCGGTGAGAATTTCGAGCAATTCCTGCGTCCGGGTGATGGTGTCATCCCCTTTCTCGTTCAGCAGGCGGCTTTTCTCCTGTTTTACAGTGCGGAGCTGTTCGGCCAGTTCATTGCTTCGGGATATAAAAATGTCAGGATCAACACCGCCCTGCTGTTTCAGCATGGCAAGGAGTTGATTCTGACTGGTGAGGTTCGATATTTGCCTGTTCAGTTCAATGACGTCCGGACTCCAGAGGAACCGGCGGGTGCGGATCGTCTGGAGGTCAGCGATCAATGGGACGAGTATCTGGTCGCTGTGGTGTTTGAGTTTGTAGTAGAAGCGGCAGAAGGCGGAGTGGTTCTCTGGTTCTGGAATCTGCGTAATCGGACAGGATTCATGCGTCCTGTCATGGGTGACACACGACCAGTAGATTTTCCCGCCGCAGGATTTCTCCCGGAACGTGCCGCCGCAGCAGCCACAGCGAAGAGCGGACAGAGCCTTTTTCTGGTAAGGCCCGGTTTTCCTTTTCTCCCTGCGCTGCAGAATGAGTACCTGCGCCGCCTCGAATGTATCTGCGTCAATAATGGGCGGATTACTTCCAATTACAAAGTATTTCTGCTTTTCGCCATGATTTCTTTTCTTTTGACGCGGCAGAGTATCTGTGCTATAGTTTTTTTGCAGGAGTGCGTTCCCAGCGTATCGTTCATTTTGCAGCATGTACTTGATCGTGGAGTGCTGCCAGACGGTCTTCCCGTCCCGCGTTGCTATGTGAAGGGTGTTCATATACGCCGAGATTTCATCACAACTCTGCCCACTGAGGAACCGATGGAATATCTCCCGAACCAGCTTGGCCTCCGGCTCGAATATTTCCAACTTATTTCCATTCAGTCTGTATCCAAATGGGCTTTTGCAGGTATTGAAAGTACCATTTTTCATTCGCATCTGTATACCCAGGCGTCCGTTTTGAGAGATAGACTCACTTTCCTTCTGCGCCATGGCGGCAAAAATGGCGGTCAGCATCTCTCCGGACATTTTTGCGGTATCAATATGCTCCTTCTCAAAGGTGATCCCAATACCCAGGGACTTCAACTCGCGGATAGCCTCCAGACACTCTGTTGTATTCCGTGCGAACCGTGAGATAGATTTGCAGAGTACCCGGTCGATCAACCCCCTGCGGCAATCCGAAAGCATCCGCTGGAAATCATCCCGTTTTTCCGCTGATGTTCCGGTGATCCCGTGATCCGCATAGATGTCAACCATGTCCCAGTTTTCTTTAGCGGAGATCAGAGAAGTATAATAGTGGTTCTGTGCAGCAAAGGAGTTCAGCTGGTCTTCGGAGTCGGAACTGACACGGACATACGCCGCGACCCTGAGCCGGAGTTCCTGCGGCTTGTCTGCGGCCTCAATGATGATGACTCGCTGTTTCTCCGCAACCGCAAGGCTACCTGTGATTTGGTATTGATCCGCCATGTGTCCCACCTCCCTCTGTTCAGCACACACACAATACCACAAAAGCATTGGAATAGCTAGTGGTTCAGGTCAGAAACAAGTATCAGGAACGACAATATTTGCCCCTGTTTTTATAGCAATATGCCGGGCGATTTTCTTGCTCTCCGCTATGGTGATAGCCCCTGCCGCCACCAGTTGGCGAAGCAGATTCAGGGTGCCGACATAGTTGATATTGGCATTCATTTTGACATAGCCTCCTATAATTATGTATCTATGGCTGTCTGTTGCGTCCTCTTTCGGCAAGCCCTACACTGATTTCCAACGCGGTATTAATCTGCGGCATCTTCTCCATTTCGACATGTCCCACGTATTGCTGCAGTCGGCCCTTATCCAGCGTCCGGATCTGCTCCAGCATGACTACGGAAGTCTTGGAAAGGCCGCAGGCAGCGGCGGCCAGGACTACATGGGTAGGTAAATGCCAGCATTTGATTTGACCGGTGATGATGGCGGCAATGATTGTTGGACTATACTGGTTCCCAACATCATTCTGGATGATCAGCACAGGCCGGAGCCCGCCTTGTTCTGATCCGACTACCGGTGTAAGATCGGCGTAAAAAATATCCCCTCTGCGGATAGGGCAGGTTCGGTTTACTCCCATGTGTTTTCTCCTCTGTACTGGAAATAGCAGGGAGCCGCTCCAAAAGGGTGCAAAAATTCCGCTAGTCCTCTCTGCTGGAGCGGCTCCCGCCACTTCTGAATTTGGATCTCTCCAAAATAATCTTACTGTTGCTGCCTGTATTCGACACTACTCCCCCAGGCATAGGCGGCAAAACTGAACTGCGGCTGGCTCCGCACTCCGGGAATCTCACCCCTCCGAGGATCTCTCCGAGCTGCCCCCATTGTTTGAGACTGTGGCTGGGCAGGGGTACCATTATAGGCGGGCGAGGGCG
This sequence comes from uncultured Oscillospiraceae bacterium, assembly GCA_910588045.1. GTDB lineage: Bacteria > Bacillota > Clostridia > Oscillospirales > Oscillospiraceae > Pelethomonas. The sequence goes on along the minus strand of CAJUPS010000021.1, from coordinate 827 downwards.
TTGCAATGCAGCCTGCCACGGCTGCTTTGGGATGGACGGGAACCGCTGGGCACCTTGCTCTCAGGCCCTTTGATAGAAACCGTTAGGGAGAATCTGTCCCTCCTCCCTGACTCCCCGTTTCTACAGGTGGTCTTGGCGCGTCCTCCGAATCGCTTGTCCTTTATCCAAGGCTCGTCCGCTGACGTTATCCAGTTGCCGGGTATTCTGTTTTCGAGGTTCACGGAAAGGCACTTGTATGTGCCTTCACCTGTTAGGCCACCAGAAAACAGTTTTTAGACAGGTTTTCGCAAAATTTTTGAGATTTGTGAAAGTTGACGAGAAACGGACTTCTGATTTGTGCCTTTTGCCCATGCAAATTCACTCTGTGTTTTCCCTTCAAACACAAGTGCCGTCAGCAATTCAATATCAGCGTCAGAAAGTGTCATCAGTTTGCGCAGCAGCTCCTCGTCCTCAATTTCATCGATCCACCAGCGACGGTCTGATGGAGATACATTTAACGGTCCGCTGCTGGGAAGTATTTTCTCCACATGAGGCTCCGCATCTGAACACGGGAAATTACATACGGTCATATCATCCGGAAGGTCAGCCTGATGCCGTATGTATCTGCGCTCAGAATTAAACCACAGCAAATCGAATTTATAGATTTGGTCGATGGATGCATCATCCATCCCGGCCTCACGATACTGCTTCTGTAGAAGTTTCCACTGCTTTTCAAATTTCCGCCTCTCCAGGGCGTAGTTGAATTCCATTTGGAACTCCTCCATTCTTCTGAATGTAATGCCGCAAAATAACTTACTCAAGAGGAGCGGGGAAACGGCTAAATAAAA
>CAJUPS010000020.1 GCA_910588045.1 uncultured Oscillospiraceae bacterium | reverse complement strand
AAGTACCAGACCACTAGATCAGATGCCCGTAGGACCTGAAATTCGGTGGCTTCGCTCAACCCAATACGCACCGCACTTCGCAAATCCCCCGCATAGGGAGCGGCGCTCCGAGCCGCTCCCGCCAAGGGGTTCTTAGACCGTAGGTCTAAGCGCGTTTTTGCCTACTTTTGCCGCGCGGCAAAAGTAGGCGCGGAGTCCGGGGCCGCGTAGGTCCCGGGGTAGGACGAGAAAAAGTTACCGTTCGCGCCCGAAGGGCGCGAAGATTAAATTTAGTTGTTAATCAGCTTGTCCTCGTCAGACCAACTATACAGCTTCCGAATATCCGCGCCGACAATCTCGGCGGGGTGCTCGGACGCCTTTTTCCGCATAGCGTTGAAATGCACCTGAGAACCAGCGTCGGACATATCAAGAAGGAACTCCTTGGCAAAAGAACCATCCTGAATGTCGGAAAGAATCTTTTTCATTGCCTTCTTGGTATCCTCCGTAATAATCTTCGGCCCGGTAATATAATCCCCATACTCGGCGGTGTTGGAAATCGAATACCGCATCCCGGCGAAGCCGCTCTGATAAATAAGGTCAACAATCAGCTTCATCTCATGGATGCACTCAAAATAAGCGTTCCGGGGGTCGTACCCCGCCTCTACCAGCGTCTCAAACCCCGCCTGCATCAAGGCGCACACGCCGCCGCAGAGGACGGCCTGTTCGCCGAACAGGTCCGTCTCCGTCTCCGTGCGGAACGTCGTCTCCAGCACGCCCGCCCTTGCGCCACCAATCCCCAGGGCATAGGCCAGTCCGATGTCCCAGGCGTCCCCGGTGGCGTCCTGCTCCACGGCGATCAGACAGGGCACGCCCTTGCCCGCCTGGTACTCGCTGCGGACCGTGTGACCCGGCCCCTTGGGGGCAATCATGATAACGTTGACGTTCTTGGGGGGCTTGATGCAGCCGAAATGGATGTTGAACCCGTGGGCGAAGGCCAGCGTCTTGCCCTCGGTCAGGTTGGGCTCGATGCTCTCCTTGTAGAGCTTGGCCTGCTTCTCGTCGTTGATGAGGATCATGATGACGTCGGCGGCCTTCGCCGCCTCGGCGGCGGTCATGACCTGGAGGCCCTGGCTCTCGGCCCTGGCCCAGCTCTTGCTGCCCTCATAGAGCCCCACGATGACCTTCACGCCGCTGTCCTTCAGGTTCAGCGCGTGGGCGTGGCCCTGGGAGCCGTAACCGATGATGGCCACCGTCTTGTTCGCCAGCTTCTGGAGATCGCAATCCTGCTGATAAAAAATTCTTGCCATGATGTGTTACCTCGTTTTCTTTCAAAATAATATTGTTTTTATAAATTGGTCACTTTTCTGATGGTGTCCGCCCCCCGCTCCAGGGAGACGACCCCCGTGCGGCAGATCTCCAGGATCTCATAATCCCGCATGAGGTCGATAAAGTCGTCGATCCTCCTGCTGTCGGCGGTGACCCGCAGCACGATGGAGTCCCTGGTATAGTCCACCGTCTTGGCCTCGAAGGCGTCCGCCGCCGCCCGGATGTCCCCCCGGCTGGCGGGGTCGTTCTTGAGCTTGATGAGCAGCAGCTCGCAGCTGACGGAGTTCTCGCTGTCCAGCTCCCGGATGGAGCACACGTCGGGCAATTTGTACAGCTGGTCCACCAGCTGCTGCTTGGTCACCCGCTCCCCGGCGAACTGGACGGTAATGCGGGAGTAGTCCGGGGATTCCGTCTCGCTGACGGTCAGGTTGTCAATGTTGAACTGCCGCCGCCGGAACATGCTGGTGACCCGGTTCAATACGCCGAACTGGTTGCGCACCAGCACGGCCACAGTATAGCGTTTATCCATCTCAGTCACCCACCTTTGTAATCATGTCGTCCATGCTCCCGCCCGGGGGCAGCATGGGCAGGACGAACTCGTCCTCGCCGATGAGGCAGTCGATGAGATACGGCCCCTCATATTGGAAGGCCCGCCCCAGCGCTCCGTCCAGGTCCTCCAGGGTGTCCACCCGCTCGGCCCTGGCCCCGAAGGCATCCGCCAACTTCACGAAATCCGTCTGCCGCTCCAGGACGGTGTTGGAGTAGTGCTTCTCAAAGAACAGGGTCTGCCACTGCCGCACCATGCCCAATACGCCGTTGTTGAGCAGCAGAATCACCAGAGGCGTCCTATGGGTCACCGCAGTGGCCAGCTCATTGAGGTTCATGCCGAAGCTTCCGTCCCCGGTGACAAGGACAGTGTGCTCCCCGGTCGCCATCTGCGCCCCCATAGCCGCTCCCATGCCGAAACCCATGGTGCCCAGTCCGCCGCTGGAGATGAACCGCCTGGGTTTCCGGAAGGAGAGCGTCTGGGCCGCCCACATCTGGTGCTGTCCCACGTCGGTGGCCACCGGCGTGTCCGGCGTCAGGTGCTTATCCAGGGTCAGCATGGCGTTCCTGGGCGTGAGCCCCGCCCGGTCGTCCCGGTTCTCCGCCTCCGAGGACCGGAAGCCCGCCACGGTCTGCCACCACTCCGGGTGCTGTGCGCTCTGGACCAGCTCCAGCAGTTTTTCCAGGGTGAGCTTTACATCCCCCCGCATCCCGCACACCGCCGCCACGTTCTTACTCAGCTCCGAGCCGTCCACGTCGATGTGGACGATCTTCGCTCCCCTGGCGAACTTGGCCCGGTTTCCGGTGACCCGGTCGTTGAACCGCGCCCCCAGGGCGATGATGCAGTCGGCGCGGTGCATGGCGGTGGAGCAGGCGTAGTGCCCGTGCATCCCCTGCATCCCCAGGAACCGGGGATGCTCCGTAGGGATGGCGGACACGCCCATCAGGGAGCACCCTATGGGGGCGTCGATCTTCTCCGCCAGGGCCAGGAGCTCCTCCTGGGCACCGCTGGCGGCCAGGCCGCCGCCGAAGTAAAGAAAGGGCCGGTGGGAGGCGTCAATGTACGCCGCCGCCTCCCGGATGCGCTCCTCCTTGGCCGCCCGGGGCGGGTCGGGGACGACGGGGGCCTGGGGCTCGTAGTCGTAGGAGGCAATCTGGATGTCCTTGGGCACGTCCACCAGCACCGGCCCGGGACGGCCGGAGACCGCCAGACGGAACGCCTCCCGGATGGTGTCCGCCAGGTCCTCGATCTCGCCCACGAAGTAGTTGTGCTTGGTGATGGGCAGGGTGATGCCGGTGATGTCGATCTCCTGAAAGGAGTCGGTGCCGATCTGCACGTTGGGGACGTTGCCGGTGATGGCCACCATGGGGATGGAGTCCAGAAAGGCGGTGGCAATGCCGGTGACCAGGTTGGTGGCCCCGGGGCCGGAGGTGGCGATGACCACCCCGGGGTTTCCCGTGGCCCGGGCCCAGCCGTCGGCGGCGTGGGCCGCGCCCTGCTCGTGGGCGGTGAGAACGTGCCGGATCTCGTCCTGATATTGGTACAGGGAATCATAGATGTGGATCACCTGACCGCCGGGATAGCCGAAAACGGTGGTGACGCCCTGCTCGATCAAAGTCCGGACCACAATGTCCGCGCCGGTCAATTTCAACTTTCATCATCCTTTCTCCGAGGTAAAAAATAAGACCCCGCCTCTTTTCCAATAAAGAGACAGGATCATTGCGCTGCAACAATCTTGCGGTACCACTCTTCTTGCCGCCTTCGGCGGCCTCTCACCGTGACTGACATCACTTCCCATGGTAACGGCTGGGCACCGTCCGTCCTATTGAAGCGCTTCCGCCCGTTCAGACCGGCCGCTCCGGGGTGACTTATACAGCGCGTCCCTCCGCCAGCTCGCACCATCCGCCGACTCTCTGAAGCGGGAACAGCTCCGCTTTTTCCCCATCCTTGCGTGTGTACTGATTGTTTGGCCGACACCATCGGCGCGAGACGCCGGGGATCAGCAATTTCATCGAATCATACCTGCTTTTCGGTTATTATACCATGGTTTTGAAAAATGTCAAGGTGGAAATCAGTGGGTTCTGCGGCAAAAACGCCGACGCTGTGCAAAAAACTTTTGCCATACCGGAATCTTGGGCTTGACGAACCGGGGAATGTATGGTATCCTAACTCCGTTGCAGAGATTTCCACTCCCGGGAGGGCGGCAAAAACAGGACCGGCGCCGGTTCTCATAAGACGCTGGTGTAGCTCAGTCGGTAGAGCAGCTGATTCGTAATCAGCAGGTCAGGTGTTCGAGTCACCCCACCAGCTCCAAAAAGAAGGACACGCTTTGGCGTGTCCTTCTTTTTGGTTCCGCGCCGCATACGCGGCGGCTCGCCGGCGCTCGCGGGTCCGGCCGGCCCGCAAATCTCTCAGTGCAGGGCAAGGCCCGCGGGCGCCCGGCTAGAGGTTCTCCTTGCTGATCTGTGTCTTCTCAAAGTGGCGGATGCTCTGATTGTAATTGCGGTTGAAATAGGCGGTATAGAGGATGTCGATCATATTCAGCTGCGCGATGCGGGAGGACATGGCCCCGCTGCGGAAGGTCTCCTCCATGGCCACCACGTACAGATTGCAATCCGACATCTGCGACAGGGGGGAGGGCTCAAAGCGCGTGATGGCAATGATGGGCGTGCCCTGCCGCCGCAGGTCCTGGGCGCAGCGGAGGATCTCCTCCGTATAGCCGGTATAGCTGATGATGATCGCCACGTCGGAGGGACCGGCATTGCGGGCGTGGAGGTATTGGCAGTGAATGTCCTCGGACAGGGCGCACCGCTTGCCCACCCGGAGAAATTTCTGGTAGGCGTCGTGAGCCACCAGGAAGGAGGCCCCCATGCCAAAGAGCAGGACCGTATTGCTGGCGCAGATGAGATCCACGCTCCGGCGCACCGCCTCCGGCTCCACCAGCATCCGGGAGTTCTCCAGGGAGGCGATGTTGCGGTAGGTCACCTTGTCCACGATGTCCGTCAGCTGGTCGGTGTGTTCCAGCTCCCCGCCCTTTTCCGCCTTGTTCTCCCGCCGGATGGCCACCTCGTAGAGCAGGGATTTCTGCATCTCCCGGTATCCCTCGAACCCCAGCTTCCGGCACACGCGCACCACCGTGGAGGGGGACGTGTAGCTCTGCGCCGCCAGCTGGTGGATGCTGCACTGGGCCGCCGCCTCCGGGTTCTCCAGGATCCAGTCCAGAATGCCCCGCTCCGCCCCGCTCGCCCGGGCCCGGTACTGGTTGATTCGGATCAACACACTTTTCATCGCTTGCCTCCCGCCGCTTTTTTATAGCATTTTTTACAGTATAAAAGAAATCCTCTCCCGGCGCAAGAGCCACAGCCGTGGCAGAATCCTCCAAAATTCCTCCCCGCTCTTTGTCTATATCGACGGATAACACGGGCGCTCTATCCAAAGTATTTACGCACAAATGCCAAAACGCATTCAGGATATGAAATAAAATTTCACATGTTCGCAATCGAATTGACAAAATTGTTTTTCCAAAGTAAAATAACCTTATTCTTGGAGGGACGGTTTTCCCTCCGCCAAGACGAGAAAGAACGTGGAGAATCAAGGAGGACAATATGAAAAAGAAGTTTTTGGCACTGCTGCTCTGTCTCTGCATGGTCCTGGGCCTGGCTGCCTGCGGCGGCGACAGCAAGCAGCCCGACAGCACCCCCGACACGCCCAAGCAGGACGCCCCCGCTCCCGCTGAGGACGACAAGACCGACGCTCCCGCCGAGCCCGCCGCCGAGGAGGACACCATCGTCATCATGACGCCCCCGGTCACCGGCGACTACACCGACCTGCTGGCCGGTTGGATCGCGGACTTCCAGAAGGACTATCCCCACCTGAAGGTGGAGGTCATCGCCACCGCCTGGGATGACCACAACTCCAAGCTGTCCACCATGGCCCTCTCCGGCGAGGCCCCCGACATCGCCGAGGTCAGCTCCGGCACCATCGGCACCTTCGTGGAGATGGGCGTGGCCGTGAACGTGGCGGACTACCTGCCCGAGGGCGCGCTGTCCGACTACGACCAGAACGCGCTGGACTACATGACCCTGGACAACACCCTCTACGGCCTGCCTCTGTACCTGACCATCCAGGCCCTGGGCGGCAACAAGCAGATGCTCCTGGACGCCGGTGTGGACGTGGAGAAGGTCCAGGCCAACGGCTGGACCTATGACGAGTTCCTCAAGGCCATCGAGGCCGGTACAAAGGACGGTACATACGGCTTCGTCTTCGCCAACGCGGGCGTGACCACCTCCGACTTTGTGAACATCTTCGGCGTATCCGCCGGGATCACCAGCCATTTCACCAAGGACCTCAAGTACGCCTATACCTCCGAGAACATGAAGAACCTGCTCACCTCCGTGGAGACCATGGTGGCCTCCGGCTGGATGCCCAACTACGCCGTGGAGGCCGGTCAGCGCCTGGTGATGCTGGAGACCGGCGACGCCATGATCACCGGTAAGGCCATGCCCCTGTTTGAGAACAACGTGAAGAAGAACAACGCGGGCATTGCCACCGGCGAGGCCGTGGAGGGCTCCATCGAGGTGGAGTACGCCTTCCTGCCCGTGCCCGCCATGGAGAACGTGGCCGAGTCCTGCTACGGCACCGTGGACGGCATGATCATGCTGCGCAACAACAACAGTACCGACGAGCACATGAAGAACGTGGCCCTGTTCCTCAACTACATCTGCTCCGGCAAGCCCGTGGCCGAGACGGTCAACCAGATCCTGCTCTCCTGCGTCTGCCAGTCCGGCCGTGACGCCCAGGCGGGCGCCGATCTGGGCCAGGATCCCTCCAACGCCGCCGCCTCCACCCGCTGCATCGGCCTGGTGCAGGCGCCTCCCACCGGCATCACCGGCGAGCAGTCCGCCAACGCCACCACCATCATGAACGAGGTCATCGTGCCCAAGTTCCAGGCCCTGCTGGCCGGTGAGACCACCGCGCAGGCCATGTACGACGAGGTCTGCTCCAAGGCTACGGAGTTGTTCGGCGCGGACGGCTGCGAGATGGGCTTCATCAAGTAATTCCCCCAAAACAGGATACGATTCCCGGCATTGCATAATGACGGCATGGGCCTGCCCGTGACGGGTGGGCCCATGCCGCTTTTTACCCAACGCACCCCCTGACAGGGGAGACAGAAAAGGAGGAGAGAAGCGAGATGAAATCCAAAGCGCCAACCCTGCGGGACCGCCGGTTCCGGATCACGCTGGAGGATCTCAACGGCTGGGCCTTCATCGCCGTGGCCATGGTCATCTTTATCATTATGACCATCTACCCCGTGGCCTCCGCCGTGATCACCAGCTTCCAGAACTACAAGCCCTTCGGCTCGGAGTGGGTCCAGTTTGACAACTACAAGACCGCTCTGACCAACGATCTGTTCTACAAATCCATCCGCAACACCGCCGTCTATACCCTTATCACGGTGCCGCTGTCCCTGGTGATCGCCTTTGCGGTGGCGGTGATGATCCTGCCCTTCCAGCGGAAGACCCAGTCGGTGTTCAAGTCCCTGTACTATATTCCCGCCGTGGCCTCCGGCGTAGCCATGAGCGTGGTGTGGCTGTGGCTGTACGACTCGTCCCCCTCGGGACTGTTCAACCAGATCCTGACCTTCTTCCACCTGCCCACCCTAAACTGGCTCAACTCCAGCAAGACGGCCATGCTGTCCCTGATCCTCATGAGCCTGCTCTCCGGCCAGGGCAGCAGCATCATCATCTACATTGCCGCCCTCATGGGCATCGACAACACCTACTTCGAGGCGGCGGAGCTGGACGGGGCCACCTTCTTCCAGAAGCTGCGCTATATCGTCATCCCCCTGTGCAAGCCCACCACCCTGTTCTTGCTGGTCACGGGCATCATCAATTCCTTCCAGGTATTTATGAACGCCTACATGATGACAGGCGGCGGGCCGGACAACAACACCACCATGATCGGCCTGCTGATCTTCAACAACGCGTTTGTCTACAGGAAATATGGTCTGGCGTGCGCCCAGGCCATCATGCTGGCCATCGTCATCGCCGCCCTCACCGCCGTCCAGTTCAAGGTGGCCGGGGACGACGTGGAATACTGAGAAAGGGGGAGAAAGCTATGGCAAGCGGTCTGTATTCCCAGCATCTGCGCAACCCCAAGATCCGCATCGCGCGGAATCTGGTCATGGGCATCTTCCTGTTCTTCTTCGCGGCGGTGGTCCTGTTCCCCCTGGTTTACATGCTGGCCTGGTCCTTCGGGCCCGCCCAGGAGACGGCCTCCAGCTCCTACGCCATCTTCCCAAAGACCTGGACGATGGACTCCTACAAGCACTTCTTCGCCTCCAGCCAATACTCGGTGAAGTGGCTGTGGAACAGCTTCGTGGTGGCGGCGGCCACCGTGGTCAGCAACGTCATCTTCGCCAGCATGGCGGGCTACGCCTTCGCCAAGGTGCGCTTCAAGGGGAGCACCTTCCTGTTTTTCCTGATCCTCATGGCGATGATGATCCCCTACCAGGTCACCCAGGTGCCCCTGTACATCCTGTTCGTCAACAAGTTCAAGATGACCAACACCTTCACGGCCCTGATCCTGCCCGGGTGCGTCACCAGCTACAACATCTTCCTCTCCAAACAGTTCTTTGCGGGCATTCCCACGTCCCTCATTGAGAACGCCAAGGTGGAGGGAGCCACCCAGTTCCGGATCTTCCGCTCCATCATCCTTCCCCTGTCCAAGACCGTGCTGGCCGTCATGGCCATCAACACCTTCATGGGCAACTGGAACACCTTCTTCTGGCCCTTCCTGGTGACCAGCAAGGAGTCCATGTATACCATCCAGGTGGGCTTGAAGACCTTCAAGTTCGCCAACGGCACCCTGCTCTCTCCCATGATGGCGGGGGCCACCATCTCTGCGCTGCCCATGTTCGTTCTGTTCTTCTCCCTACAGAAATACTTCCTGGAGGGCGTCACCATCGGCGCGGTGAAGGGGTAACGAGGTAAACGCTGATATGATACGCAACTATCAAGAGACGGATTTCCCCGCCCTGGCGGCCCTGTGGAACACGGCGGGCGTCGCCCAGGGCTACGCCCCCCAGACGCCGGAGGCCCTGGCGGGCCTGCTGACGGAGAACCCCTATTTTTCCCCGGCGTATGCCTTTGTTCTGGAGGAGGCGGGGGCGGTCACGGGCTTCACCTGCGGCTGCGCCGGGGACGAGCTGCCCCAGGGGAAGGCCCGGGGCTACTTTACCTGCCTGCTGCTGGAGGAGGGGCACGAGACGGCGGAGAACGCCGCCGCCCTCCTCTCCGCCCTGGAGGACGCCTTCCGGCGGGCGGGGAAGACCCAGCTGGCGGCCAACTTCTTTAACCCTATGCGCCTCCCCTGGACCGTCCCCGGCACGCCGGGGCACCAGCACAACAACTGTCCCGGCGTGGCGGAGGACCTGCCCCTTCACCGCTGGGCCCTGGCGGCGGGCTGGACGGTCCGCGCCGTGGAGTGCGCCATGTACCTGGACCTGGACCGGTTCGAGATGCCGGACTGGGTGGAGGAAAAGGCGCAAACACTGGCGGCGGATGGCTACGCCGTGGACTGGTATCAGTCCGGCAGGCACCGGGGCCTCTCCGAGATGGTCCGCTCCATGGGCAACCCCATGTGGGACGCGGAGATCCCCCAGGCGGCGGAGAAGATCAATATGCTGGTGGCCCTCTGGGGGGATCAGGTGGCGGGCTTCACCGGTCCGGTGTACCCGGAACCCACAGGCCGAGGGTACTTCGCCGGAATCGCCGTTGCCAAGGCCCACGAGGGGCACGGTCTTGGCACACTTCTGTTTTACCGCCTGTGCCAGGCGGAAAAGGAGGCGGGCAGTCGGTACATGTCCCTCTTCACGGGCAGCGACAACCACGCCCAGAAGATTTATTTGCAGGCGGGCTTCCAGGTCCGCCGGAGATTTTCCGTTATGACAAAGGAGCTGTGATCTGTTATGAAATATCACCGGATCCTGGCGGTAGGGGCCCACGTGGGCGATATGGAGCTTACCTGCGGCGGCATTCTGGCCACCTGCGCCGCCGGGGGCGGCCACATCGCCACCCTGGCCCTCACCGCCGGGGAGAAGGGCGTCCCCGCTGGGCAGACTGTGGCGCAGTATCGGATGCAAAAGGTGGCCGAGGCCGGGGCCTTTGCCGGGCAATTGGGAGGCGCAAGTTACGTGCTGGACTACCCCGACGGCTTCCTGCCGGACGACGAGGAGGCCCGCTTCGCCGTGTGCGACGTGATCCGGCGGGAAAAGCCGGACCTCATCGTCACCCACCACGAGAAGAGTATGCACAAGGACCACGCCGCCTGCCACCGGATCGTGAAGGACGCCTGGTTCTACGCCGCCCTGCCCGCCATCGAGCGGGAGCTGCCCTGCCACTTCGCGCCCCTGCGCTTCGCGGAAAACTGGGAGGACGCCGCGGACTACCGGCCCTTCGAGTACCTGGAGGTGTCGGAGGAGGGCTTCGCGCTGTGGCAGAAGGCGGTGCAGACCCACTGGTTTGTCACCGGCTCCGCCAGCTTTCCCTATTTTGAATACTATTCCCATCTGAAGCGGCTGCGGGGCATCGAGGCCCGGCGTCCCTACGCCGAGACCTTCATGCGCCTGCCGGAGGAGGTCCGCCTGATCGGCGGGCTGTGACCGAGGCGAATGGAGAGAGAGGAATCTGTCATGGATCACAAACTGAGCAGGACTGAGGAACAAAACGAGCGCAGCGCCAATATCGACGCGCTCTCCACCATTGACATGATCCGTCTGATCAACGACGAGGACAAGAAGATCGCGTTGGCCGTGGAGAAGGAGACGGAGCATATTGCGGCGGCGGTGGACGTCATTGCCTCCCAGCTGAAGAGGGGCGGGCGGCTGCTCTACTGCGGCTGTGGGACCTCCGGACGGCTGGGGGTGCTGGACGCGGTGGAGTGCCCCCCCACCTACTCCACGGACCCGGACATGGTGGTAGGGCTCATCGCCGGGGGCTATGGCGCCATGTTCAAGGCGGTGGAGGGCGCGGAGGACGACCGCGCCCTGGGAGAGAAGGACCTGCGGGACCTGGATTTCGGCCCGGAGGACGTGCTGGTGGGCATTGCCGCCTCCGGACGGACCCCCTACGTGCTGGGAGCCATGGCCTACGCCGGGGGCCTGGGGGCCCACGTGATCGGCGTGACCTGCTGCCCGGGTTCCCCGGTGACGGAGGCCGCCGAGATCGCCATCGCCCCCTGTCCCGGGCCGGAGGTGGTCACCGGGTCCACTAGGATGAAGAGCGGCACCGCCCAGAAGATGGTGCTGAATATGCTGTCCACCGGGGCCATGATCAAGCTGGGGAAGGTGTACGGCAACCTGATGGTGGACGTGAAGCCCTCCAACGAGAAGCTGGTGTGCCGCTGCCGCCGCATCGTCTGCACGGCGGCGGAGGTGGACGAGGAGACCGCCCGGGAGGCCCTGGAGCAGTGCGGCTACCGGCCCAAGACGGCGATCGTCATGCTGCGTCTGGGCGTGAACGCGGAGGAGGCGAGAGCGCTGCTGGAGCAGTCGGAGGGCCGGGTGGCGGCGGCGCTGGAGCGCGGTGCAAAACGCGGCGCCGCCGCGCTGTGACGCCGGGGAGAAGCGGACGACATGTCTATTGTATCTGCTCTGTGGAACAAGCCGCAGCGGCTGGTCATCGGGCTGATGTCCGGCACCTCCGCCGACGGCATTGACGCCGCCCTGACCAGGATCTCCGGCTGCGGCACGGAGACAAGGGTGGAGCTGCTCCACTTCCTGTTCGCCCCCTTTCCCCCGGCGGTGCGGGAGCGGATCCTCCGCCTGGCGGGGGGCGGGGAAACCAGCACAAGGGAGCTGTGCCTGCTGAAGACCCTGCTGGGGCAGCTCTACGGCGAGACCTGCCTGGCCCTCTGCCGCCGGGCGGGCATCCGTCCGGACCAGGTGGACCTGGTGGGGAACCACGGCCAGACGGTCTGGCACATCCCCCAGGCAGAGGAATATCTGGGCCGGTCCCTCACGGGCACCCTGCAAATCGGGGAGGACGCCGTCATCGCCCAGGCCGTGGGCTGTCCGGTGGTGGGGGACTTCCGGGTCCGGGACATGGCCGCCGGGGGCCAGGGCGCGCCCCTGGTGCCCTATACCGAGTGGCTGCTGTACCGGGACCCCGCCCACACGGTGGCGCTGCAAAATATCGGCGGCATCGGCAATGTGACCATCCTGCCCGCCGGGTGCGCCCTTGAGGAGGTAACGGCCTTCGACACCGGACCGGGCAACATGGTCATGGACGAGCTGACCCGGCGCCTGACCGGGGGAGAAATGACCTACGACGAGGGCGGACGGCTGGCGGCGGCGGGGATGGTGTCCCGGCCCCTGCTGGACTGGATGCTCTCGGACCCCTACCTGGCCAAGAGGCCCCCCAAGACCACCGGGCGGGAGGTCTACGGCGAGGGGTACGTCCGGCGGCTGCTGGCACGGGCGGAGGCGCTGGGCGTGGGACTCCGGGACGCGCTGGCTACCGCCACCCGGTTCACCGCCGAGGCGGTGGCCATCGGCCTGGAGCGCTTCGCCCCCGCCATGCCGGAGCAGCTGGTGGTGGGCGGCGGCGGCAGCTGGAATGCGACCCTGTTGGCCCATCTGCGGGAGCGGCTTCCCTCCTGCCGGGTGGTCACCAACGAGGACCTGGGATTTAACAGCGACGCCAAGGAGGCGGTGGCGTTTGCCATCCTGGCCAACGAGGCGGTGTTTGGCGTGTGCAGCAACGCCCCTGCCGCCACCGGGGCGGACCGTCCGGTGGTGCTGGGGAAGCTGTCCCTGTGAGGGGAGGGGAATGATATGGTAACCTATGGCGTGGACCGCATTGCGGAATACAAGGACCTGCTGTCCGGCGGACGGGTGGCGCTGCTGACCTCCATCACCGGGCGCAGCAGCAAAAATGAGTCCACCATCGACATCCTGGGCCGGATGTGCCATCTGACGGCCCTGCTGGGGCCGGAGCACGGCGTCCGGGGGGACCAGGCCGCCGGGGCCCTCACCGGGGACTATACGGACCCGGCCACGGGCCTGCCGGTGTTCAGCCTGTACAGCGCCGCAGGAAAGCGCCTGCGTCCGGAGATCCTGGACAAATTTGACGTCCTGGTGTACGACATCCAGGACGTGGGCCTGCGGTTCTACACCTTTCTCTCCACCCTGTGCAACATGGTGGAGGACTGCGCCGGGGCGGGAAAGCGGCTGGTAGTCCTGGACCGCCCCAACCCCCTGGGCGGGCATGTGGTGGAGGGCGGGATCCTTCAGGAGGCGTACCGGAGCTTCGTGGGGTGCCGTCCGGCGCCGGTACGGTACGGCCTCACCGCCGGGGAGTTCGCCCGGATGGTCAACCAGCGGGAACAGCTGGGGTGCGACCTCCACGTGGTCCCCTGCGGGGGCTGGCAGGGGGAGAGCTTTCCGGCCTGGGGACAGATCTGGCAAATGCCCAGTCTGGGGCTGCCCACCTTCGAGGGGGCGGCCCTCTATGCGGGCACCTGCCTGTTCGAGGGCACGGCCCTGTCCGAGGGGCGGGGCACGGCGGCCCCGTTCCGCATCATTGGCGGACCGGGGATGGACGGGGAGCGGCTGGTAAAGGAATTTGCGGCCCTCTCCCTGCCCGGCGTGACCGCAACGCCGGTGTACTTCGTCCCCGCCGCCTCCAAGCACCAGGGGACCGCCTGCGGCGGCCTGATGCTCCATGTGACGGACTTTCACGCCCTGCGCCCGGTGGCGATGGGCGTGGCGCTGCTGGACCTGTTTCAGCGGCTGTACCCGGAGCAGTCCGGATTCCTGCCGCCGGTGGAGCAGGGGGGGAGGCCCTTTATCTCCCTGCTCACCGGGTGCGGCGATTTCGTCCCCGGGTGGGATCCGCGTGCGGTCCTGGACCGCTGGGCGCGGGAGAGCGCGGCCTTTGCCTCGGAGAAGGCTGCCTATCATCTGTATGAGAGGTGCGGACTATGACGGTGACAGAGAAGATCGGCCAGCGGCTGGTGGGCGGATTCCCCGGCACGGAGATGGACGGGGAATTTATCCGGCTGGTCAGGGAGTATAAGATCGGCAACGTGATCCTGTTTCAGCACAACGTGGAGAGCAACGAGCAGCTCCTCCGGCTCTGCCGGTCCATCCGGGAGCTGATTACAGAGGAGACCGGGCACCGGCCCTTCATCACCATCGACCAGGAGGGGGGCGGGGTGACCCGTCTGCCCCGGGAGGCGGTGAACGCGCCCGGGGCCATGGCCCTGGCGGCCACCGGGGACCCGGAGAACGCCTATCGCGCCGCCCTCCTGACGGCCCGGGAGCTGCGCGCCTTCGGCATCGACTTCAACCTGGCCCCCTCGGTGGACGTGAACTGCAACCCGGACAACCCCATTATCGGCGTGCGCAGCTTCGGCGACACGCCGGAGCAGGTGGAGCGGTACGCCCTGGCGGCCCTGCGGGGCTACCGGGACGGCGGCGTGCTCTGCTCGGCCAAGCACTTCCCCGGCCACGGGGACACGGCCATGGACACCCACGTGAGCCTGCCGTGCATCGACAAGCCCCTGGAGGCGCTGGAGGAGATGGAGCTGCGGCCCTTCCGGGCCATGATCGCGGCGGGCTGTCCGGCGGTGACCACCACCCACATCCTGTTCCCCCGGCTGGAGCCGGAGAAGCTGCCCGCCACCATGTCCCGGCGGATCATCACCGGGCTGCTGCGGGAGCGGATGGGCTTCCGGGGCCTGATCATCAGCGACTGCATGGAGATGGATGCCATCGCCAGGTACTACGGCTCGGCCCAGGGGACCGTGAAGGCCATGGCGGCCGGGGTGGACCTGGTGTTCATCAGCCACACGGCGTCCGTGCTGGAGGAGACGGCCCGGGCCGTCCGGGCGGCGGCGGAGGCCGGGACGCTGTCCATGGAGGAGCTGGATGCCTCTGTGGAGAAGATCCTGGCGTACAAGGACCAGGTCGGCGGCGCTCCTGCGGGGACGCCGGGCCGTCCGGAGGCCATGGCGGAGGCCGCCGCCCTGCGGCGGGCGTCCATCGTTCTGGCGCGGGGGACCATCCCTGCACTGGGGGAGCGGCCCTTCTTCTGCGGCTGCGCCGACTACCGGGCGGGGCTGGTGTCCAGTCAAGCGGGCGGCGCGGCCGCCTTCCCGGATTTCATGGCCGCCCGCCTGGGCGGAAAGGGCCTGGTCACCGGCAAGGACCCCGGTCCGGAGGAGGTCCGGGCGGCGGCGGAGGCCGCGAGGGGCAGTACGTCCCTCTTTGTGTGCACCTACAACGGCCACCTGTTTCCCGGACAGCGGGCCCTGGTCCAAGCGCTGGGCGCACTGGGGATCCCCATGGCGCAGGTGGCCCTGCGGAACCCCTACGACCTGCGCTGCGCGCCGGAGGGCGCGGCGGCGGTGGCCGCGTGGGACTACGCCGGTCCCACCCTGGAGGCGCTGGTCCCCATCCTCTCGGGCGAGGCAATTCCCACCGGGCGAATGCCCGTGGCGCTGGAGGGACGGGTATGAGGTTTGCCGCAGGCGTGGACGGCGGCGGCACCCGGACCACCGTGGAGTGCCGGACCATGGAAGGGGCCGTCCTGTGCCAGAGGGAGTTTGGTCCCTTCAACCTCAACAGCGTGGGCGAGGCGCGGTTCACCGCCCTGCTGGAGGAGATCGCCTCCTTCCTGCGGGAGGAGGGGACCTGCGAGGCGCTGTGCATCGGCGCGGCGGGGGTGAGCAACGCCCGGGTCCGGGCGCTGACGGCCCAGGTGATGGACGGACTCTGCCCCTGGCGTCTGGTGGGGGACCACGAGATCGCCCTCCACGGGGCCCTGTCCGGGAGGCCGGGCATCGCCCTCATCGCCGGAACCGGGTCCATCTGCTGCGGAAAAAATGACCGGGGCGAGTTTGTCCGCACCGGCGGGTGGGGCCATCTCATCGACGATGGCGGCAGCGGCTACGCCCTGGGGCGGGACGTGCTCTCGTCGGTGGTCCGGCAGTGGGACGGCCGCGGGGAGGAGACGGCTCTCACCCGGCTGGTCCTGGAATACCTGAAGGTCGATACCGCCCAGGAGCTGATCGCCTATGTCTACGGCGGCGACAAGAGCCGGGTGGCGGCGCTGGCCCCCCTGGTGGGGCGGGCCGCCGAAGGGGGCGACCGGACCGCCCTATCCATCTACGAGAAAAACGGCGCGGAGCTGGGGGAACTGGTGCTGGCCACCGCCCGGCGGCTGCATATGGAGACCGGAGAGGTGGCCCTGCTGGGGGGCCTGCTGACCGGGGATCCGCATCTGCGGCGCGTGCTGGAGGACGATCTGGCGGCGCACGCCCCGGGACTGCGGTGCGTAGCGCCCATGCAGGACGCCGCCGCCGGGGCGGCGATGCTGGCGCTGGCCGCGAAGAGGGAACAAGCATGAAGCAGGCATTTCAAAACGATTCCCCCATCGGGCAGGCCGTGGGGAGGCTTCTGGAGCTGGTGGGGCTGAACATCCTGTGGGTGCTCTGCTGCCTTCCCGTGGTGACGGCGGGCGCGGCCACCTGCGCCCTCCACTTTGTGCTCTCCCCCCAGCGGAGGGAGGAGGAGGGGGCCTTTCGGTGCTTTTTCCGCTCCTTCCGGCGGAACTTCAAGCAGGCGACGCTCCTATGGATGCTGCTCCTGGTCATGGGGGTCCTGCTGCTGCTGTGCCTGCGCCTGGTCTCCTTCTGGGAGGGAACGGCCCGGACGGCGGGGATCGTGTTCTTCTGCGTCCCTGCTATGCTCCTGCTGATGGTGGCCGGATATGGCTTCCCGCTGCTGTCCCAGTTTGAGATTCCCACCCGGAATCTGATCGAGGACGCCCTGCTGCTGAGTCTGGCCCATTTCCCCCGGACGCTGGCGGTGATCGGGGCCACCCTGTTACCCGCTGCGGTCCTGTATTTTCTGCCCAGTCTGATTGTGTGTGTGTTGTTCATCTGGGTCCCGGCGGGCTTTTCCCTCACCGCGCTGCTGATCGAGCGAATCCTGGAGCCGGTGTTTGCGCCCTACCGCAGCGCCATGTAGAGGGACCCGAAAAGTCCCGGAAAACCGAGGTTTTCCGGGACTTTTCGGTTGTCTGCCTGCGGCGGACAATTCTGCGCCCTCCCTCCCCGCAAAATGCCTTCCCACGGACCGGAGCCCGCCCCTCCCCCAGACTTTTTTCACCCGAAGGGATGCAAAACGGCGTAGGATGAATGAATTTTTCTTCCGGACCGGCGTCTTTTCTCCTGAAGCAGCGATTTCGGGGGGAAATGTTTGGTCAATCCGCTGAATTTTCAGAACCTGCCAAAAAACCGGAAAAAAAGTCCCCCTTGGGGGGATTTTACACTTGCAATCTCCACGGTTTTTTGTTAAAATGAGCACAATGTATTGTGAAAAATGTGACAATACGACCACCGCTTGCTATCATTTGGAGAGAAAGGAGCAACGGGAAGCGCATCCTGCGCTTTCCAACATTCCGACTATGAAACTGATCACTGTCGAGCAAATGGAAGCTGCCACCGAACGGCTGCTGGAAACCGGCCGTCAGGTGGGGGCGGATTCCTGGCAGCAGCGCGTCAAGAACCAGACCCCTCACTGCAAATTCGGCGAGGAGGGCGTCTGCTGCCGCATCTGCTCCATGGGACCCTGCCGCATCACCCCCAAGGCCCCCCGGGGCATCTGCGGCTGCGACGTCCATGGCATCGTAGCCCGCAACTATCTGCGCTTTACCGCCGGTGGCGCGGCCACCCACTCCGACCACGGACGCAGCATCTGCCACACCCTCTATCAGACCAAGGAGGGCGGCAACTACACCGTCAAGGACCCCGAGAAGCTCAAGAGGATCGCCGGTGAGTGGGGCATCGAGACCGAGGGCAAGGACATCTATGACCTGGCCCACGAGGTGGCCGAGACCGCCCTGATGGAGTACGGCAAGCCCTTCGGCCTCCAGCGCTTCCTCAGCCGCGCCCCCGAGCACACCCAGAAGCTGTGGCACGACGCGGGCATCGAGCCCCGGGCCATCGACCGCGAGGTCTCCCAGTCCCTGCACATGACCCACATGGGCTGCTCCTCCCTGCCGGAGGCCCTCATCCGCCAGTCCCTGCGGGCCGGTCTGTGCGACGGCTGGGGCGGGTCCATGTGCGGCACCGAGTTTTCCGACGTCCTCTTCGGCACCCCCAAGCCGGTGGATACCACCGCCAACCTGGGCGTCATGGAGAAGGACATGGTCAACATCGTGGTCCACGGCCACGACCCCTCCCTGTCCGAGATGATCGTGTTCTACGCCCAGGATCCCGAGATGATCGCTCTCGCCAAGGAGCAGGGCGCCAAGGGCATCAACATCTGCGGCGTGTGCTGCACCGCCAACGAAGTCGCCATGCGCCACGGCATCCCCATGGCCGGTAACTTCCTCCAGCAGGAGAACGTGGTCCTCACCGGGGCCTGCGAGGCCATCGTGGTGGACGTGCAGTGCATCTTCCCCGCCCTGGGGCCCCTCAGTAAGTGCTTCCACACCAAGTTTGTCACCACCTCCGACATCGCCCGGATGCCGGACAGCGAGTTCATCCACTTCAGCGAGGAGACCGCCGGTGAGAACGCCAAGGCCATCGTCCGCATGGCTGTGGAGAACTTCAAGAACCGCAACCAGGATCTGATCCACATCCCCGATCTGAAGACCGAGGCCACCGTGGGCTACTCCGTGGAGGCCATCAAGAAGTGCCTGGACGGCGTGACCAACACCCAGGTGGACGTTACCGGCACCATGAAGCCCCTGGTGGAGTGCGTCCAGTCCGGCGTACTGCGGGGCGCCGTGGCCTTCGTGGGCTGCAACAACCCCAAGGTCCGTCCCGACACCGCCCACATTGAGCTGATGAAGAAGATGCTCAAGAACGACATCATCCTCGTCGTCTCCGGATGCGCCGCCCAGGCGGCCGCCAAGTCCGGCCTGATGAGCAAGGAGGCCAAGGAGCTCTGCGGCGACGGGCTCAAGCGCGTGTGCGAGCTGGTGGGCATTCCCCCGGTGCTCCACATGGGCTCCTGCGTGGACATCTCCCGCATGATGGTCCTGGCCAGCGACATCGCCAAGGACTCCGGCTGGAACATCTCCCAGATCCCCCTGGTGGGCTGCGCCCCCGAGTGGATGAGCGAGAAGGCCGTGTCCATCGGCAACTACGTCGTCGCCACCGGTATCGACACCTATCTGGGCGTGGATCCCTACACCAAGGGCTCCGAGGAAGTCACCAACCTCCTCCAGGGCGAGCACGGCATCAAGGATTGGGTCGAGGCCAAGTACACGGTCGAGCTGGACATCGAGAAGCTGGGCGACCGGATGATCGAGGCCATCGAGGCCAAGCGCGTGGCGCTGGGCATCTGATTTCTGTTCTACATACCGCCGTTCCCCGGGTAGGGGCGCACATCGTGCGCCCGCCGTCCACGGGAAGGGCGCCGGTAGAGCGGGCGCACAATGTGCGCCCCTACGGGATGTTTCATCCCTGATAGATTTCCAACACATTTGGAGGACTCCCGCATGAAAGTAGCCATCACCGGCAAGGGCGGGGTGGGTAAGACCACCTTCGCCTCCACCCTCTGCCGTCTCTACGCCGCCGAGGGGCGCACCGTCCTGGCCGCCGACGTGGACCCGGACGCAAATCTCGGATTGGCCCTGGGTCTGACGGAGGAGGAGGTCAACGCCATCGTCCCCGTCTCCAAGATGAAGGAGCTGGCCCGGGAGCGCACCGCCGCCAACGAGTCCAACACCTTCTACAAGCTCAATCCCGAGGTCTCCGACCTGCCCGACAAGCTCTCCAGGGACGTCAACGGCGTGAAGCTGCTGGTCATGGGGACGGTGGATACCGGGGGCAGCGGCTGCGTGTGTCCGGAACACGTGATGCTCAAGGCCATTCTCTCGAAGCTGGTGTTCCGCAAGGACGACGTGGTGGTCATGGACATGGAGGCCGGGCTGGAGCACCTGGGCCGGGGGACGGCCAGCATGATGGACCAGTTCATCGTGGTCATCGAGCCCGGCGCGCGGAGCATCCAGACCTACGAGCGCATCAAGTCCCTGGCTGCGGACATCGGCGTCCACAAGGTCCGCGTGGTGGCCAACAAGGTCCGGGACGCGCGGGACGAGGAGTTCCTGCGCCAGCGCATCCCCGCTGAGGACCTGCTGGGATTCATCCACTACAACGCCGACGTCATCGAGGCGGACCGCAACGGGCAGTCCCCCTTTGACTACAGCACCCTGGCCGTGGAGGAGATCCGTGCCATCAAGGATCGGATGGATTCCGAAACATAAGCAAAACGGAGTTTTGCGGCAAAAGTTCTTTTTGATTCTTTTTCTTTCAAGAAAAAGAATGTACGCCAAAAGAGATTAGTATCGTGAGGAGTGTTAATATAACGTGAAAACATTATTTGAGCGCGTTTTCTCCGGCAACGACGAGATGTACGCCAAGGCCGTCGCGGCCGTGGACGAGGCCATGGCGAAGCTGGGCCCCAACGCCCCCGCCACCTTCGGCGACACCGCCTACTCCCTGCCCTGCTTCTACGCCATGACCGGCAAGAAGGTTGCCACCGTGGGCGAGGCCAAGGCCGCCCTGGAGAACGAGGTCAAGGCCTTCATGACCCGCAACAGCCGCACGAAGGACATCTTCACCTCCGGCGTGGCCACCGCCCTGTCCGCCGAGATCATCGAGCTGATGAAATACGCCATGGCTGGCGGCACCCCCTATGCCGATCCCGTCATGGGCCACTTCACCGACGCCCAGGTCCGTGAGCTGGGCGTGCCCCTGGTGACTCGGGACATCCCCGGCGTGGCCGTCATCATCGGCGCGGCGCCCACCGCCGAGGAGGGCGTGGAGCTGGTCAAGGAGTACCAGTCCCAGGGCATTTTCGTCACCCTGGTGGGCGGTATCATCGACCAGTGCGTGGAGAAGGGCGTGAAGCTGGGCTTCAACGTCCGCAACGTAGCCCTGGGCTATGATCTGAGCAGCGTGGCCCACGTGGTGAGCGTCGCTCTCCGCGCGGCCTTCATCTTCGGCAGCGTCCAGGCCGGTGACTACGAGGGCATGTGGCGGTACACCATGGACCGCGTCTTCGCCTTTGTCAACGCCTACGCCCCCGTGGACGACATGACCGTGGCCTGCGGCGCGGGCGCCATCCAGCTGGGCTTCCCCGTTGTCACCAACGACACCGAGGAGAACAACATGTTCCGGGTGCCCAAGAGCCTCATCATCCAGCCCGACATCTCCAAGTTCAACGCCACCTCCCTGGAGGCCCGGGACATCAAGATCAAGATCACCAAGATCGACATCCCCGTGGCCTTCTCCTCCGCCTTCGAGGGCGAGATCGTCCGCCGGGGCGACATGCAGGTGGAGTTTGACGGCTCCCGGAAGACCGGCCTGGAGCTGGTCCGCGCCAAGGAGCTCAGCGAGGTGGAGGACCACCGCTTCACCCTCATCGGGCCCGACTTCGACCAGTTCGAGGTGGGCAGCAAGGTGGACTTCTGCATGATCGCCGACGTCGCCGGTAAGAACATGAACAGCGACTTCGAGTCCGTGTTCGAGCGGAAGTTCCACGCCTACATCAACTGCATGGAGGGCGTGATGCACACCGGTCAGCGCGACGTGATCCGGGTGCGCATCAGCAAGGCCGCCTTTGAGGCGGGCGTCCGCGCCAAGCACTTCGCCGAGGTGCTCTACGCCAAGCTGAAGAGCGACTATGACGCCGTCATCGACAAGTGCGAGGTCACCATCATCACCGACCCCGCCGAGTGCGAGAAGTTCCGCCACGAGGTGGCTATCCCCGCCTACGACAAGCGCGACGAGCGCCTGGGGAGCCTCACCGACGAGAACGTGGACCAGTTCTACACCTGCATCATGTGCCAGTCCTTCTCCCCCAGCCACGTGTGCATCGTCACCCCGGAGCGTCTGGGTCTGTGCGGCGCGGTGAGCTGGCTGGACGCCAAGGCCACCAACGAGCTGGATCCCTCCGGCCCCTGCCAGATCGTCCCCAAGGACCACATCATCGACGAGAACATCGGCCGGTGGGAAGAGGTCAACGACGCCGTGAAGAAGTACAGCCAGGGCGCTCTGGAGAGCGTGACGCTGTACTCCATCATGGAGGACCCCATGACCTCCTGCGGCTGCTTCGAGTGCATCTGCGGCATTGAGCCCTTCTCCAACGGCGTGGTCATCGTCAACCGTGAGCACGCGGGCATGACCCCCCTGGGCATGACCTTCTCCGAGATGGCCTCCATGACCGGCGGCGGCGTACAGACCCCGGGCTTCATGGGCCACGGCAAGCACTTCATCGCCTCCAAGAAGTTCATGAAGGCGGAGGGCGGCCTGGGCCGCATCGTGTGGATGCCCAAGGCGCTGAAGGACCAGGTGGCCGAGAAGGTCAACCAGTCCGCCAAGGAGCTCTACGGCGTGGAGAATTTCTGCGACATGATCGGCGACGAGACCATCACCGAGGACGCCGAGGCGCTGCTCAACTACCTGACCGAGAAGGGCCACCCCGTGCTGGGGATGGATCCTCTGATGTAAGAAACCGCTTCCCAAGAGGACGCCGCCCCCGGGGCGGCGTCCTCTTTTCGTCCCCGCAGGGCAAAAATCTGTATTTTTTCAGGAAATCAGCAAAAAAAGGGTTGACAAACGGAGTGAGGTATGGTAAGATAACTCTCGTCCGTTAGGGAATACGGCAAAGCAAACGAGAATTGAATATGTGGGGGTATAGCTCAGCTGGGAGAGCGCTTGAATGGCATTCAAGAGGTCAGCGGTTCGATCCCGCTTATCTCCACCAAACTCAAAAGAGTGCAAAAGCATTGAAAGCATTACGTTTTCAATGCTTTTGCTTTTGGTTTGCCTGTTTATTGTCAACGTTTGCTTTTGGCGAAATCATACTCTGTAAAGACAATACGGCTTTCCATCGGCTTTTTGAAAATCACGTGACATTTTTCGCCGCTTGTGGTATACTCTTGCTAAGAACCTGTATTCACAACCGCTGCACGCTGTCTGGGCGGTCTTTTCCCCGCCGTACGGCGTCAATTTTCCTCGCAATCCGTCAGGATTGCTTCAAAAAATTTCCTTGTCCGGCGAGAAAAATCCTCGCCCATCCAGCATCCCCCGGTTATGAATACAGGTTCTAACAGTGCATGGATGATTTAAGTGGGGGAAAGATGTGGGCGGTAAATACAAACTCATTGATCTGTTTTGCGGCGCAGGGGGATTATCTCTTGGCTTTCGTACATCGTTCGGCCAGGATTTTGAAACCGTCTGGGCTAATGATTCCAACCCATATGCGGCAGGGACATACAACGAAAATTTTGGAAATCACTGTATTGTAGGCGACATTGTCGAGGTGTTGAAAAACCCATCTACGAAAATACCTTGTGCAGATATTGTGATCGGAGGACCGCCCTGTCAGGGGTTTAGCTTGCTGAATAAGAAGCGAAACGGAGATAAAAGGCGCACATTATGGCGCCCGTTTATGGATGTTGTCGAACGATCCGGCGCGGATATTTTTGTAATGGAGAATGTACCGCAACTACTTAATTCCGATGAATTAAGTGAAATCGAAGAGAGAGCTTCCGCATTAGGTTTTTATCCTTTGGCAAAAGCAAAGCTGTGTGCCGCCGATTATGGCGTTCCCCAAATAAGACACAGAGCATTTATCATTGGATGCCGTTTTGCCGACCCTCGGGAAGTTTTTCCCCCGCTAAAAACCCATTACAATGCGGCTGCTATTTCTGTGGACAAGCTCACAATTCAAAACGGTTACTGCGAAAATGCCAAACCGTGGAAAACGGTCAGAGAGGCCATCGGTGATTTGCCCGACCCTGTGGGCACCGAAGTTCGACAAGGCGTTTTACCACCGCTTGATTTGCATTTCGGACGTACTCCTACCCCAATTAGTCTGAAACGTTATATGGCGATCCCGGAAGAGGGGATGAATCGTTTTGACTTGCAGCGAGCTGTGCCGGAGCTCACGCCCGAATGCTGGAAAAACAAAAAATCCGGCGGAACAGATTTGTTTGGCCGCCTCTGGTGGGATAAGCCGTCTGTAACTATTCGCACAGAGTTTTTCAAGCCGGAAAAAGGACGTTATCTGCATCCGGAAAAGCACCGGCCTATTACGCATCGTGAAGCGGCGCGTATTCAGTCATTTCCTGATTCTTTTCGCTTTTCGGGCAGCAAAATTGAGATAGCCAAACAAATTGGGAATGCGGTTCCTCCTCTGCTGGCGTCCCATGTGGCGGACTGTGTTAAAATACTTCTAAAAAAATGAAATGAAGATATTTTCTGTTGGCATATTTATAGTCTATAATCAGTGCCAAAATAACAGATAGGAGGAGTGAAAGTGAATGTTGATACGCCATATCTCTCTGATATTCAAGAAATAATTTCTCACAGATATGACAATGGTTACGATTTATGGGCAACTGTGGATAAAAAACTTTTGAAAGGCGCTCCGTTTACAACATTGGAGAGTGTCCTTTATCTATTAGAATTAGGGGTGTCGCCGCAAGAGCCCATTTTGCAAGCAGCTCAAAATTTGATCTTTAGTAATTGGAAAGAGGACGGAAGAATTAAAACTTCTCCCACAGGTGGAATTTACCCCTGTCATACCGCTTTAGCTGTATGTGCTTTATGTCATATGGGGTGTGCTAATGATAAACGAATCCAAAAGTCATTTTCCTATTTCCTTGATACGCAGCAAAAAGACGGTGGTTGGAAACGCAATAAATATAGTTTTGGCAGAGGGGAAGAAACTGTATATTCAACGCCATATACTACGCTGGTAGTGTTGGATTTAATGCGTTTTTCCCCATTCCTAAATAAAGATACGCGATTAGATAAAGCTGTCGATTTTCTTTTAGAGCATTGGACGATTCGTAAACCAATCAGTCCTTGTCACTACGGAATAGGTACATTGTTTATGCAGATTGAATATCCGTTTAGGGGATATAATTTGTTTTACTATGTATACATTTTATCCTTCTATGAAAAAGCCAAAAAAGACAAACGCTTTCTTGAAGCATTCAATATATTGGAACAAAAGACAGTCAACGGCAAAATACCTGTTGAAAGAAATGTTCCCAAACTCTCAAAATTAACCTTCTGCCGCAAAGGTTATCCATGTGAGTTGGCTACAAAACATTTCAATGAAATACAAGAAAATATAAATGTTTCTAATGGAAACATAAAGCAGGCTATATTTCGGACAAATAGAAAAGGAGAAGCACATGCCAAGACACTCTAAACCGAAAGATAATCCGGAAGAATTGAGAAAAGCGTTGGTTCAATTACTGACCGACTTTGCAGATGAATTAGAGAAAGACGATTTGCGCTCGAAGGTCATTGCTTTGATTCCGGCCTTTAACACATTGCGGGATTTAGGCAGTTCTTTGATCCCGAGAAGCGAAGCGCCTTCTGCACGGGATCGAATAATTGAATACCTCAAACAATATCCATATGCAGTGATTGATGGGAGTGAGCTGATGATCGTTTCCGGTATAAGCGAATGGGCCCGCCGTGTTAGAGAATTACGAGTGCAATTTGGATGGTGGATATATTCGGGGGTTACGTTCAAGCAGATGGCGCAGAATCCGGATGATGCCGAATCATTTGAAAAGATCGGTATTGACCCGGCTAAAATAAAGCCGGATCAATATGTACTTATGAGCACAGTTCAAGATAGAGACGCTGCGCTCCGCTGGAACCTTCTGAACGACATCAGAAAGGAAAAAATAGCGGTAAAGGATAAAATCATTAAATATTTCAGAAACAACGTCGGGGTTCAAGTTACCGGAGAAGAACTCAGCTATTTGGCGAAAGGAAGAACAGAGTGGGCCAGACGTGTAAGAGAACTGCGGACCGAAGAGGGATGGCCTATCGTCACGAAAAATGCCGGACGTGGCGACCTGCCGGTGGGGGTCTATGTTTTAGAAGAGGACCGTCAGGCATATGAGCATGACCGGAAAATTCCGGATGATATTAGAGTTGCAGTATTGACAAGAGACCATTTCTCCTGTGTGGAATGCGGCTGGAATCGAGCAATGCTTTCCCGCGAGGACCCGCGCCATATGCTTGAGCTTCATCATAAAAAGCACCATAAGGATGGCGGCGAGAATACGGAGGAGAACCTTGAGACGCTGTGCAATGTTTGTCATGATAAGAAGCATCGCAAGGGTGCTGACACTCCGTGATAAAACCGCGCCGGGATCCATACCGGAATGAGCCCGAGAAACGTGGAGCAGGACCTGTGGGAATGGGTCGGGGAGAGGAAAAAGCTCTGAAAACGATTGTTTTCAGAGCTTTTTGCCGCTTTCCTTTAGGCTGGGGAGACGATGGAGGGTCAATAACCGGGGTTTTCGTTTTTGACGAAGGTCTTGGCCGTTTCCTCGCCGCGGAGAACACGCAGGCCGCCCAGGGCCAGGGAGAGCATCTCGTCCTCGCCTGCATAGACCACCACCGGCGCGATGAACGCCACGTGCTCCCGGATATACTCTGTGACATACCTGGAGTACGCGATGCCGCCGGTCAGGAGGATGGCGTCCACCTTGCCCTTGACCGAGGGGGCGCACTTGGCGATATTCTTGGCGATGTTCAGCGCCATGGCGTCGTAGATCAGCTTGGCGTGTTCGTCGCCGTCCTGGATCATCTTCTCCACCTCGCGGCTGTCGGTGGTGCCCAGATGCGCCATCAAGCCGCCCCTGCGCTTGACCAGGTTCATCATCGTGCGATAGGTTTCCTCCCCGTCAAAACACATCTTTATCACGTCAAACATGGGCAGGCCCCCGGAGCGCTCCGGGGAGAAGCCCCCCTCTTCATCGGAAATGAAGTCCTCAATGCGGCCGTTGTGGTGCAGGTTCACCGAGATGCCCCCGCCCAAGTGGGCCACGATGACGGTGATGTCCCGGTAGCTCTTCCCCTGCTCCCGGGCGTACCGCATGGCGGCGGCGCGGGTGTTCAGGTTGTGCCCCATGCCCTTGCGGCGCAAAATCGGCAGGCCGGTAATCTTGTTGATGGGCGTCAGTTCGTCCACGGTGATGCCGTCGTAGATGAAGGCGGGAATATGGTACTCCTTGCTCAGCGCTCTGGCAATCATCGCGCCCACATTGGAGGCGTGCTCATTCTGCGGCCGGTTCTTCAGCTGCCAGACCATATCGTCGTTGACCTCGTAGGCGCCCGCCTGGATCGGCGTCAGGAGGCCGCCCCGGGAGACGATGCCCGTGAGGGACTCCATGGCGACCTCGTGGTCCCGCAGCGTCTTGACCACCAGCTCCCGGCGGAACTCGTACTGGTCGGCAACGCGGTCAAAGGGCGCCAGATCCTCGGGGGTGTGGACGATGGATTCGATGAACAGCGGTTCCTCGTCCTCGAATACCGCCAGCTTGGTGGAGGTGGAACCGGGATTCAAAATCAACAGTTTTTCCATGGGTCCCCTCCTAACCGGCAGCAGCGGCGGAAATCACGATGGAGAGATACTTCTCCATGGGAGACGAGCCGCGGCTGGTCATGACGATGGGGCACCTGGCGCCCACGATGAAGCCCGCCATGGACGCGCCCAGCGTGACCGTCAGCATCTTTCCCATGATGTTGCCCGCGTGGATGTTGGGGGCGACCAGAATATCGCAGTCGCCGGAGACGGGGCTGTCGAAGCCCTTGAACGCCGCGATCTCCCTGCTCATGGCGCAGTCGTAGGAGATGGGCCCCTCCACATAGCAGCCGGTGAGCTCGCCCCGCCGGTTCATCTGCTTGAGTGCGTCGGCCTCGACGGTCTCGGGCATCTTGGGATTGAGCTTTTCCACACAGGCCAGAACGCCCACCTTTACCTCGTCGTAGCCCAGATCCCGCAGGGCGCCGACGGTGTTCTCAATGATGCACTTCTTCTGCTCCAGCGTCGGATAGGGCACCATGCCGCCGTCCACCACGGCCAGCAGCTTGTGGTAGCCGGGGATCTGGAAGATGGTGAAGTGGCTCATGACGCCCCCCTTGCCCAGGCCGGTCTCCTTGTTGACCACGGGCCGGAGCATCACGCTGGTATCCAGCTTGCCCTTCATCAGGAAGTCCGCTCTGCCGTCCCGGACCAGGCTTACGGCGACCCGTGCGGCCTCGGCGGCGTCGGGGACGTCGCAGATGTCCTCGTCGGGAACGGTCTCGCCGAAATGGGCCAGTGCGTCCGCAATCGCGGCCCGTCCGCCCACCAGGACCGGGCGGACAATGCCCTCCCTGCGGGCGTGGAGGACGGCCTCGATGGTGTGCTCGTCACCGGCGGCGGCCACGGCCATCCGGGCGGCGTGGGGCGCCGCCTTCTGCTTTGCAATCAATTCGTCAAAACTTGTGTATACCATAGATACATATTTCCATTCTATTATAAATTTTGAACCATTTCCATCATGGCGCCGGATTGTCATCCCGCTTTTTGAGCTTCCATGTGCTTGCATTTTTTGGAAATTCCAGCTATAATAGGATATAATTTATCAACAAACTTTCGGAGACGGAGCAAGCCTATGGCAAAAATCAAAAAAGAGTCCCTGGTCGATCTGACCTATGCGAGACTGCGGGAGGACATCATCACCCTGAAGCTCCCGCTGGGAAAGCGGCTCAACGTCAGCGAGATCCAGGAGCAGCTCGGCGTGAGCAGCACGCCCCTGCGGGAGGCGCTGAACCGGTTGCAGCAGGAGGGGCTGGTCATGAACGAAACCAACGTGGGGGCCTCGGTCCTGACGCTGGATGAACACGATGTCGCCGAGATCGAGGAGCTGGCCTACACCCTCCAGGCGGCGGCGGTCCGGTTCGCAATGGAGCGGGGCGACCGGGACAAGCTGGCGCGGGAAATTGAAGCGCAGATCGTCCGCTACGACGGGGCCAAAACCGCCCGCGAGCGGGTAAAGGCCGTCCATGAGCTCATAGGGGCCTTCTACCACCGCTGCGGCAACCGGCGGCTGGACAAGAGTATGATCGCCATACAGGGGCAAATGCTCCTGCTCCGCCACATCTGCGCCGAGTGCATCGACGGCAGGGAGGACCTCGGCCTGTTCCAGACCATCCATGACGCGGTGGTCGCCAATGACGCCGACGCGGTCTGCGGCGCGCTGTTGGTCTACAGTCAGAAAAACCGACCGGCGGTCTGCCAATGGATCAGGGAGCACGCCTCATAACGCGCTCGGGAAAGCGCCGCCTGCGCTCTCCCGAGCGGTGCGCCTTGTGCCGCTCTCTCCGATGGGCCCCTGGAGAGAGCGGCGCTGTTCTCCTTATCGCTGGGCCCGGCCCAGCGCCAGGCCCTTCTCAAAGGCCAGCCTGTTGAGGGGCAGTAGCTTGGGCTTCGAGGCCAGCTTGTGCTCAATGGTATCCCAGACGATGGCGGGATCAATGACCTCGGTATAGCCCACGTAGACGCCCAGCATGATGACGTTGAGCACCTTGGCGTTCCCCATCTCCAGGGCCAGCTCCGTGACGGGGGCCCGCACCACCTTGACATCGCTGCGGTCGATCTCGTCGGGCACAATGGAGCTGTTGATGAACAGGGTGCCGCCCCTCTTCAGGGTGGGCAGGAATCGGACCAGGGAGGGGCCGTTCATGACGATCAGGTTGTCCATGACGTCGCCCAGAGGCGCGCCAATATCGTCGTCGGAGATGACCACGTAGCAGTTGGCCGTGCCGCCCCGCTGCTCGGCGCCGTAGGAGGGGAAAAAGGTCACGTTCTTATCGGTAGAATTGCAGGTGGCGTCCGCCAGGAACTTGCCCAGCGACATGATGCCCTGACCGCCGAAGCCTGCTACGCACAGATTGGTTTCCACAAGTCATACCTCCTCTTTACTGCGGTCCCGGACGACGCCCAGGGGAAACTCGGGCAGCATTCTCTCTTCGATGAAGTCCAGGCTCTGGAGGGCGTCCATCCCCCAGTTGGTGGGGCAGCTCGTGACGATCTCCACCATGGTGAAGCCCTTGCCGTCCAACTGGGCCTGGAACGCCTTCTTGATGGCGTTCTTGGTCTTGTTCACATTGGCGGGGGTGTTGCAGCTGGTCCGCTCCAGGTAATAGGGGGCCTTGAGCTGGTTGAGGATCTCGCACATGTGCAGGGGATAGCCGTGCTCCTCGGCCGTGCGGCCCCTGGGCGCGGTGGTGGCCTTCATCCCGATGAGGGTGGTGGGGGAGAGCTGGCCGCCGGTCATGCCGTAAATGCCGTTGTTGATGAAGATCACGGTGATGTTCTCGCCCCTGTTGGCGGCGGACATGGACTCCGCCAGGCCGATGGAGGCGAAGTCGCCGTCGCCCTGGTAGGTAAAGACCAGGCTTTCGGGATTGGTGCGCTTGATGCCGGTGGCGGCGGCGCAGGCCCGCCCGTGGGCCGCCGTGATGTCGTCGTAGGCGATGTAATCCATATGGAGGCCGCAGCAGCCAATGCCCTGCACGCATACGGCCCTGTCCACCAGGTCCATCTCCTCCAGCGCCTCGCCGATGAGCTTGATGACGGTGGAGTGCATACAGCCGGGGCAGAAGCCGGAGACCTTGTCCTCCTGGATGGTCTTCGTTCTGGTATAGATTTTTTCCATGACTCAGCCCTCCATGATTTTTTTGGCCGCGGCCACGACGGCCTCGCGGCTCATGATATTGCCGCCGGAGCACAGGCAGGTCTCAATGGGGCAGCGCTCCCGCACGGCGGTCCTCACATCCTCCACAAAGAGGGCGGGGATGGACATCTCCACATCCAGAACGGCCTTGACGCGGCCGTAGTCGATATGGTCGTAGGCAACGGCGGGGAAGGGGAACACCGTGATGGGGCGGATAAGACCGGCCCGGATGCCCTCCGCGCGCAGGAGATTGACGGCGGACTTGGCGATACGGCCGGAGATGCCGTAGGCGGTCAGGACGATCTCCGCGTCCTCCAGACGGTACTCCTCCACCATGGCCTCCTTCTCCCACGCCTTGTACATGGCGGCCGCGTCCTCGTTGCACTTCTGCATCCGTGCGGTGGACCACTGGCCCGGCTCGATCCAGGACCGGTGGGCGTAGTCCAGCTTGTGGCCCACACAGGCCCAACTCCGCTTGGACTCCTTGATGGCGGCGACCTCCTCCTCGGACTTCATCTCGGGGAGGACCACCGGCTCCATCATGGTGCCGATCACGCCGTCGGCCAGAATGAGGACGGGCGTGCGGTCCCGGTCCGCCCAGTCAAAAGCCCTGACGGTCAGGTCCACGGCCTCCTGCACGGTGGCGGGCGCCAGGACGGGCATACGGAAGCCGCCGTTGCCGCTGGCCTTGGTGGCCTGCAAATAGTCCTGCTGGGCGGGCTGGATGGACCCGACGCCCGGGCCGCCCCGGGCGAAGTTGGCGTAGACCATGGGGATCCGGGCCGCGGCGCAGTAGCTGATCCCCTCGCTCTTCAGGGAGATGCCGGGAGAGGAGGAGGACGTCATGGAGCGGCACCCTGCGGCGGCGGCGCCATAGACCATATTGACGGACGCGACTTCGCTCTCGCCCTGGATGAACACGCCGCCAACCTCCGGCAGCCTGCGGGACAGGTACTCGGGGACTTCGTTTTGCGGGGTGATCGGATAACCGGCGAAAAACCGGCAGCCTGCGCGGACGGCGGCTTCGGCGACCGCTTCCGTCCCCTTCATGAATACTCTTGCCATGGGATTCAACCTCCTTACGTTTCTTTGTAGACGTCGATGGCCCCGTCGGGGCAGATCCGGCCGCAGATGGCGCATCCGATGCAATCGTCGGGATTGGCCGGATACACGTACTCGTAGCCCTTGGAGTTGACCTCTTTCCCCGTGGCCAACACGTGCTTGGGGCAGAACTTGACGCAGTAGCCGCAGCTCTTGCACCGCTCCTTGATGATCTCTACCTTGCCTGATGCCATTTCACTCGCTCCTTTGCTGTGAATTTTTGATGTATATGCCGTCTTCAGGAATGACGTTACTCGGCCCACTCATATGTGAGATACAGATGAATGGGGAAGAGGGGCCCGGGCAGACGGCCCTCCAGCGCGGGGGTCAGCGCCTCCCTGGCGCAGAAGAAGTCCACCGGCTTGTACGGGCCCACCATTTCAACCAGCTTTTCCGCGCCGGAGATCACGTCCGCCGCGGCGGTATCCGGCCCGAGATTGGGATTGCCCAGGAGGCGGAGCCGCTCCAGCCGGACGTGGGAGACGCCCAGGACCTGGGCCAGAACCGCGTCGATGTGGTCTATATCCATGGACCAGGGGCGGTATGGATTGACCACATACCACACCACCGTCCCCGGCGCGTTGAGCAGGGGGGCGTACCCGCCGATGGACCGGGCGCCGATGTAGTCGCCGCCCACGTCCAGCACGGTATAGCACCCCTCGTCCCGCAGAAGCCGGTGCACGCCGCCGACGGCCACAGGGGCGTCATAAAACTGCTCCTCGAAGTGGACCGTGACGCCCCGGTCCGTTAGGCGCTTCGCCTGGTCGCGGGAGCGAAAGAGGGGCTTGGTCATATCCAGGTCGCAGAAATGGACGGCCTTGTCCCCCCTCTGCAAAAGCGCAAGGGCTAAATTGATCGCAATCTCGCTCTTGCCGCTCCCGGCCTCCCCGATCAATACGAAGCTGTGCTCCTCCCCGGTCAGCCCCAGCGCCGCCGGCCAATTGTCGGACATCGGATCCACCCCCGTTCCTTTCATATCCGTTTCGCCCAATAAGGCGGGTTTTTGGGGAACATTTGCACACTTCCGATTATACTCCCATCCGCCCGGAAATGCAAGTCGTTTTTGCGAGATACAAAATATATTTTATAAAATATAAAAACCTATGGACAAACAGGAAAATATCCGGTAAAATAGGAGGAGCCTTCCCGCTGGGAGGGGCATGGAGATTTGTGCGGAGCTTCCGCAGCAGAGACGATTACCGCGCGAAACGATGCGGGCAAAGAGGGGGTTCTCGCTATGAGAGAAAGGCAGCAAAGTCTTTCGATTCGATGGTTTTATCTGGCAATGGGCGTGGGGGCGCTCCTGTTTGGCGGGATTATCTACGCCTGGTCCATCCTGAAAGCGCCCCTGACGGACGAATTTGGCTGGGCCGGGTCGGAACTGACGCTCAACTTTACGCTGACCATCTGCTTTTTCTGCCTGGGCGCCTTTGTGGGCGGCATGGCCAGCAAGCGGCTGGGGGTCCGGCCTGCGCTGATCCTGTCCGGCGTCATCAGCTGTACCGGTTTTATTCTGGCGTCCCGGCTGTCCGGGGGCAATATCGTCATGCTCTATATCAGCTATGGCGGCCTTGCGGGGTTTGGGATCGGGATTGCCTATAATGTGATCATCGCAACGGTCAGCGCCTGGTTCCCGGATAAAAAGGGCACCTGTTCCGGCGCGCTGCTGATGGGCTTCGGCGCTTCCGCCCTGGTAGTGGGGAACCTCGCCTCGACGCTGATCGAGGGGCCGGGCTGGCGCATGGCCTATCTGGCCGTGGGCATCGCCCTCGGCGTGATCCTGGTGGCGGCGGCGCTGCTGCTCCGGCTGCCCCCTGCGGACGTGCAGCTCCCGGCGGGGGAGAAAAAGGCGGTCCGTGGCGGTGAAAGTTTTGAGGCGAAGGAGTACCGCACCTGGGAGATGGTCCACCGCCTCTCCTTCTGGCTGGCGTTTTTTTGCATCGTATGCCTGTCCGCGGTGGGGAACACCGTGATCTCCTTTGCCCGGGACCTCTCCATCTCCGTGGGCGCCGGCGGGGCGTTTGCCACCAATATGGTGGGGGTGCTGTCGGTCTGCAACGGCCTGGGGCGCATCGCCACCGGCGCGCTGTTTGACAGGTTCGGCAGAAAAAGGACCATGCTGCTCGCCAATTTGCTCACCATCACGGCGGCGGGGATCACGCTGCTCTCCGTGCTGACCCATTCGCTCCCGCTCTGCGTGGCCGGTCTCTGTGCCACCGGGTTCTCCTACGGCACCGGGCCGACGATCACCTCCGCGTTTACCGCCGCATTCTACGGGACAAAATATTTTCCGCTGAATTTTTCCGTGATGAACTTCAACCTGATGGGCGCCTCGATGATGGCCACCGTGGCCAGCCGCCTGCTGGAGTCCAGCGGCGGATATTCGACGCCGTTTATCTTCCTGATCGGCCTTGCCGCGCTCTCCCTGCTGCTGAACCTCTGCATCAGGCGGCCGTAAGGGATTGGTTCCGCCCAACGGGCGGCGAGTCAAAACAATTGAAATAGGGAGCGACGCACCATGACGCTAAAGCAAATCGAGTATTTCCAAAAGGTATGCCAAACGGGGAATATTTCCGCTGCCGCCGACGCCCTGTTTGTCTCCCGTTCGGTCGTATCGCGGGCGATCATTGAACTGGAAGAGGAGTTTGAGGCGGTCCTTTTTACACGCTCCCGCAGCGGCGTGACCCTGACGGAGAGCGGGCGCATCCTGGCGCGGCTGTTTGAGACCTTCCTGGCGAGCTGCTCTACGGCCAAGGAGCGCATCCGCTGCCTCTCCGCGCAGGAACAGGTCCGCCCTCTGCGCATAGGGGTGACGCCCACCAACGCCTACTGCGTCCACAAGGGCTATCTGGAAAAATTTCAGGACCTGTACCCGGACATCCGGCTCTATGTCACGGAACACAACGCCTTCGACTCGTGGAAGCTGCTGTTGGACGGGGCGCTGGACGCCTCCTTTACCCCCGCGGTGCCGGACCGGGCGGCGTTCGAGTATTTTGATCTCTATCAGAACCCCATCATGCTGGGCGTGGCGGAGAAAAATACCCGGATTGGAAGCAAGGCGGGCATTGGAGACATCATCGACCTGCCCCTCGGCTTTTTCAGCACGCCCATGCCGGTAGAGCACATCCTCAACGCCAGCTTCGAGGCGATGGGGCGGCAGCCCAACGTGGTGCTGCGCACCTCCGATCAGATGCTCCTGCGGGAGCTGACGGTGCAGGGGAAGCTCTACCCCATCCTGCCGCTGGACATGATGGCCACCTGGGAGGGGGTGCGGCAGGTGCCCATTGATTTCTTCCAGTCCAGCACCAACCGCGTGGTATGGTGCCGGGCGCTGGAGCCCAGTCCCGCCCTGGCGGCCTTTCTGGATTTCATGCGGGGACAGCTGATCTGACGCAGAGTCGGCCCGGGACCACTGGTCCCGGGCCGACATTTTTTCTTGACGGTTCAGTGCTCGCACAGGCCGCACTCGTTGCACACGCCGTCCTTCTCACAGCCCGGCTGGGGCCGCAGGGAGAGGAGGACCTCCAGTGAGATGTCCTCCTCCGGCGGCTCGGGCCGGGGCTCAGTGGAGCTTTCGTTCCACATTGGGCTTGTTGATGTCCTCCTGGAACTCCAGGTTCAGAGCCTGGCCCTTTTCCTTCTGTTCCTTGGCCAGCTTGGCTTTGTCGGTGTAGAGACCATACTCGTGGGCCTCCACACACTCCTGGTAGGAGGGGTCCTTGGCGGCGAACTTGGCGTTCCGGGGCAGAGGCACGTCCTGGTCCACCAGGATGTCCTGTACCTTCCGGATGTCCACGCCGTGGGCCGTGGAGCCGTCGGCCACCGCAACCGCAGCGGCCACACCGGCGGCCTGGCCAGTACCAACGCACTGGGGGATCAGGTCCAGCCAGTCGATGGCCACGCCGTCCGCGGACAGATGGCGGCCCGGGCACAGCAGATTCTCCACGCCCTGGGGCAGGATGGCCCGATAGGGGATCTCCACGGGGCCGCAGTCGTTGACCTGGCAGATGGTGGAGTGCCACGCGATCACGTCGTCGTGCCGGATGGCGTAGGCGAAATCCGCCGTGGTCATCACATACTCGCCCTTGAGGCGGCGGCTGACGCGGGTGCCCAGCTGGGGGGCGATGTCGTAGAGGTAGGCGTTGCGGAAGGCCACGGGGACGGCCTCCTTCAGGTAGGCCAGCGTCTCCCGCATGGTGGCCCGGGTGTTCATCTCGGTCTCGGTCTGATCCTTGACCTTGGAACAATCCCGGTTCATGTGCCAGTTGTTCATCCAGAAAATATCGCTCTGGTTGGAGGCCATGGGCACGCAGCGGAAGCCCGCCGTTCTTTGCAGCCCCGCCCGCAGGGCGTTCATCTCAGCGGGGTGGGCCTGCTTCCACTCGTAATAGGCGTCCCCGTCCACGCCGCCGATGCGCCACACCAGCGCGGTGGTATTGGCGCGGGTCACGCCGTCGGACATGCTGGAGTAGGGCGCGCCCGCCCGGGAGTAGAGGTCGCCGTCGCCGGTGGCGTCGATCACCTGCTTGGCAAGGATGGCCTTCCGCCCCTCCTTGCTCTCGTAGATCACGCCCTTCACGGCGCCGTCCTCCACGATGGGGCCGCTGACCCAGCTGTGGCACATGACGGTGATCGCGTCCTTGTGCTCCAGCAGCATCTTGTCCATTTCGACCTTCAGCTGATTGGGCTCGAAGTACACCGAGCGCACCAGGCAGTTGGGCTTGGCGCCGCCAAAGCCGCCCCGGCTCACGCAGTCGTGAATGGCCATCCAGGGGTGGAGCAGGGCCGGGTCGGTAGAGCCGATCTTGTCCAGGGACGGGCCGCGCACCGCGTTGGGAATGGGGTTTAAGCGGGTGAACCACTCCTCCTGGAGTCCTCGTACGAAGGACTTGTCGTACCAGGACAGGTTGGGCACCATGATGACATAACCGCCGGTCACGTCGCCGCCCATGTAGCCGTAGCGCTCCAGAAGGATAATGTTTTTTGCCCCGGCGCGGGCCGCCGCGATGGCGGCGGAGTGGCCGGCCGCGCCGCCGCCGACCACCAGAATATCACATTCGGCCTCGACAGGGAGGGGGCGGGAGGGCTCCAGGTAGGTCTTACTCATAATATATGACTCCTTCGTTGCAGTAGTTAAAAGATGTAGCCGAATATGATACAGATCACACTTGCAACGACGATGTATATGCCATTGGTGACCAGACCCTTGGTAAAGATGAACTTGTTGGTCATTTCCTCACGACCCAGCAGCAAGGTAGCATAGGCGATGGCGCCGTTGGTCATGAACGCGCACATAGCGGACAGGATGGTGGCCACGCCCAGAATGGTGGCGTTGCCGCCGCCGTTCATCTGCATGGTGCAGGCCAGGGGGATGCACACGGCGTTGATGGTGAAGCTCACCGGCATACCGTTGGTGATGTTGGTGAACACGGTGGAGATCACCACGCACAGGATGACCATGATGGGCCAGCTGGCGTTGCCCAGGATGGGGGAGAGGAAGTCCGCAATGGCGGCCTTGATGCCCAGGTCATCGGAGGCAATGGCGTTGCCGCAGATGGTAAAGCACCCTGCCACGGCCACGATGCCCCACATGGTCTTGGTCTGGAGCAGCTTGACGCCGTTGATGAAGGGCTTGCCCTCCTTATCCCGCATGATGCACAGGATGGCAAACAGAATGATCCAGATCCAGGTAGAACCGATCTTGTTGTAGAACGCGGTAACCGCAGAGCCCTTGGGCAGCACCATGCTGAGCAGCAGGAACGCAATACCGAAGAGCATGAAGCCCAGGAGGATCTTCTGGCGGCCGTTCATTTTCAGGTCGGCCTCGGTGAGACCCATCTTATCCACGTCGAAATCCTTCAGGGGGGTAAGGTCGATCTTCCAAACGAAGCGCATAAACGCGATGTAGGCCAGCACGAAGGCCAGGATGACCAGCGTGGCGACGAGGAGGTAGGCGGTGTTGTCAAAGACCAGGCCGCTGGCCTCCATGATGCCGCTGATGATGGCGATGGAGGACAGGTGGACGCCCTTGAAGGGGAGCACGTAAGCGCCCATGGCGGAGATGTACACGCCCAGCAGCAGGCTGCGCTTGAGGTCGCTGTCCTTCTTCACCTCGCACATATCGCAGATGGTGTCCAGGATGGGATACCACAGCAGGAGCATGGTGGTGGGGCTGCTCACCAGAGCGGAGCAGACCAGCACGGCAAGGAACAGGGCGGTGACGAGTCTCATGGGATGACCCTGGAGAGCCTTGATTTTCAGGACCTTCCGGGCCAGCACGTTGACAGCCCCGGATTCGGTGACGGCGCCGGTAAGCGCCATAACCCAGATGATCTGCTGGATGGTGACGTTACCGAACCAGGTGGCCAGTATGCCGCTGGCAGTGGTAAAATCGCAGATGATCATGGCGAACAGGCCCAACAGGGCGGGCCAGAAGGTTTCGCCGGTAGCGATGGTGACAATCAGCACGCCGAAGAAGATGCCCAACATGCTTATGCCGACGGGGGTAATTCCTGCAAAGGTGGGAACAATGCGTCCAAAAATGAACATGAAAAATACAGCAACCGCGACACAGATATAATATGGCGCGTTGCTCTTTTTCGCGGGGGAGGTAGCCATAGTATTCCCTCTCTTTCTTTTCAGATAACTAAAAATAGTGCAGTTGAGCCCGGGCCTCCATCCATGGATGATGTTGCAACTGCTTCCAGTTTATACGCTTTTATGTGGTCTGTAAAGCGCGATATTCAAGCATACCGCGTTGTTTTTGCTGCGGATAGGAGAGCCGGGAGAGCGGTCCTCGGGGGATGGCCCGCCAGCATCGGGGAGGGAACGCGGGCACTGCGCGAAAAAGCCCCGTTCTCTAATGAGAACGGGGCTTTTTACGGATGTACCTTACTCGGCTACGATGGCCTCGGTGGGGCAGTTGGCAGCGCAGGCGCCGCAGTCCACGCAGGCATCGGCGTCGATGACGTACTGGGTATCGCCCTGGGAAATGGCCTCGACGGGGCAGTTCTCAGCGCAGGTGCCGCAGCTGACGCAGGCGTCGGTGATTCTATGTGCCATGAATGATTACCTCCTTAAAATGGGTAACCCTATTGTAACAACGATGTCTGCAAAAAGCAAGTGTAAATTCATCCGGCGGGGGAAAAATGTTTCACAGCGCAAAATCCGCTTCTATTCGTTACCGGGTCAAAATGCCGGACCGGCAACGGCCATAGTCCCGCATGAAAGTTCTTTTTGGGAACCTTTTTCTTTCAAGAAAAAGGTTCATCCCCTCCGCACCAGTGTCAAATGTGTAAAAGCTGCCGGTAGGGGCATACTGAACGGGAAGAATTTTTCATCTTACGGAGGATGGGACGCATCATGTACGACAACCGATTCACCCCCAGGGCGCAGAGCGCCCTGCGCCTGGCCCAGGCGTCGGCGGAGGAGCTGGGCCACAGCTACGTGGGCAGCGAACACCTGCTGCTGGGCCTTCTGCGGGAGGAGGGCGGAGCGGCCCACCGGTGCCTGACGGAGCAGTCCGTCACCGGGGAGCGGGCCCGGGAGGCCATCGTGAAGATCGTGGGCACGGGCCTGGCGGGGCTGGCGCCGCCCCAGGGGCTCACCCCCCGGGCCAAGCGGGTCATCGAGAACGCCGTGGGGGAGTCCAACCGCCTGGGGGAGGGCTACGTGGGCACGGAGCACCTGCTGCTGGGCATCCTCAAGGAGAACGGCACCATGGCCATGCGGGTGCTGACGGACATAGGGGCGGACCCGAAGAAAATTCAGACGGCCCTCTTCCAGCGCATGAGCGTGGTCCAGCGCCTGCCCCGGGAGGCCCCCACCCGCATCGCCCCCACCCGGCGGGAGGAGGCGCCCCGGTCCAAGGTCCTCGAGCAGTTCACCCGCAGTCTCAACGCCCTGGCCCGGGAGGGCAAGCTGGACCCGGTGGTGGGCCGGGACCGGGAGATCGCCCGGTGCATCCGCATCCTCTCCCGCCGGACCAAGAACAACCCCGTGCTGGTGGGGGAGCCGGGGGTGGGCAAGACCGCCGTGGCGGAGGGATTGGCCCAGCGGGTGGTCAGCGGCGACGTGCCGGAGGAGCTGCTGGGGAAGACCATCCTCTCCATCGACCTGGCGGCCATGCTGGCGGGCACCAAGTACCGGGGGGAGTTTGAGGAGCGGGTCAAGAACGCCCTGGCGGAGATCCGGCGCATGGGCAGCGTGATCCTCTTCATCGACGAGCTCCACACCATCGTGGGCGCGGGCAGCGCCGAGGGGGCCGTGGACGCGGCCAACATCCTCAAGCCCGCCCTCAGCCGCTCGGAGATCCGGGTCATCGGGGCCACCACCCGGGACGAGTACCGGCGGTATATCGAGAAGGACGCGGCGCTGGAGCGGCGCTTCCAGCCGGTGGCGGTGGAGGAGCCCCAGCCGGAGGCAGCGGTGGAGATCCTCATGGGCCTGCGGGACAAGTACGAGGCCCACCACAAGCTGGCGGTCAGCGACGAGGCGGTGTACGCCTCGGTGGAGCTCAGCCGCCGGTATCTGCCGGACCGCTTCCTGCCGGACAAGGCCATCGACCTGATGGACGAGGCCTGCGCCCGGGTGCGGATGGAGTGCGAGACCCGCTCGCCGGACCTCCGGGAGTTGGAGGAGCGGGTGGCCTCCGTCCGGCGGGAGAAGGACGAGGCCATCGCGGGCCAGGACTACGAGACGGCGGCCCGGCTGCGGGACGCGGAGGCGGACTTCGTCCAGCAGCTCCGGGAGGCCCGCAAGCACTGGAACGACGGGCGGACGGACGATCTGATCGCCGTGACGGAGGAGGACGTGGCGGCGGTGGCGGCGGAGTGGACAGGCATCCCGGTCCAGCGTCTGACCCAGGACGAGGGGGAGAAGCTCCTGGAGCTGGAGGAGACGCTCAAGCGCCGCCTGGTGGGGCAGGATGAGGCGGTCTCCGCCGTGGCCCGGGCCATCCGGCGGGGCCGGGTGGGGCTCAAGGAGCCCCAGCGGCCCACGGGGAGCTTTTTGCTTTTGGGGCCCAGCGGCGTGGGGAAGACGGAGCTTTGCCGGGCGCTGGCGGAGGCCATGTTCGGCCAGGAGGAGGCCCTGATCCGCATCGACATGTCGGAGTACGCGGAGTCCCACGCGGCCAGCCGTCTGGTGGGGTCCCCTCCGGGGTACGTGGGCCACGAGGAGGGGGGGCAGCTGACGGAGAAGATCCGGAAGCGGCCCTATGCGGTGGTGCTCTTTGATGAGATCGAGAAGGCCCACCCGGAGGTGTGGAACCTGCTGCTCCAGATCCTGGAGGACGGGCGTCTGACGGACAGCCACGGGCGGCGGGCGGATTTTCGCAACGCGGTGGTGGTGATGACCAGCAACGTGGGGGCGAGGGCCATCACCAGCGGGCAGGCGCTGGGGTTTGCCGGGGAGACGGACGGCGAGGCGGTCCGGCAGGACCGCGTGCGCCGCTCGGTGACCGACGAGCTGAAGAGGACGTTCCGGCCGGAGTTTCTCAACCGCATTGACGATACGATCGTTTTCCGGCAGCTGGACAAGAGTGATTTGAAGGAGATCGCCCGGCGGATGCTGGCGGAGACGGCCAAGAGGATGAGGCCCCTGGGCCTCACCCTCCGGGCCGGGGAAGAGGCTGTGGAGCTGCTGGCGGAGAAGTGCTATGATCCCGTCAACGGGGCGCGGCCCCTTCGACGGGCCCTCCGGCGGGAGGTGGAGGACATCGTGGCGGAGGGGGTGCTTTCTGGCCGCTTTGCCAGCGGGCAGGGGGTTATTTTGACGGTTCGTGAAAATGAGCTTGCTATTGAGGGGGAAAAGGAGTAGAATGGAGGAAAATTTTCTTCTGCGGCGATGCACGCCGCCCGGCTTGTTTCTCGTCGGTAGCCCGGGACCTACGCGGCCCCGGACTCCGCGGTTACTTTTCCCGCGAGGGAAAAGTAACCAAAAGCTCGCTTAAACCTACGGTTTAAGAATCCCTTGCGGGAGCGGCTCGGAGCGCCGCTCCCTATGCGGGGGATTTGCGAAGTGCGATTCAGGCTTTGTTAGGCGAAGCCACCGAATTTCGGGTCCTACGGGCATCTGATCTAGTGGTCTGGTACTTGTAGAACTCCGGCTGACGCCCTTTCAAAGAGAGACCCCCTGCAAGGGGGAGTGTCTAACGGAAGCACCCCGCAG